>VBMA01000113.1 GCA_005878985.1 Methanobacteriota archaeon
GTCGTGATGATGATGACGGGGATGCCCTTCTTCAGGCCTTCTGCGATGAAGTTCAGGAGGGCGACCTCCTTCCCGACGAACGCAGGGCCAACGAACAGGACATTGGAGTTGAAAGGAATCCCTCCGTACAGGAGGTCGTCGAGACGCGGAGTGCCGGTCTTCACGCGGTCCGCTTTCTTCTCGACGGCGACGGCCTCCTCGGCCTCTGCCTCGCCAGCGGCCGTTGTGATGCGGGCCTTCACGGCGCCTTCCCGCATCTCCATCTCCTTCTCCTTCTGGTAGGTCCGCCGCTTGAGGTCCTCTTCTCGTTCCCGGAGCCGGCGTTCCCATTCCTCGAGCTGCCCCTCGCGGCCCATGTCCCGCATGCCCGGCGCGCGTCCCTCCCGCGTCTTGTTCTCCAATTCGAGGGACTTCAACTGCAGGTCCGACTCGCGCTCCTCGATCTCCTTCGCCTTCTCGAGGAGGTTGCGGTTCTCCTCGTTCAGACGTTTGATCTCCGCCTGAAGGTTCGTCTGCATCTCGTGGAGCTTCCGCTCCCGCGAATCGAGATTCTCTTTCTGGCGGCGGGTGTCCGCCTCATTCGATCCCGCGGCCGCTTCCTTCATCTTGGCGTCCTTGAACAGCTCCGCGTACTTCTTCGTCTTGTCATCGAGCTGATGCTGGGCCTCCTCGACCGCCGAGGCCTGGCGTTCGATCTCGGCGGACCGTTCGCGGAGCGCCGCCTCCTGGTCGGAGATCTTCTTCTCCCGGGACACGTACTCCGACTCGCGGTCGTCGAACATCCTGCGCTGACCCTGGAACTGCTTCTCGATCCGAGTCGCGTTCTCGTACCGCTCCTTGAGACGGGTTTCCATCGTCCGGAGTTCGACCTCCTGCTTCCCGAGTTCCTTCTCCTTCGCCAGGATCTTCTTTTCCCATTCTTTCAGTTCGCGAATCCGGGTCGCATCGGCTCCAGGGTGCGTGGCCTCGACCTGCTCTCCTCTCAGCCGCAGTTCCGAATCCTTGAGCTCGAGCTCCTTTTCCTTCTTCAGCAGCGACGTGCGCTTCGAGTCGAACGACTTCTCGAGTTCTTGGAGGCGGGCCTCGCGCTCCTCGACGGACTTGACCTTCGTCTCGGACGAACGGAGTTGGGATGTGAGCTCGATCGAGGTGCGCTTGACCTCTTTCTCGCGTTCCGCGAGCGAAGCCTCCCGCGCGTTCAGCGTCTGACGCATCTTCTCGTGTTCCGTCTTCAGGGTCGAGATGTCGGCGTCGCGGAGGCGGATCTCCTCGGCCTTCGCCTCGATCTCCGCCCGGGCGGAGGCGACCTTCCGGTCGATGTCCCGTAGGTCCTTTGTGCCTTTCTCGATCGCATTCTCGCGCGCGGTGACGTCCGAGAACTTTGCCTTCAGTTCCTTGGCCTGGTCTTCCAGCTCCTGCTGCAACGCTTCCAGGTGGGCCTCGCGTCCGCGAAGGGCGCGCTCTTTGTAGTCAAGTGCTTCCCGTTTCTTTTGGTAGTCTTGCTGGATCAGCGCGACCTTCGAGTTGTCCGCTTTCAGGATTTCCCGTTGAGTCACGCTCGTGGAGGATGCGATCAGGTGCAAGAGGGAGCCCGCGATTTCTGACGTCAGAGCGCCGATGACAAACGTGAGGACGAATAGCCGGATCCCGCCCAGGTCCGGGGCCCCGCTAGGGTCCGTGATCCGCGCGCCGCCGAGCACGAGGAAGACCATCAGAATCGGCATCACGAGCGCGGCCGCGAAACTCCCGACCTTGCGGAGCCCAATGCCTTGCCACGTCATCCCCATCGAGATGATTGTGAGGGGGATGCCCGCAACCGTGAGCGGGTAAATCCAGGGAACAAGGGCTTCCGGGAGGCTCTGCTGCATGAGCAGAATGATCGCGAACGCGACGATGAAGAAGAGGACCATCCCGGCCGCCGAGGTTCCGAAATGAGTCGACACGTAATGCCGACGGTACGGCTCCCGCTTCAATCGGACCGCGTCCCAGGAGGCGAGCGCACCCGCGACCGCCGGGAGCAGCCAGAGGACCATGTTGGTCGTGACGCTGCGAGGAAGAGGGAGGGCCTGGGCCTGACCGCCAAGGGTCAGCAAGAGGACCGCGTCGAGCAGGAACGCCGCAGCGGCCAAGAATCCGTAGCCGTGGGCGCGCCGAGCGAACGATAGCTGCAGGAGGCCCTGCTGGGCCGCATCGGCGGCCGCCGGCGCGGACAGGCCACGGGCGGTTTTCCCCCTCCCGTTGGGCGGCCGGGCGGACGGCTTGGGCAGCGTCAGCGCCGGCTTTCGAGAAGACGCCTTGCGAGCCATGATACGCCTGTTCGCACCTGCGGCTAGGAGGGCTAATCAAAACGAACCGGGTACGTTTACATAAAGGATACGTTGAGAAATACCAGACTTGATACTATATGGGACAGAGGCGCGTCTTGCGGTCCCCGGCCGGACGATCCGATGAATCGGTGATGTTAAATCGCGCGGTGGCGTGGGTGGCCTCGGTGCGACGATGTTGGCGGTAGGCGAACGGGCGCCGGACTTCACGCTGCCCGCGGACGACGGACACAAGGTCTCCTTGAAAGACTTCCGCGGCAAGAAAGTCGTCCTCTACTTCTACCCGAAAGACGACACGACCGGTTGCACGAAGGAAGCGTGCAGCTTTCGGGACAACCTCGGACGCGTCACGTCGAAGGGCGCGGTCGTCCTCGGCGTGAGCCGCGACGACACGAAGAGCCACGTGAAATTCAAGGACAAATACCGCCTGAATTTCCCGCTGCTTAGCGATGATGACGGAGGTGTCACCACCGCATACGACGTCTGGAAACGGAAGAACATGTACGGCCGAGAGTATTTCGGGATCGAGCGGTCGACGTTCCTGATCGACGAGGCCGGATCGATCGCAAAGGTCTGGCGCAAGGTTAAGGTCGAAGGCCACACGGACGAGGTGCTCGCCGCCCTCTGACCAGAAAGCTTCATCTTCGTTCGTCGATTCCGACGCCGCAAGCCGATGATCCCGCCGAACGCCGCGCCGCCGAAGACGATCGTGATCGCCTATCCGGGGGCCGAGGAGAAGCTCCGCAAGCAGTACGTCTACCAGACATACCTCTCCTCGCAAGAGCACGATCGGCTCGCCCTCGTTCCTGGGAACCGACTCGTGGTCAAGTTCAAGGACGAGGTCGTCGGGGAAGGCCAGGCGATCCTCGTCGAGCGGACCACGTTGGACCGACTCTCGTCCTACGACGCGATGTCGGCCGGGTTCGAAACGGCGGAGGCCCAGCGGAAACATGTCGAGACGACAGTCCTCGCCGGCGTCCGGAAGCCCGAGAAGGTCGAGTTCTGGAAAGTCCTCTTCCGGTGGCTCTGACTCCACCGGCCCTCAAACTTTTGAGCGCAGCAAAGGCTTCCAGGTTCCTGTGCCGTCAGCCAGTTCCTTTCGAACGAAGTCCTGGTAAATACTAGGGAAGTCGCGCTTGCAAATCTGGGCAACCTGGTCAAACACCATTCGGATTTCGACTTCGGCTGACGGATCGGTCCGCATCTCGATGACCCAGCGGAGCGTCCGGTGATTGGCGCTCCAAATGACGTTTGTGGCGATGCCGTCCGGTAAGAGCCTGCGAATCGCAGATGTGAGTCTCTTCTTCGAGTCCATGTCCATTGTATCCCACGGGATTGTCTGCTCCAGGCGCCGGTAGTGATCTTCCATTTGCTTGACGGCGAGCTGCATCGCCGAACTCTGCTCAGGACTCAGCTCGTCGGGCGTCCAGAACTTGATGTCTTTCGGCCGAACGTATCGCAAGGACTCTTGGCTCACGGCAATGCCCACCCGGTGCCGAACTAGCTCGTGTGTCATGATGCGTGAAACGCCGATCAGCGCGAAACTTACCCAGGCGTGTTCCGCGACGCTTCCATCACCCTTCCGGAGCAGGTTCTCGAAATAGTCTTTCGGATTGAGACGGATGCGGGTCACATTCGGGTTCAAACCGACCTCAAACGATTCGTAGCAGATCCGGCCCGCCAATTCGATTAGCGTCTCGCCGTTGTCGGGGGCCTTCTCGAAGCGCTGAGTCCCCTCCCCCGAAACTTCGAGCGCCTTCAGCATCTGTTCTACGCCCGCTCGATCGATTCGCGTCTCTCCAATCTTTATGACAACCGGTCTCGTTGACTTCATCTGTCTTCCACCCAAGGTTCTCAAAGTAACTGATCGCTCTTTTCGCTTCGCGGGTCTTCACGACCAGATACGGCTGAATCGCCTTAAGCAATAGGTAAACATGGTATCGGGAAGCGAAGTTCCAGCGATATTGCGGCTTGACCGGGCACCGTCTAGAGCCAAAGACCTTGGTTTTTTGGTAGTGGTAGGGTCCCGCGACGCTTCCTCCCGCAACGTTCCGCAGGCGGAAGGCCAATGACCTCGTCGTCGTGCCGACCGAGACGTCTACTCTCGGGGGTGGCCCCACGGATCCTTCCCCATCAATGATGCCCGCGACGTACCCGCGATCCACCGGATCACGTAGGCCGGTAAACGGCCGCGCGGTGCGAGGCAACGAGTGCCTCCGAGCGAACTCGTTGCTCCAGCGGGGACTGAGAAGGCCAAGCTTCTTGGCCCGGTGCCACACCGCGCCTCGTGTCCGCTTGAGGGCTCGTGCCAGTTTCAAAGGTCGAACTTGCCCGTAGTTCTCTTCGAGCACATGATCTTCAGCCGGGGTCCACGACCAACGCTTAGAACGAGGAACCGACTTCATCAGGCCAATTTTCCAGGCGCGGGAATAGATTCCTCCCAAAGTTCGTCCAAGCTTCCTGGACACGAGTTGGGTCGAGATTTTTCCGTAGTTTTGACATAGGAACGCGTCTTCGTGACGGTGCCACCGAGGGGTCTCCTTAGCCAGGTTCAAGACAGCTGCGCGTTGTCTCGTCGCGAGCAAGGTTCGACCAAGTTCCTTGGCGATGGACGCGGTTGGAACGTGCCGATAAGCGGACACTAGGTGGTGATCTTCCCAAGATGCCCAGCTACGCAATTTCAACCAAATCCTCTGTGCTTCCAGAGTGCGCTTAGATGTTCTCGAGATGCTATTTCACCTCCGTCGGTAATCCTCATAAACGTGCCGATGGGTGCAGCGAACGTTCCACGGCAAATTTGGGAGCCCGCTGGACTCTCCAATCGACAATCTTCACAACGGGGAGGGACGAAGAAGCGCCCTATGTCGGGAAGTTCTTGATGTCATCGGCCAGACTACATCCGCCCGATGATCCGTTCAACGATACCCGCGAAATCGCGCGCAGAGAACCAAGGAGGCGCTCCCAGCAATTCGCGAATCGAGACGCTCGTCAGGAGACACCATCCCGCACCTTCGATGGAAGTCCGCGCGGCCAAGGTCTGCTCCGACTTGCTCGCCACGGCGTTCCAATTCATCGCGAACTCGTACACCGCGTTCATGACTCGTTTGAACTGGCCCGAGTCCATGAATCCTTTCGGTTCCAAGAAATCCGCAAGCTTGCCCGTGTACGTTTCGAAATCAGTCTTCCCGGCCTCCCATTCCTCGACGAACTCGAAACATCCTGCATTCGCGCAAACTCCGATGCTTGCGCTCGAAATCACAGACTTGGATCGGTCCGCGGCGCCGCGGTAGTTCCGTTTCGAGTAAAGGACCGTGGCCGCGCCGAGGCCCCATGAGTGCGACAGCAATTCGAAGAGTGATTCCCCCTTGCCAGAGGATTGCAAATCCTCTGCTAACTCATCCACGTTCGTGCGAAGGCGACCACCGAGCTGTAAGAATACATCGGCGGCTCGGGCGTCGTTACGCAGACTCCGGATCAGGGACTTCCCGTCTTTCTTCTCCCCGTGCCACAGAAAGTCGTGGAGCGCCTCGGTGTCTCGATTGATCCGCCTGTCGAGGGCGACGAAGCCGACCGCCATGCTCTCCCCCGGTCGGAATGCCGTCCATCGAGCATAAGCGTGTCGCCAGGCCCGATCGATTAGGACCGGATTTCGTACTGCGTCACGTCGGGCGGCTGCGTGGTCAGGGAGAGGAGCGAAAAGAAATCGCCACCGCTCAGAGGATCGGAACGGAGCTTGCCTTCGAGGCGTCGCAACGAGTCCTCGTCCTCGAACAATGCGACGACGATGCATTCCGTCGCCGGATGCTGACCTTGCGCGACCCACGCCTGCCGGCAACCCGGAGCAGTCCTGACCGCCGCCGCATGCCGTCGGAGGATGTCGAGTCCTTCGACCTCTTTGCCTTCCTTGAACCGAAATCGGGAGAACCGGAGGAACACGTCCGGCCGACCGCGCCTCTTTCCCAAAGACCTTCCGGAGACCGGCAAGTTTATGTTCGCCCGCCGGCGTGGCGCGGATAATGTTCAGCCGGAAGAACATCGGGGCGGAGCCCCAGAAGTGCGAGAAGTGCGGCTCCGATAAGGTCTTCTTCGTCCAGCACTCCCACGGGAACTATCCGATCCTCGATTACGTCTGTCCGAAGTGCGACCTCGGCGGGGACCAGGGTGTGCCCGAGTGGTACATGAACCCGACCGGCAAAGACGACGCCCCCGAGGACTGAGCTCGCAGAGATCCGTCCATGACCGAGGTCGTCATCCGGGCGTTCCGGGTCAGCGGCTATGTGCCGGGACCGTGCCCGAAGTGCTCCAAGGAGGAGCGGGGCCTCGTGATGTTCGAAGACTATGCGCTCGGGTGGGAATGCCTCCAGTGCGGGGAGATCGGTCGAGCGGACCGCGTCGAGTGGATCGAAGGGCGAGACCCCAGCCTCGCGGACCTGGACGACGAAGAGGAATGATTACAACACGCCACACGCGGGGCAGATGCCGCGGCCGTAGCATTGTTCGCATTTTCGTTCCATGCGAAAGACGCGTCGCTGCCCGCGACCCTTGCAATGGGGACAAAATCCCGTGTCGCCGCAGCGGACGCAAGGGCGCTCGATCTTCCGGATCGTGAAGGGAATCTGCTTGTTCGTCGGATCCGCCTCGGCCAGGGCGTGGAGGATCTCGAGCGCCTGCGGCCGTCCCGACTCGCGATCGCGGCGAAAGACGAGGGCGGCCTTCAGCATGCGAGCCTTCCAGTGGTCCGGCGCGACCCGCAGGACATCGTCGATCGCGGCCGTGGCTTCGTCGTACGCGCGCGCGACTTCCGGGCTGTCCTGGAACTCGACGTCGTAATCGATCTCGCGGTGCAGCAAGTCCAACCGACGCGCTTCGCGCGCGTGGTCCGAGAGCCGTATCGCCTTCGCGAGATGGATGACCGCATACAATTCGCGGGCTTCCGGATCCTCGGGCAGCTCGGCCTGTGCTTCCGCGGAGAGACGGAAGGCGGCATCGAACTCGCCCCGCTCGAGGGCCGCCTTCGCTTCCGCGACTTTCGTCAATGTCACGTTCCTAGGCATCAAAGGCGCGGTTGCCTTAAGGCTGCCTTCGGTCCGTCGAGGACGAACCTTCATCTCCCTTGAGTCGTTCGGCCGCCGAATGCAGGACGCAGACGCATTCGATGACGTGACATTCCTCGGGATGGCCCGCACTGCAAAGCGCGATCCCTATCGACTTTCCCTGTTTGGCGCCCACCTCGATTCCGGCGAACGGCCACTCGTTCTCCTTCCGGTTCAGGGCGGCACACTCCTCGTCACGGACCGCCGCATCCTGGAATTCCGTGCGCACCTGGAGGTCCACGGCGCATGGAATGTGAAGGAATTTCAGGGATACATGGTCCAACGCTCGATCGACCGAGCTTCCGTTCGGGAGATTGAACACGTCGTCCGTGGCGCGGTCGACGCCGCGGGCAACCGTCGGGTCGAGGACCGACTTCAGTTGACAGCGTCGAATGGCATGGAGGAATTCCTCGTTTCGCGCGGACCCGAGCCCACCCTTTCGGAGGCCGATTTCGCGGTCTTGCGCGATGCGGTCGTCGGGCGTCAGGCGAAGTAGCCTGCGCGGCTGTCGATCCGACGAAGCAGCTCTTGCGCGGGTTCGTAGTCCGGGTTCACGCGGAGGGCGGCGAGGAGTGACTTGCGCGCTTTCTCGCGCATCCCTTTCTGGAGGTAGACCCGGGCGAGGTTCGTGTGCGCGTAGAAATAGCAACAGTACCGCGGCGCGGAGATCGCCCGCTCGAGCCACGGAATCGCGTCATCGAGGCGATTCATCTCGATAAAGTATGCCCCGATATCGTTGTACGGGTTCCCGAACGAGGGGTCGACGGCGATCGCCCGCTTGCACTCTTCGATCGCATCGTCGTAGCGGCCCATGAAGCTGAACGTCCAGGCACGGAAGGTGTGGCCCTCCCCGGACGGCGCGAGCCGGACCGAACGCTCGTACGCATCCGAGGCCCGCTCGAGGTCCCCCGCACTCTGGAGGATGTACGCGGCCTGGAACGCCCGCCGCGCCGCGTCCTTGCACGGTTCGTCCGCCGCGTCGAACGCGTTCAGGTCCAGCGGCCCGCCGGCGAAGGTGTCGACCACGATGTCCCGAAAGTGTTGGTCGTAATGGCCGGTCACGCGGCCTTCCCACGCGTGCGCGAGTAGGTCCTCGACCGCGAAGAGCCGGCCGAAGTCCACCGGCGTCACCTCGTCCCGCGATCCTTCGACCGCCGCGGACGGAGCCTCGTTGAACGTGATCTGGAGGGTCTCTCCCGAATTGCGGATGAGTTTCACGAAGGCGAGATCGTGCACGCCGCGAC
>VBMA01000089.1 GCA_005878985.1 Methanobacteriota archaeon
ACGTCTGCGCCTTGAACGGCTTCTGGGCCATGGGACTCTCCACGAAATCGAGGGGCCACACGTATAAGTGAGTTCTGGTTTACCTGTCAACCGGTCCCCGATGAAGCGGCTCGAGCTCACCGTGCCCACGTCCCTCCTCGACGACCTCGAGATTCTGAGCGACCGCTTCTTCCGACACAACCGGTCCGTCCAAGTCCTACAGTCGTTTTCCGTGCGCCCGCAGACGAACGCCCTGATCGTCCGGGTGCATCGGAAGGGCCCATTCAAAGACGAGGCGACGGTTCGGCGGGAGGCCCGCGCGATCGCGCGTCGGTACCGGGTTGCCCGCTTCGAACTCCTTTCCACGGACCGGACGCACGGAGAATACGTCGCGTGGATCGAATGGCACCTGCCCGAACGACTTCGGGGCCTCCTCGGCGAGGAGTGGTCCGGAGCGGTGCCGCTCGAGGTCGCCGCGGTCGGTCCCGGCGAGGCTCGGGTGGTCCTCCTGGCCTCGGAGAAGGTCCTCCCGGCCCTGAGCCGGTTCCTCGATGACGTGGAGGCCCCTTATCGGGTCCGCGCGATGAAGAGCGCGTCCTTGGAGGCCTGGCAACCACTCGCGTCGCTGACCCAACGCCAGCGAGATCTCCTCGAGCTCGCGTACCATCTCGGCTATTACGCGAGCCCGGCGAAGGCAAGCCTGCGACAGATCGCCGGCCTGGTCGGGATCACGCGCGCCGCGGTCTCGAAGCACCTCCGAGCCGCGGAGCGGAAAATCTTTGCCGCCGCGTTGGGCGCGAACCGCTGACGCTGGTCGCGGAGCCGAGATCCTCCAGTTCGAGATCGTTTCGTTCTTTCTCGCGGGGTTAGGGCGTTCCGTCTGTCCTGAGTATCAAGTTCGAGAAGGAATCGTTCAACGAAATGTTCCATCTTCCATATTCTTAAGTGGACTGCGCCCAATCCCTTCGCGTGGCCAGGGGGTACCGGCGCAAGCGCTTTTACTCTACGGCCAACCGAATCTTAGCCCATCTGTCGGCGACGGCATCTCACGAGCCTCCGACCCTCAGCGGTCTCACCCAGGAGGGAATCGCCGCCGCGACGCATTCCGGGCGCACGACGGCGACGAAGTGGCTCGCGCGCATGGAAACGTCCGGGCTCGTCGTCGGGGAACGGGCGCATGTCCCGGGCCATCGGGTGCGAAAGACAGTCTACCGGCTGTCGCACGAAGGATGGATCCAGGCCATGAAGCTTCGCGGACGCCTCCACTCGGACATCGTGGAGGTCCTGGCACCCGGCCTCGATCCCACACCGATGCGGGTCGCCGAGATCCCGGAGATCTTCCCGGCGTACGTCAACATGACCGCTGCCGTCTCTCTCGTGCGACGCGGCCGGCTCGACTTCACGCGGCTCCACGGCATCGGTTCCGGAGCCGTCGCGCCGCTGCTGTGGGGCGATACGCTGCGGAGGCTCGGCCGCATGTTCGGCCGCACGGAGGAATTCATGGAGCTCGACGCGTGGTCCGCCTCGCCGTCGTCCCTCCTGATCGTCACCGGCATCGCGGGGATCGGGAAGAGCACGCTCGTCGCGAGCTGGCTCGTCCGGCAACGTCCGCGGCCCTACATCTACTGGTTCGAGGTCAACGAGAGCACGACCCGGGCGATCCTGCTCGAGGATCTCGCGGCCTTCCTCACCCGTCTCGGACGTCGGGGCCTCAAGAATCTCCTCGGGGAGCATCGGGCGGCGGACCCACAGGTCGTCACCCGCGTCCTGTCCCACGATCTTCGGGAGGTCCCGATCCTCGTGGTCCTCGACAACTACCATCGCGCGTCTCCCGACCTCGTTCGATTCGTCACGGGGCCGCTCCTTGGGCTCGTGCACGAGGCTTCGACGAAGCTCCTCCTCATCTCTCGTACGCGACCCGCCACGCTGATGCGGCGCAAGGTCGCGAAAGACGCGCGGGCCGAGGTCCTCCAGGTCCACGGCCTCGACCTCGAGGCGTCGCTCTCCCTCCTCCGCGCGAAGGGTTTCGCGGGCGACGACGTCGCGCTCCAGCGAGCCGCGAGTTCGGCGCGAGGCCATCCGATCCTCCTGTCGTTCGCGGCGCAGACCGGCTCGAGCGTGAGCGGGAAGATGACCCGCTATCTGGAACGCGAGATCTGGCGCACCCTGTCGAAGGACGAGCGGACGATCCTCGAGGCATCCTCCCTGTTCCGCGGTCTCATCCCGGCCGATTCGCTCCATTGCTTCTCCGACGAATGGCAGGCCGCGATCCACGGGCTCCAGGCGAAGAATCTGCTCGCCCCGACGATCTCCGGCGGCGTCGTCGTGCACGACACGATCCGCGAATACATCCGGGAGCGTCTGCCGCAGGCGCGGCGACGGTCGTTCCACTCCCTCGCGGCGGTGTACTTCATGGACGGCTCCGAGATGCGGGACCGCCTCGAAGGGATGTACCATCTGATCGAAGCCGGCGACATGAAGGCGTTCGGCGGGTACCTGGCCGACGCAAGCGCAGCGCTCTTGGACTCCGTGCCGGCATCGGAGCTCCTGACCGTGCTGCGCAAGATCGACCGCACGAGCCTCGACCCGCTCTCCGCGTGCATCCTCCCGGAACTCATGGGCGACACACTGCGGGCGCTGGGAGATCTCCAGCCCGCCATCCTGGAATACCGCCACGCGGTCCAGCAGTCCGAGGCGAATCGTCGGTCCGACCGGGCCCCGCGGCTCCTCCGCAAGATCGCGTCCATCGAGCGCTGTCGGAAGGAGAACGCGAAGGCACTCGGCCATCTCGTCGAGGCGCAGGCTCGCCTGGAGTCGCACCCGGACCCGGCGGAGCGCGGCGAAGTCCTTCGGGAGCTCGCCCTCCTGGAGGGCGCTCAGGGTACCCTCGGCGAGGCGGTCGTCCACATGAATCAGGCGGTCGACCTCGCGACGGAAGTCTCCGAGCCCGGGGCGCTCGCCCGGAGTCTGACCGCGCTCGGAAGCATCGAGAGCATCCGGGGGAACTTCGAACGGGGCTTGGACGTCAAGCTTGAGGCGCTTCGGATCGCCGAGCGGGGCGGCAACCTCACGGAAATCGCGCGGGCGTGCATCTCCGTCGGCGTGTCCCTCCACGAACTCCGTCGGTACGAGGAGAGCCTCAAGTATTACGATCGGGCGCTCCAGATCAGCCGGCTCGTCGGGAACATCCGCCTCCAGGGCTACGCGCTCATGGATCGGGCGGCCGCGATGATGGACATCGGACAGTTCGAGGCGGCCGGTCCGGTGATCGAGGAAGCCAAGCGGCTCGTCTCCGTCCTCGAGGAAAAGGACTCTCTTTTTGTGATCGACATCTCGGACGGGCAACGAGAGATGGGACTGGGCCGATGGACCCGCGCGACCCGTTTATGGGATCGCGGCCTCCGCGGGCTGAAGGACCTGGGCGGCATCTCCGACTATGCCCGCGCGCTCACATACGTCGGCCGGTTCTATCTCGAGAAAGGGGAAACGGAGCCCGGATTGCGGTTTCTCGAAGAAGCGCGGGGAATCGCCAAGACGGTTGGCCTTGAATCCTTGCTCTCCGAGATCCAAGCGTTGGAGACGCGGCGCGGGGCCAAAGATCTCAATCCGCCTCCGGCGCGGCTGACAGACGGTTAGCTCGGATCCTTGGGCGGCCCGTCCATTCGTTCACCTCTGGGCGGGCCAGCGGTCGGCTATCAGATTAAGAATGACGGGACTTGTTCCGTTTTGGCCTCGGCCGAGGTCACCTCCCGTCGGAATTAAGGTCGCCCCTGCGATGCGCGGACATGGTCGCTTTTCCCGATCCGCGGCGCCGCCACCCGTTCCACATGCACGACATGATCCTCGGCCAGCCGGCGTTCGTCGCGGAGGCATTGCGGCGGACCGCCGCGGCCGATGTGAGTTCCTTCCTCGGGACGCCTCGCCGTCTCGTCCTCACGGGGTGCGGCACGTCGTTCCATGCCGCGATTTACGCGGCGCGGGTGTTCCAAGAAGTCCTGCCGTTCGTTCCGGTGCTCGCGATCCACGCGTACGACCTCGCCTACGGCTCATCCGTTCCCGCAAACGCAACCGTGCTCGGTGTGAGTCATAGCGGCTCGACGCCGTCGACGAACCGGGCCCTTCGCCGCGTCCGCGCCCGGGGTTGTCGCACGATCGCGATGTGCGGACTCCCGGATTCCCCGATGGAACGGGTGGCCGACCAGACGCTGGTCATCGGCTCGACCCACGACCGTTCGTGGGCCAACACGATGAGCTACACGACGCAGCTCACGGCATTCGCCGGAGTTGCATCGCGACTGAAATCACACGTCGCACCTTCGATTGAATCGTCGCTTCGAGGAATCCCGCGGTCCCTCGAGAAAACGTTGGCTTCCGAATCGCAGGTCCGACGACTCGCGACCCGGATTGCGCGTGTTGAGCGTGTTACATTCCTCGGCAGCGATCTCGACGAGATCACGGCGTTCGAGGCCGCCCTCAAGATCCGCGAGACGTGCAGTCTGCCGGCGAGCGGCTATCACATCGAGCAGTTCCTCCACGGCCCGTATCTCTCGATCGATGATCGGGAATCCATCGTCGTGTTGCGTTCTCGAGACGACGGGCCGCGCAGTCTTGCGATCGTCCGTGCCTTGAAGGCTTCGGGGGCGCCCGTCGCGACGATCGGCGAATCCCCGCGCGCTCAGATTCGGCTGCCTGTGACGGCTCGCATCCTCCGGCCGATCCTCTCGATCGTGCCGATGCAGTTCCTTGCGTACTATGCGGCCCTCGCCCGTCGGGCGAACCCGGACATCATGCGGACGGATATTCCCCGACTTCGTGCGGGGGTGGAGGCGCTCTTTCACTGACACCGACGTCGGGCGGGACGCCGACGACCGTCTTCGCCTCCGTCCCGTTTCGCAACAGCAACTGGAGATGCATCTTCCCGTTGCCGTACATGATCTGGAAGCGGTCCACCTCCGACTTGTACAGACGCGCGGGCCTCCGGCGGCCCTCCGTGACGAATCCGGCCTCGGAAATCAGGGCCAAGGAGACGAGACGCCGGATCCGGCGGTAGCAGGCGGCGATCGGCACGCGGTAGCGGGTCGCGATCTCCTGCGCCGTGAGGCTCTCTTGGTGCAGCGCGATGAGGATCCGGAGCGCGTGGTCGTCGAGGAGCGACTGCCCGTCCGAGTCGTACAACAAGAGGTCTTCGGCTAGGAGTGGCGGCCGGGGGGCGGGAGAACCTCCGTTGGGCGGTCCCATCGATGCCACGCGGCCGATTCGCGCTCTCCTCTCTAAAAGCCCTAGCCTCCCGTTATCACGGTTGAGCGAGAGGCAGGCACGAGCCTCCGAGATGCGTCAGCCTTCGATGGACTTCTTGAGATTCGTTGCGAACTCTTCCGTCTGAGCTTTCAGCCGGGTCCTCATGAAATTGTCCATGATTCGCGCGAGCGGCCCCTTCGCTTGGACGGCCATCGTGTAGGTGATCTTCGTGGATTTCCCGTCGGGGGTCAGATCGATGGTCCCCGTGATGTCCATGTTCTCGGCCTGACCGCGGAACTTCCCATGTTTCAGCGGGACCTGCTCGAGCGTTTCCGTGAGGACCTCGATATCTTGGGACAGGGGGCCGATCTTCACCTTCAGATTCCAACGCGCGCGCGTTTCGTCCAGGATCTCGACGGATTGCACGCCCGGGACGCAGCCGCCGATCTTTCGCATGTCGCTGACGAACGCCCAGACTCGATCGACGGGCGCTCGGACCTCGAATGTTGCGGTGCCTTCGGGCATACCGCGTCGGCAATGCACGGGTCGTAAAGAACTTTGCAGCGCGGCCTACGCGCGAACGGATCTTGCGGGTGTGGACGACGGGCATCGCACCGGATCCGAAATCCAATCAATAAGAGAAAGGGCCGAGGTCCTCCCCATTTTGCCTCGGCGGGTGGGGTTCGCGAGGTTGGACTCAGCCCTTGCGGAGAAACGGAAGGCCCGTGCGCTTGTTGACGCCGACCTTTCGGTTCTTCGGCATTTCGTCCATCGGTTTGCCGCTCTTCGGTTTCCGCTTGCTGAAGAAGTAGATCGTTACTTTCGGTCCCTTCTTCAGTTTCACGTCTCGCGAGTACAGCGTCCATCCCTGGTACGTGTACGGCATGTTTGACCTCGTGCCTCCATGCAGCTAGGGTATAAAAAAGCGTTTCCCTCCGGAGAATTGTCAGACACGGCGACGACCATAGCTATTCTATGGCCGTAACATAGCGCATCCTGGGCCCATGGAGGCAACGCGGCCCGAAAGCGGTACGATGTCTCCGACGGGCGGGACGGCCGCGAAAAGAGGTCCGGAGCGTTCACGATAATCACGTGCGAGAACAGGTCCGAAAGACCTTTCACATCCCCCATGAACGGCGATGCGGTCTTCATGAAAGCGAAGCTCCACACCCTCGAGTGCGACGAGGAAGATCTCATCGAGCTGCCGGACACCTGGATCCCCGTGCGCCTGGAGCACAACAGCTACGCCACCCCGAGCCGCAAGGCGTACACTTTGTACTACCTCGTGCGGGCATGATGTGCCGCGCGAGTTGAATAGGGCCACCGCGTTTCCGCTCGCGTGAGTGGAACACTCTCGGAGCTCGCGCGGCATCTCGACCCGGGCCAGATCGCGACGGGTTCGGCCATCCCACCCCGCTACCGGCTCGATGCATTCCGCGCCCACCGCGGGTCCACGCTCCCCGAAGCCGGGGTGAATCCGGCCGCCGTCGTCTGGCCTGGCAGCACGGAGGACGTCTCCTCGGTCGTCCGCTTCGCCGCGGACGCAGGCCTGTCGATTGTCCCGTGGGGCGGCGGGACGGGACTCATGGGTGGCGCACGGCCTTCGACCGACTCGATTGTCCTCGACATGCGGCGGATGCGCCGGGTTCGCTCGATCGACCGGGCCTCGAACCGCGCGACTGCGGAGGCCGGCATCGTGCTGGAAGCGCTGGATCGCCGCCTCCGAACGAGAGGGCTGACCCTCGGTCACGATCCGTGGTCCCGGCCGCGCGCGACCCTGGGCGGAGCGATCGGGACGAACGGGATCGGATATGGCGGATACCTCCGCGGCACGATGGGCGACCAGGTGCTCGGCCTCGAGGCGGTCCTCGCGGACGGGAGCATCGTCCGAACGCGTCCCGCGGTGCGGTCGACGACGGGCCTGGACCTCAAGCGCCTGTTCATCGGAACCGAAGGGACGCTCGGCGTCGTGACGGCGGCAACCGTGCGCGCGTTCCCGGTCCCGGAGCGCGAGGAGATTCACGCATTCTCGATTCGTGATTTTCCGAAAGGCCTCGCCTGCCTCGCCCGAGTATATGACGACGGGCTCGCGCCCTTCGTGATGGATTTCGAGGAGACGTTCCCATCATCGTCGATCCCTTGGCGATCCGACGACGGGCCGCCGGTCCTGTACCTTGGGTTCGCCGGATCCCGTGAGCTGGTTGCCGCCTCGTGGCGAGTGGCGGCTCGGCGTCTGCGCGCCGCGGCCGCGCGGCGCCTCGCAGACCGAGAAGCGCGGGCGTACTGGAGGACTCGACATGACATCATCTACGTTCACGACGAGGTGGCTCCGGGGGTGACGCGCGCAGACCAGTTCCTGAAGGACGTCATCTTCGACTATGTCCACACTGCGTTGCCGCGGTCGAAGATCCTGGCCTTCCGTCGGTCCAGTCTCGCGATCCTCCAACGTCACCGCGTCCAGCCGATTGGCTTCGGCGTGTGGACGCAGCCAGAACTTGTCTCCCTCGAAATGGTGCGGTCGGTGGGTCCGGACCGCGCGGCCGCGCGCAGGGCGGTCGCAGCTGCCGTCGATGAGGTCATCCGCCGCGCGATGTCGCTCGGCGGCTCGATGGAATACGTGCACGGCGTCGGCGTGAAGCTCGCGTACCTCCTGGGCGATGAGCTCGGGGCGGGCCTCGCGGTCGCACGCCGCGTGAAAGCCGCCCTCGATCCCGCGAACACGCTCAACCCGGGGAAAGCGGGATTCTGAGCGTCGAGTCGGCGGGCACTCCTCCGGGGGTGGTCTATCTTGCGAAAGCTATATGAGTGGCGCATTCAGCGTAATATATATAAATCAGAACATAACTGCTCCTGCCAAGGTAGGGATTGGATGCGTGAACCACCGCCCCCGATGATGAGTGCGCCAATGATGATGGATCGAAAGAGAATGCTGGTGATTGGTTCGATCGTCTTCGGACTGTTTCTCCTTTTCTTGGGAGCCGCGATCGTCGACTCCAGTCATCTCACGGCGGACCTAAACACGCCCGCTGGGGCCGATCGGGCCAACGTCTGGGGGCCCGTGGTCGCCCATGCGGGTATCTTCTTCTTCGTCGTTGGCCTCGTCGGTGCGGCCATTCTCCTCGAAGACTTGGACATCTTCGTGCGCCTCTTCTTGCTGATCGTCGCGTTCGTCGCCCTCTTGCTGGTCCTTGCGAACTCCCCCACGATCTTCGGGTGAGGTGGCACGATGGCGGGAATGGGCGATAGACTCTGGGACATCGGCCGGTCGCCGGCCCAGCACATGACCGTCTTGGTCTTCGGCCTCCTCGCGCTCCTGACGGGGATCGTCGCGACATCGATCCTCGCCGTCGCGGGGGGCGGCGGAGGGGCCACGTCGATCATCATGGCGGCGCTGATCCTTCGAGGGGTCGGCGGCTTCTTCGTGACGCTGGCCCTCTTCCTCGGGGCCTACGCTGCCTCGGGCGACTCTTGGACGACGACCGTGTGGCGAGTCGCGCAACTCCTGGCGGCCGTCCTGGTCCTGATCTTCGTGTTCTGAGTCGGGCCGAACCGTGGGGCGGCGCAGACCGCGCTGCCTCCACCTTTCCTCTTTCGCGGTTTCTTCCGAGGACTCGTCGAGAGACTATCGTGCTTCTCCGGCGCTCACGGAGAGAATCGGCGGAAGGAAGTCGCTGATCATCTTCCACGACTCACCTTCGTCGCGGCTGGCAAAGAGCTGCCCCGTGTTGGTCCCGACGTAGACTCCGAGGGGGTCCGCGGCGTCAACAGCCATCCCCTCGCGCAGCACGCCCAGGTAGGCGCGGGGGCCGGGCAGTCCTTTCGTGTGACTACGCCACGCCTTGCCGCTGCTCGTCGTCTTCCACACGGCCATCTGGCCCTTCGGGAACACGCGGTTCTCGGCGCCGATCAACGGGGTGACGAACGCGGTGTGTTTCTGCTCCGGATGCGCGGCGATCGGGAATCCGAACTCGGACGGCAGGCCTTTCGTGACTTCCGTCCACGCGCCTCCGTCCGGTCCGCGGTGGTAGGTCCCACAGTGGTTCTGCTGGAAGATCGCCCCGTCTCCCGAGGCGTCCCAGGCCAGCTTGTGCACGCACTGGCCCCACTCCGGATATTGGTTCGGCATGAATCCGGCCCGCACGCCGCGGTTTTCCGTGGTCCAGCTTCGTCCGCCGTCCCGCGTCTCGAACGCGCCGACCGCGCTGATTCCGATCATGAGGTGCCGCGGATTCTTTGGATCGACGAGCACGGAGTGGAGGCACAGACCACCGTTGCCGGGTTGCCAGTCTTTCCGCGTCGGATGGTAGTTCAGCGACTCGACGTCGTGCCACGTGTCGCCGCGGTCGTCGCTGCGGAACAACGCCGCGGGCTCGACCCCGGCGTAGATTGTTTCGGGGGCGTCCGACGGTCCCGGCTCGATGTGCCAGACTCGCGACACGCTGAGATCGGAACCTTCCTTGAACTTCGGCGCGGTCTTCGTGGCTTTCGGCGCCTCGCCCGCGCGACCGCGGTAGACGGCGGGGCCCCACGGCTCGCTGCCCATCGGTGCGGCGGCGTAGACGGTTCGTCCATCCCGCGGATCGAGCGTCATATGATACACCGCGCCGCCCGCATTGAACGGTCCCTCGACAGACCATTTCCTCCGGTCCAGAGAATGGAAAAGGAATCCGCCTTTCTTCGTCCCGACCGCGACGACCACACTGCCCTTCTTGATCGAACGAGCCATGTCAACCACCCGCAACGCTAGGGAGGATATGGACGACATCTCCGGGATTCAGTTTCGCCTCCGGCAACGACGCTCCGATCAGTTCCTCGTTCACGAAGACATTCACATACGGCCGGCGTCGGCCCGCCTCGTCGACGACCCGATCGCGGATTCCCGGAAAATTCGCATCGAGCGCGTGGAGCATCGCGGCGACATTCGACGCCTCGAGGACGACTTCGTCCTGCCCGTCGGTGTACGAGCGGAGCGCCGGTGGGATCCGCACGAGCACCCCCGCGCGGGCGAGCTCCCTCGGAGAAAAGTCAGCGGCGATGATTCCTTCCCCCGCACCTCATCGGCGGAGAGATGAAAAGCCTTTGGCCGGCGTCCGCGAATGGACGACGGCACTCGGAAGCCCTTATCTCATCCGAATCGCTCCGGCCGTCGATGGATACCCAGGACATCCTGGACGTCGCGCTCCGCCTCGCGAGCCAGTCCGAGATCCCCGCGGACACGACGATCAACGTACCCGCGCGGAATGTCCGCCGGGCCCTGATCGGCATCGACGTCGAGGCGGCGGACCTCCTCATGGCCAAGGAGAAGGGATATGACGCCGTCATCGCCCACCATCCGACGGGAGGGTCGGCGACCCTCGACTTTCCGAAGGTCCTCGTCAAGCATGCGGACATCTTGGCCCGCCATGGGGTGCCACGAGCCGTCGCCGACGCGGCCGTGCGGGAGATACAGGAGGAGCGAGAGCCGCGGGCCCACGCGGAGAACTACGACCGACTCCCGTCGATCGCGCGTCTGATCGGGATCGGCCTGATGTGCATCCACAACCCGTGCGACGAGATCGGCCGGCGGGTGATGGACGAGACGCTCCGGGAGAAGTTGAAGCCGGATCCGCGCGTGCGCGACGCAATCGATACGCTCTACGGAATCCCGGAGTTCCAAGCGGCGAAGACGCGCATCGCCGTGCGCATGGGGAAAATCGACAATCCCCTAGGAAAATGGGCGGTCCACCACGGTGCCGGGACGAACGGAGGGGTGCCGGTGGCCCGGGCGGCCTTCGAACACGGCATCGACACGGTTTTCTACATCCACATCGATGCGGGGGCCCTCCGGCGGTTGTGGGAGCTCTTCGGCCGCGAGGGCTCGAAGAACCTCGTGGTCACGGGGCACGTGGCTTCGGACAGCATCGGCATCAACGCGCTCGTCCGCGAACTTCGCAAGCGGGGACTTCGGGTCGACACGTACAGCGGAATTGTCGATGTCTGAGCATTATTATTATCATAATGCCGTATAAAATTCAATGGGAAGCCTTAACTACGCATCCCCGTTACGGAAGCGAAGGGGTTCCTTCTGCCGTTCGAGATCGTCATCGTGAGCAACACCCCCCTCACGCCGCTCAAGGACATTGACGATGTCGCGCTCCTGTTCCTCACGCAGATCGGATACATCCCGAAAGGCTACGATCCGAAGACGGATGCCAGTTCCGTGCGGGATTCGGTCCCGTATCGGTTGTTCGTCGAGTGTTTGCTCGGCCGGCTCGACAAGGGGTGGACCGTCGAACAGCTCGCCGCGAAGTTGAAGACGACCAAGGCGACGATCTATCGGCACATCAACAAACTGAAGGAGATGGACCTGCTCGACGAGGTGAACGTGCCGGAGCGAGGCACGGTCCGGAAGGGCTACCGCATCCGATACGGGAATCTCTCGAAGGCATGGAACTTCGTCGAATCCAACATCGAGATCGCGATCGAGAACTATCGCAAGACGGTCGACCATCTCGAGAAGCTCGCGGAGCAACGGAGGTGACCGGGGTTGGCAGAAGACATCGTCTCGCTCACGAAGGGGTCGCGCTATCGGATCGAGTCCATGGAGACCCGCGAACGGACCAAGGTGACGAAGGGGATCTTCCGAGGATACGCGACGATCGGGACGGACGACGCGATCGTCGTGGAACTCGATGAGAGCCATCAGGAGCTGAAGGGAAAGTTGCGTCTCATCCCGTTGCACGTCGTGCTCGCCGTCGACATCCTGGAACAAGTGGCCGGCGACGCGCCGAAAGTCGAGAAGCACGGCACGATGTACGGTTGATTGGTCATCCAGGGCAAGGTTCTTGCCGAGGAAGGCGGTTGGCGGAGGCATGGATTCTCCTCGGTTCGCCCGCTCGGGCCTGCAATCCCCTCGCGGTTGGCTGTTCCTCGCCTTCCTCGGAGTGTGGCTCTACCTCGCATCGCAGTTGCTCCGCCTCTATCCGGCGCGGGTCGCTGAGGTCGTCGTCCTCCCGGTGTCGGAGGTGAGGGAGCTCCTCGCGCTCTCCGCCGGCCTGGGTCAGCTCCTGTTCTTCGGCGGCCTGGTCGCGGCGCTCTGGCGTGCGAACCTGGCCGCGGGCGTATCGAACGCCGGGATCCGCGGCATCGCGTTCGGTGTCGCCGGGGTCGGCATCCTCGGCGTGTTCGAGTTCGCCCTCTTCCTCGATTGGCTCGGAGCCGCGTTCAATCCGATGGCCGTGTTCGCGCAGAGCCCTGTCCTGGACACCGGCGTCATCGCGGGCACCGCCCTCGCCTTCGCGGGTCTGGCCTCCCTCGTCGTCGGCTTCGCGCAATCCACCGACCTGTTCGGGCGCAGGGAACGCATGGTCTCCCAACGCCGAGCGCAGAGGGAGGAGACCGGCTGAGCCGCAGAGCGGATGAATGGGAGGACCTGTGTCGTCCGGGGCCGTTGACGTGACGCTCGAGCTGCCTCCCTCTCCCGAGGACCGCTTCCTCGCGTCGTTCCTCGCCGAACTGCGCGAGCGGATTCCGGCGTCGAAGGATGAGCTCCAACAGCTGAAGCGGCGCATCGCGCGATCCCACGGGGTCTCCGGGATCCCGAGCGATTCGGACGTCCTCGGTCGTCTCCCTCGTCCGATCCGCGATGAATTGGTGGATCTTCTGCGGGTCAAGCCCGCGCGCACCGCGAGCGGCGTCGCCGTCGTGACCGTGATGACCGCGCCGCACGCCTGCCCTCACGGCGTGTGCACCTTCTGTCCGGGTGGACCGAAGTTCGGTACGCCACAGTCGTACGTCGGCACGGAACCGGCGGCGCGACGCGCGTCGGCTCACGGCTACGATCCGGGCGCGCAGCTCGTCGCCCGGCTCCGGTCTCTCGAGGAAATCGGTCACCCCACGGACAAGGTCGATCTGATTGTCCTCGGAGGGACCTTCACCGCGCTCGACCGCGGGTACCAGGAATGGTTCGTGAAAGGATGTCTCGACGCGATGAACGGGTTTGTCTCGGATTCGATTCGGGCGGCGCAAGCCGCGAATGAGACCGGAGCGGCCCGGTGCATCGGCCTCACGATTGAGACGAAGCCCGACTGCTTCCTCGGGTCGGAGGTCGACGCGTGCCTCGCGCTCGGCACGACCCGCGTGGAACTTGGAATCCAATCGACCCACGACGATGTCCTCGAGGCGGTGCACCGCGGCCACACGGATGCCCAAAGCAGGGCCGCAATTCGCGGAGCGAAGGCCGCCGGGTTGAAAGTCGGCGCGCACATGATGCCGGGGCTCCCGGTTTCGGATTGCGATCGCGACCTCGAATCGTTCCGGACCCTGTTCGACAATCCGGACTATCGTCCGGATTTTCTCAAGATCTATCCGACGTTGGTCCTGCCTGGGACGGCGTTGTACGGACTCTGGAGATCCGGTCGCTATGCGCCGATGACCACGGAAGAGGCCGTCGAACTGATCGCGCGCGTGAAGGCGTTCGTCCCGCGGTGGTGTCGGATTCAGCGGGTGCAACGGGAGATCGGTGCGCCGGAAATCCAGAGTGGGCCGAAGAAGGGAGACCTCCGCATGCTCGCGCGTGAGCGGCTTCGGGCGGCCGGCCAGCGATGCGTGTGCGTTCGATGCCGCGAGGTCGGCTTCCGAGGAATCGCACCCCGTCCGGAAGCCCTCACGATGCTCCGCTCCGACTACGCGGCCTCCGGTGGAATCGAGGTCTTCCTCAGCGTCGAGGACCCGGGACTCGACGTGCTCGTCGCGTACGCACGGCTCCGGATTGACCCGGCCGGGGCCACCGTGCGGGAGCTGAAGGTGTTCGGTCCCATGGTGAGGATTCATGAGGCCGCGAACGACCGGTGGCAGCATCGCGGGTTCGGCCGTCGACTCATGGACGAGTGCGAGCGCCTCGCGCGCGACGAATTCGACGCGCGTGTCGTCCGGGTCACGGCGGGCGTCGGGGTGCGGGGTTACTACCGAACCTTGGGATACGACCTGCAAACGCCGTACATGGTCAAGGCGCTTTGATCAAGCGATTTCCTTGATCCAACCGAGGCGTCGGAGCTTGCTCGCCTCGACGTCGGCCGCATTGCGGAACGACGACTCGACCTCCGCGAGGTACTCGATCGCCAGGCGCAGCCCTTCCTTCGTCGGCGTCTTGACATCGATGCCCGCACGCGTGAGTTGCTGGCGGACGATCGGCATCGCGGCTTCCTGACCTCCCATGAATTCGCAGAAATCCACGATGATCTGATCGGTGACCGCGATGAACGGATTCCAGGGCTCTTCGACCGCTTCTCCCTTCGTGACCTTCGCGTCCGCCTCCGCGATCATCGCCTTCGCGAGACCGAGGAATCCCGCTTCGACATTGAGTCCGGTCTTCGCGGAGCTCACGAAGCCGTCCACCTGGAGTACGTCTTTCAGATCATCCAGCTGTTCCTGGACCGTTCGACGGGAGTCGGCGAGGTCCACCTTGTTCGCGACCAGGACGAGTGGAATCGGGTCCGTGACGGAAAGGAGATGCGGGATCCAGTACTCGTGCAGACTCTCGGCCGTCTCCGGGCGCGTCACGTCGTAGACAAGGAGCGCGCCTTTCGCCCCTTGGAAGGAGCTCTCCTGGATGCCGCGGTACCCTTTTTGTCCGAGGACGTCCCAGATCATGAACGTCATGTCGGTCGCCTTGCTCGGCGACTCGATCCGCAGGTCCTTCTTCGTGACTTTCGTGCCGATGGTCGTGATGTAGTCGTCCGAAAACTTGTCGACCACGAAGCGCCGGATCAGACTCGTCTTGCCCACGGCTCCGTCGCCGAGGAGCAAGATCTTTCGCTTGACGTGGTCATCGACCATGACGACCTCGCTCCATGCAGGCGCCACTCATATAACGCTTGCTGGCTCAATGTCAGCGATGCGAATACGGACCGTCAGTTCGGATGAAACCGGAGCCGCGGACGGATGAAGCGCGCCGCAATCAGGTCGGCTTGCGGCAGCAGCGCCACGTCCCCGTCCCACTTCGCGAGGATGTCCGAATGCGACCGTTCGAATTCCCACACCGCGATCTGGAGCTTCCGAGGGAGGCTGCTCAGGTACCGGCCCACGATCACGGCGGCGAGGACGGTGTGCTGGCCCCGGAGCATGAGGACCTGGCGTTGACCGAACCGCAGTTGCTCGAGCGTCCCGCCTCGGTCATCGAACGAGTCGCGAACGAACTCCTGGAGCACGATGAGCATCCCGCTCATGATGTCGCTGTCGTGGACCATGCCCCGCGTGCGGGACCAGTGGCGGATCAGCATGCCGCTGTCGTGCATCAGGTAGAGCTCCTCGAGACGCGCGCGTCGGGTCACGTAGACACCGAGGCCGATCACGCCCGCGGCGCCGAATCCCGCAGCCGCGGCCCAGAACGGATTCACGGGAGCGGGCGGGGGGCTGTACTTCACCGCGAAGGTGAGCGACCGATAAATCGTCCGGGGGTTCTGATCGAAATTATCGGTGTATGTCACGGTGACGTCGACCGTCGTGAAGACGGGACTCGCGGTCTGCGACGTCTCGGTCGTGTTGGCGTAGAACGACCAGTCTCCGATCCGGTTCTGAGTGACCTCGGTGTAGGTGCCGCCCGCCTGCTGCTTGTAGGCGAGTTCGGGACCGAAGACCGCCGTGATGCTGATCGTCGCGGCCATCGTGTCGCTGTAGCTCACATTGTTCGGGTACGGCGAGTCCAACCAGAATGTGAAGTCCACGTCGGGCGCATGGGAATCGTTGAGGATGACCGCGAGCTGATAGTACGAACGGCGAGGGACTGCGGCAGCGAGCGACACCGTGAGCGTCAGCGCGAGGAGAGTGAGCGCGACGGCAGGGATGAAGCGTGGTACGCGTGAGGTTCGATGTTGCACTGGTTGGAGCCCCCCCAACCGATTGTCCGCCACGCGGACGCCGACCGGCGCGACCATTCGTGAGCCGTCTATTTAATCTTGCTATCGATGCGTCACATCGTGCACCAACGCGCGTTTCGTGATTCTCACAAACGCGATTGAGTGCAGGCCGTCCCATCGGTGACGGTCCCAACTTCAGAAGAGTTCTCGGAGACCTGCACCTTCCGCCGGAGAACGGTGAGCCACATGAGCCCACGTCGCCGGGAGGCCCAACAGCATCGCCGCGTCGCGGAGCATCGTGCGCGACGGGGTGGCACCTCGCGCAACCGCATGGATCGGGAAGGTCACGTCAAGGCGCCGAAGCGCGGCGACCATCTTAGCATCGAACCGCGACGGTCCGAGTCCGGAAAGCATGGGACCACGATCCGCAGTCCCGAGAGCCGCATGAAGGGGAACGAGGTTCTCGACGTCACTGCGAGGCAGTCTCGGATGCGCCGTCGCGATCTGCGTCCGGATCCGGATCGCCTCTGCTCGATTCAGCATGACATACTCGACGCGATAGTCGAGATGCGTCTTCGCCGCCCTGGCGGCTAGGAGGTCGGGTGAGCCTTCGACGCCCGCGACCACGCACACCAACGCGCACCGTTTTCGCGCGATCATCGCGAGGAGCGTGCTCGCGAGCCCGCCCGAGTAGGCGAGCGCACTTCGGGGCCGTCCCTTGACCTCTTGCGCAACCCGATGTTCGAGTCGGCGGACGAACACGTCGACGTCGCGCGACGACGCCATCGGCTCACGCGCCGAATGCGACTTCGCCCGCGAGGAGTCGGTCGAGCGTTTCCGTGAGGTCCGCCTCCCTGACCCGGATCTGCTTTTGCGAATCCCGCTCGCGGACCGTGACGCCTTTCCCTTCGAGCGTCTCGTGGTCGACCGTGACGGAGAACGGCGTGCCGATTTCGTCCATTCGAGCGTACCGTCGGCCAATCGATCCGGACTCGTCGTACGATACGGTGAGCCGTTTCCTCAGGTTCGCGTGGAGCGACTCGGCCTTCTCCGGCAGTCCGTCTTTGTTCACGAGCGGGAAGACGCCGACGCTCACCGGAGCGATTCGGGGCGGGAGCCGCAGGATGACCCGGTCGGCTTTGCCATACGACAGGTCCAGCAACGCCCAGAGGTTGCGGTCCACCCCGAACGACAGCTCGAGCACATGGGGGATGAGCCTCGAGCCGCCGAACGTAACGGATTGCTTCACGTGTGACATCGCTTCATGGCCTTTGAGGTCGTGGTCCGTCCGATAGTGGACCCCTCCGACCTCTTTGAAACCGCCCAGACTTTCTTGCTTCACCTGGATGTCGAAGTGGATCTTGTTGTAAAACGCGCGCTCCTTTTCGTCGAGCTCCGCGAATCGGAACGCGTCGCGTGGGACTCGGAGTCCCTCCAAGTAGAACCGCTGGACCGCGGCGAGGTGATAGACATACCAGGGCGGGAGATCGCGGGCGACGAGATCTTTCGCGGCAATGTCATGGGCGCCCGGCTGGTTTTTCTCCGCCGCCCACGCAATGCGAATCGGCGTGGACGCGACCGCGTCGAATCGCAGGCCGTCCGCGAAGGTCGCGGGGTCGAAGAAAATCTGGAGTTCCGCCTGGAGGAACTCCCGCATGCGGTATGCGCCCTGTCGCGGGCTGATCTCGTTTCGGTAGGCCCGCCCGATGATCGCGAGGCCCAGCGGAAGTCTCCGGCGAAGCGCCTCGAACTCCCGTTTGAAGTTCAGGTACACGCCCTGAGCGGTCTCCGGCCTCAGGTACGCGCGGTCTTTGCCGGTCGGCCCGACCTCGAGCGGGAACATCATGTTGAAGGGCCGCGCCGGACCGAGTTCGCCCTTGCAGTTCGGGCATCGGATCTTCAGTTCGCGGATCCGCGCGTCGATCTCGGCGGGCGTCAGGCCCTCCTCTTCTTCGTGGGTCGCGGCTTCGAGTAGCTGGTCCCCACGATACGATTCGCCGCACCGGGTGCATGTGACCAGGATGTCGGTGAAGTGATCCACGTGGCCGGAGGCCTTGAGGGCCGGCTCCGGGAGGATCGTCGTCGTGTCGATCAGGTGGTAGTCGTCGCTCAGCCCGAGGAAGGTCTCGATCCAGAGGTCCTCCCAGCGCCGGCGCATCAGGACACCGTTGTGGCCGTAGTCGTAGAAACCCGCGAAACCTCCGTACAGGTCGACCGCGGGCCATAGGAACCCGCGACGAACGGACAGGGACATCACGTCATCGTAGGAGGCCATCGCCGCCAGAAAGTGAGGGGTTCGGATAAAGGATGGGGTGCGAGCCGATTCTTCATCGGGTCGAACGTGTGATGCGGCGTCGAGGTCCTCGAATCATCGATGCGTCTCGCACCGACGGGCTCGGTGCCGGCCAGAGTCGTCCCCCCGAGACGACAAGCCGGACATCGCTCGCGGAGGCTCGCAAGATCGACGCAAACCCACTCCGTCCTCCCGGAAGATCCAGGATAACGAGGTCCGCGCGCGCCCCGACGCGAATCGCCGACGTGGCATGCGGATCAGCGAGACGACGTCCTCGCAACGCCATCTCGAGGATCTCGCGCGCCGGGACGCCGCCTTTCATCCGCGCGACCCGGTACGCGAATTCCATTTCCCGCAGCAGGGACGGCGTGTTGATCATCGCGTTGTCGGTCCCCAGGTGAAGCTCAACCCCTTGTCGCAACATGCCAGGGATGTCCGGGGTCATCCCAAAGAATGCGTTCGACCTCGGACATACGACGATCGGCACATGCGCATCGGCGCAGCGCTCGAGGTCCGCGTCCGTCGCGTGGAGCATATGGACCAGGAATGCGGGACTCAGATCGAGGACCGCATCGATCTCCTCGCGCACTCGTTCGGAACAGTGGATCGCGAAGATTTTCTTCGCCCGTCGGGCGTCCGCGGCGAGCTTCTCAATCGCATCGCGCGGCCAATCGATGTATGAGCTCACCGCGATCCCGTCCGAGGCCCGCAAGATCGCCGCGACTTCTCGGGGATCGTAGGATAACCCGACGGGCCGTCCGAGGGCGAGACCTTGCATGGGCATCGCCGCAAGGGCGGCGTACAGCAATTTGAGTCCATTCAGTCCTCCTTCCCGGAAGTCGGAGAATCCCGTGGTCCCGGTTCGGATCATCGTTGCCATCGCGCGTCGCATCGCGGCGATGACCGCGGCGTCCTTTGCCTTCGCGAGGACCCGGTGCTTGAGGCCATGCGGTGGGGCGACGAGCTCCTCGATCGTCCCTTTCAATTCCTGGGTCACGATCGCGTCGCCGAGGTGCGTGTGCGCGTTCCACAATCCCGGGAGGATGAGGCCCTCGGCGAGCGGGCGACGCGTCCGTCCGGAACGAATCTCCACGACGACATCTTCCTCCCATCCGACGGTCCCTTCCCGGAAGCGCTGGCCGTCGTAGAACCAGCCCGAGACGCGTTGCACGGCGCGCGATGGTTGGGTCGCGTTTAAACGTTCTTCGCTTCCGGCAGATATCCTCGGAATGTTTATGGCGTGGAAGCTTTTCCTTCCGTCGGCACCACCGGAACGCAGCGGGTTGGAGCGGGAACCTCCGCCGAGCCGCCTGTGGGAAGGCGGTCGCACAAATGCCGCCATAGCTCAGCCCGGCAGAGCGGCAGTTTCGTAAACTGTCGGGACGACCCTACAGATTCTTCACGTCTCTTCGGGCTTTCGCCGCATCATTGCACTGAGCTCGGTTGAAAGTCTGTCGAGTTATTCGCCGACTCAATCCGCGCCAACCATGTGCCGAGCAGCGAACTATCCCCTTTGCGGATCATGTCTTCGATTACCCCGTAAGGGATGACTTTGACGGGTGGGAGAAGACCGCGGGGTATGAGAATGACGTTGCCCAGTCTGGGATCCATGAACCACCGGCCCCCATAGTCGTGAATGAGAGACTCCCCAAAGTAGCTGCCCCACATCGCGAGCAACCGACCGAGCTGAACGAAAGGGGGCACGCCGGACTTTCCAACCTGGGTTAGGATGTCCGCTGCTTTCTCAAGGGACTTGACGGTGAATTCCAGGTCGACGGAGAAGTCTAGCTTCGCCAGCGTAATGACCTGCGCGGCGTCATACGCGTGGGCGGAATCCGGTATCTCAACAAGCTGCTGTCCCTCCCGAGCGAGAACCTCCGCGGTCCCGAGGTACCGGGTGAACCGGGATGAATCTGGCAGACCTCCTCCGGTCGGGTTGCCGTACAACGTGACGAAAGCACCCCCTATGTACTGACGCATACCCGGAAGCCGTGAGGGCGGAAGTGTTTCAAGGTCCACCAAAACGAACCTCGGATCTGCCGCGTGGACCCTAAGTAGATCCTGTGACGGGTCGTCAAGTTCGACAAAAAATGCCGTCCCTCCATCGATCTTCGATTCTGTCGAGTCACGCCAAGCTCCTCTGAGGAGGACGCCCCCAAGCTGGCTCTCGCCTGGAAGGGGGGCTAAAATAGTGTTCCCATGTGGGACATCGGGTGAGGTCATCCTACTCGCTACTGGGTCGTCAAGGACCTCAACGAACCGCCGCCGGATATTGATTTCTAGCTCGCCGACAACTGACGAGTAGCCCTAAGCATAGTCCCGTAGGACTCTTCGAGCTCAATGAGCTGGTAGCCTCCTCACGCGACCAGTCATCACCCCAGATAGGTTTACTCGGGGCCCGGTCCACTGGTGCCAGCATCAAACTCATGGGCTATTTTTGGCCCGCTGATCTCTCCGCTAATGGGTCGATCTGATCGCCCCGCCAGAGGGCGTTCAGAAGAAAAGTAGGCAATCTGATCGTCCCGCCACGAGGCGTTCAGGCCGGGACTAGGCCTCTGGCACGACGGTGGCGAGTCCCCGCCCTTGAATCGTGTAGTCCTGACGGGTCGTAATCCGAAAATCGGTATTGAACGGGACTCGATAGTGGGCAAGTCTGGTCCCCACTCGGTCCATACTTCCCGAGTATCGAAACTAGGTCGACCCCCGTGGGAGCCCGCCAAGGACCTCGGCGTTCTGGTCTCGGACGGCCCCGCGTCGTGGAGAGCAGCGCCCTGGTCCAGCGGCTCCTCGTGCCGTAGCCTTGATAACCACCGCAGGATTCTGGGCGACTTGCGCCGCCTTAGCTCAGCCCAGCAGAGCGGCAGTTTCGTATGCGCAGGCGGAAGACGCTTGCACCGAAGGAACTGCAGGTCGAGGGAGCAAAGCCCTCAGGCGGCTCCTCTCAAACTTGTGGGTGCGCGGCCAAACGACAGTTTCGTAAACTGCATGTCGGGGGATCGAAGCCCTCTGGCGGCTCCCCACCTTCTCGCGCTTGCGGCCAGGACCGCCATTCGATCAATCTTTCTCATTTCACTTCTTGGCGTCGCCAGAGCCGATCGATCCGACCGGGCAAGATGAAGAACACCGGATAGAGCACGTACGCCCCGAGGCTGAGGACGGGGTCGACGAAAGCGAGCAGGATGGCCGCCGCAGAGAAGCCCGGTCCCATGAGCATCCGGCGGCGGGCCAGCCAGATGAAACGGTCGTTGAGGCCGGCTTCCACGAGGTGATGATGGAACGTGGCGTACCAGATCGCGAGGAACATGAACATCTGGATTGCCAGGAGGTTGAGCCCGTAGGCCACGATGGTCACTGGCAGGAACGGGTGATGTCCCAGGAGGGCCGTCGTGAGCGGAAGCAGGCCGACGAAGAGGAGGAAGACGTTGTTCAACCAGATGAACGTCCGATCCGTGCGCTTCACGACTTGGAATCCAACGTGATGGCCGACCCAGAAGACCCCGAGCGTGACGAAGCTGAGCGCGTAGGTCAGGACGCCGGTCACGACGTCCTCCAGGGCCGGAAGGTCCTGTTGTGCCGGTCCCGTGATGTAGGGGATCGTCAGGCTGAGCCCGAGGACCGTCATCACGGCTCCGAAGATGCCGTCCGTCAGGGCCTCGACCCTTGTTTTTCCGAGTCCTGTGACCGAGCCGCTTCGCGCGCTCATGAGGCTGCCGCGCGATAGTCACGGTGGGCTATAAGTCCGGCCCACCTCCGGTGACGGACGTCCATCTCGGTCGTGGCGCACGAGCCCGCGGCGCAGGATGCCGTGCCTTGAGTCAGCGAACCTCAGGCCCTCCGCCGGACGGCCGGGTCGGTGGCATTGCCCCACCGGTCGGCGTTCCACGGATCTTTTTCGGCGCGTTTGCTTGAATCACGGTCTGGCTCGATACGACGTAGATTGGGTTGCCGCTCTGGTCGTACTCGCCTTCGATCCGCAAGACCCCGGTCAGGATCACCCGGACCTTCAGGGTCGTGCCATCCGACAATTCGTACGTGGACCACGGTTCGGCTTTGGCCTCAAAATCGATCTGCTCTGCTTCCACTTGGCGCTGCGTCACGGGCGAGATGATTTTGACCATACGTTGCGACACCTTCTTCCGAATCTTAAGCGCTCCGGCCAAGCATCGGAACGGCTGTGCTACAGCCAGACGCAGTTGTCGAGAAACAGCTCGCCTAGGGCCACAGGTTGATTTTCCAAGCGACAGAAGTTTACAACGGCCACGCAACCGTTTCGTGATGTCCTCCACTCGGGATGCCTGCGTCGGCGCCCTCCCGGATACCTTTATGGCGGAGCCGTCTGCTTGTCGCCTGTATGGTTGGGAACACCGAGAGTGCCGAGCATGGACGGATGCGAGAGGCACTCGCCGCCTGGTTCACGACCCAGGGTCTCTCGAATGTCAAGTCGCCCGCGGATCCGGTCGCCGACTTGGTGCCGGACGTTCAGGCGGACTACTTCGCAAAGATCGTCTACGGCGAAGCAAAACTGTGCGAGGATTTTGCTTCCTCAGATACGAAAGACGAGTTGTTGAGCTATTGTGGGAGCCTCCCTTCCGAATACAAGCTCGTCCTCGGGATCCCGAAAGCCTGCGAGCCGCTCGCTCAACGGGCGCTCACGGAGTGGGGGTTCACGCACCGGATCCAGCTCGTCGGGCTCTGAAAACGCGGGCAGCCACGGTTCGGATTGGATCCGCCGGTCTCATTTCCGATAACGCGAGATCTCTCTTCCGTCTCTTGGGGAAAGGTATTTGGTGGGCATTCGCCTTCGCGCTGCCGCCCGGAGGAGGGCGCTGTCATGGGATACAAGTTGATTGGAGTGATCGGTTTCGCCGTGGCGTTTTCGTTGCTCGTCTCGTCGGTGAGCGCCGCGAGACCGGGTGGCACGACCTCGACGATCACGTTCTCGAACAGCGCGTTGCTGTTGAACAGTGGAAGTAGCGAACCCGCGGTGACGATCGGTCCGGACGGGACCACCGTCTTCACATCGCTCTCGTGGATCACGTTCGGGACGAACGTCTGGAAGACGTCGTTCGGCGGATCTCCGGCCTACCAGGGAATCCCCGACAACGGGATTGTATCCGGACAACTTGGGGGGGAGGACGCGGACGCGGACATCGGGTCGACCGGCACCCTTCATCTCACGAGCCTCGTCGCATTGATTAACCCGCCGTTCACCGCCGCCCGCCTTGGAGTCTCCGCGATTACATGCCGAAACGCGGACACCTCGAACAACTTCGCGAACTGCAAAGCGCAGATCATCGACACGACGCAGGCGGACCGCCAGTGGATCACCTCAGACGGTGCCACTGTCTACATTTCGTACCACGACAGCGGCTCGAGCACGCTGATTCACGTGCAGCGATCGGATGACGATGGGTTCACCTGGACCCGGGTCAGCGACCCGATTCCGGGCCACGACGGCCTCACCGGGATGTCCACGTTCAACAACGACCAAGGCCCGATCGTCGCGGATCCGACCACGCACTCCGTGTTCGTCGTTTACGCGGCGGGTCAGGGTGGGCTCCAGAAGGGCACGAACGCGAACTTCAACAACATTGTCGTGTCCCGGAGCACGGACAAGGGATTGACCTGGACCCCGTCGCTCGTGTACCATGCGCCGGTGAACACCGCGCTGAACAACGTGTTCCCGGCTCTCGCGGTCGACCCGGCGAATGGAAAGCTCTACGCCGCATGGTCCGACGCTCACACCGTCTGGTTAGCGGCATCCTCGGACCACGGGTCAAGCTGGAGTCCCGCCGTCACGGTGAACACCAGTCCCGCGACGACCGCCGTCTTCCCATGGGTCGCAGCGTTTGCCGGCAAGGTCGATGTCGTGTACTACGGTACTACGGCGACGAGCAAGGACGATCCCACGGCGGTCTGGAACACGTACATGGCCCAGACCACCGACGACGGTTCGCACTTCGTCCAGACGGCCGTGTCTGCGCACGCGAATCACGTCGGGGTGATTTGTACGTTCGGCACCGGCTGTGCCCGGGGCACCCGCAACCTGCTCGATCTGTTCGAGGTCGCGATCAATCCGCAGAGCGGCAAGGCAGCGATCATCTTCACGGATGACACGCTGACCACGTACACCCGGAGTGACGGGACCGTGGCCCCGTTGCCTCAGGTCGTCGTCGCGTGGGAGTCCTGAGCGCCGGAGCGGCGCCGCCTCACGGATCGCCGCCCGAAGCCGCCGACGTTGGCCGCGTGAACGAGGATTCGAGTCGCGAGAAGACGACCTGAAGGCCCGCCGCGAGGGCAAAGGAAGGGAGGGTCGCGCCGACCGGAAGTGCGAATATCACGATCACAAAGTAGAGGGCGGCTCCCGGAATCCAGCTTGCGAACGCGGACCATCGCCAAAGTCGCGCGCCGTTAAAGAACTCCTCCGCCGCGTAGTTCCCTCGCCGCACGACGAACGAATCAGCGATGACGACTCCGAGAAGCGGGACGAACAAGCCGCCAATCAGTAGAAGGAACCACTCGTAGGAGCCTCCGATCCCTTCGCCCCGGCTCCAGAGGAACGCGGCCCCCGCCATCGCAATCAGGGTTGCGGCGACGATGAACCCAAGTTGACGTCGCTTCGGTGCCAGGTTCTGGATTGATACCGCCGTCGAGTAGACGTTGGCGAAGGCATTGTCCGTCTCGTCGACGAGGATGATCAACAATGGGAACGCGCCGAGGCCGAGCAGGCCGATGACCGCGAGAAAATTCGGTTGACCGAAGACGATTCCCAGCGCCAGGAGCCCCGCGCCGAGCATATAGAACACGGTGTTCGCGATCGTGTAACCGGCCGTGGTCCCGACCCACGAGTCCTTCGAGGACCGCGCGAACCGGTTGTAGTCCGAGATCAGCGGCCACCAGGAAATCGGCATCGCGATCACGATGTCGAGCGCCAACAGGAGGGACGTCGTCCCCGAGAAATATTGCGGCGCGTACCGCAGGCCGAGGTCGGGGCTTTTCAAGATGAGCGCGATTCCGATCGCCGCCGTCGACGCATAGACGAGCCAGATCGCGAACTTTTCAAGCCAAGCCCGGATGACCGCGAGCGGACCTCCGAGGGCCAGGGCCGCGACGATCGCCCCGAAGACCGGGACGAACACGAGCGCCGTGGACGGTCCGAACACGTTCCCGGTGAGGGTCGCCGCCGCAATTCCCATCACGAGCAGTTCGAACGTCGCCCATCCAAGGAGTTGGAACACATTCAGGGCTGTCGGGATGTAGGAGCCCCGTCGACCGAGGATGGGACGGAGGCTCACCATCGTCGGGACTCCGGCGCGACTCCCGTGGTGGGCGGCGGCCGCGAGCATCAGGCTCCCCAAGACGGAACCGACGAGGGCCACGATCGCGGACTCGGCAAGCGTCAGCCCGAGTCCGATGAGCAGCGTCCCGGCAGCGAGGACGAGGAGCCCGATCCCGAGGCTCGACCAGAGGACAAACAGATCGAAAGTCCGGAGGACCCGCAACCCATGCGGGACCGGTTCGACGCCCCATTCCGGCGGCCTTCGCACCCGGAACATCGAGAAGCCAAGCCCTCCGCGTATATATCGGATTGGCGGCGACGCGCGGCCGTTCACTTGTTCGTCTTCGCGAACTTCTTGTACGAGTGCTTCAACGCGGTGACGAGCGGGAGTTCCTTTCCCGCCAGGAAATTGATGAGGGCACCTCCTCCGGTGCTCACGTGATCGATGCGGTCCGAGAGCCCGAGTTGTTCGACCGCCGCGACCGTGTGTCCACCACCGACGATCGAGAAGGCGTCCGCTTCGGCGATCGCGGTGAGCAACTCGCGCGTGCCGACCGAGAAGGGCTCGAGTTCGAAGACGCCCGCGGGACCGTTGAAGAAAATCGTCTTCGCGCGGCGGATCTCCTCGACGTAGTGGGCGATTGTGTCCAGTCCGATATCGTACACCGGCCACTTCGCCGGGAGCGCGGACACCGGGACGGGCCTCCGTGTGCCCTCGTCGTCGAGGACGACATCCGTCGGCCGAAAGATCCGCCCGGGGAAACGCGCGAGGAGTTCTTTGCACATGGCGCGGTGGGCCTCGTAGTCCTCGACCTCGCGTCGCATGAAGTCGGTCGTCGGCTTGCCCGGATCGATTCCGGCGGCGTCGAGGAACAGGTTCGCCACGCCGCCCGAGGTGAGCACGCTGTCGACCAGATCCTTCTCGAGCATGTGGCGGGCGACCGCGATCGAGTCGTCCGCCTTCACGCCGCCGAGGAGCGCGATCTTCGGCCGCTCGGGCTGCTGGACCGCCTGGGCGAGCATCGTGAGCTCCCGCTCCATCACCCGGCCGGCGAGGGAGGGGAGGACCTCGCAAAACCCAACGAGGCTCGGTTGCGCCCGGTGGGCCGCGGCGAACGCGTCGAGGACGAAGTAGTCCGCGTGCGGCGCGAGCCGGCTCACGATGTGGGTCTTCGCCATCTTCTCGAGCTTGGCGTCCGCGAGCGCGTCTTCCTCCGAGTAGAAACGCGTGTTCTCGAGGACGATCACGTCCCCGAGGTGCATCGCGTCGATCGCATCGATCGCGGGTCGACCGAAGAGGCTCGGCACATACTGCACGGGACGTCCGAGGAGCGCCCCGATTCGATCCGCATGGACCTCGAGCGTCGTGAAGTCGTCTTTCCCCGGTCGCGACTGGTGCGCGAGCAACACGACCTTCGAACCCCGCAGCTCGCGGATCGTCGTCAGGTGCTCCCGGATTCGCGCGTCGTTCAACAGCTCGCCAGTCGCGGGGTCGATCGGAGAGTTGATGTCCACTCGCAGGAGGACCGTACGACCCGAGAGGTCAAAATCATCCATCGTGAAGAAGTCCCGGGCCATCAGCATACGACGCAGAATACCGGAGCATAATAGTCCTTTCGCATCGCGAGGGCGCGTCCTCCGCCGCGCCGCATGCCTCCCGTTCTCAAACGAGGAAACTGGGTTGGAACCTTTTTAGAGGGACCTCGGGAATGGGCCGAGGCCACCGAGGGAGCCTCACGCCTCAGGACCTCCTCCTGCCAGAGGGAAAACTCATCCGCACTACGCGGGGCGGTCCTAGCGCGCTCAAGCAGCTCCTCCTCGACCTGAAGAAATATTCATTTTCCGGCTACGTCCGAACGGTTCGGAGCGGGGCCGGCAGGCGGGCCGAAGGGATCGTGCTCCTGCGCGGCGGAAACCCGGAGGCCAGCTTGTACCATCGGGACGGCACTCAGGACCGGGGCCGGAGCGCCCTGAAGAAGGTGTGGCAGGACTCGTACGACGAGTCGTGCGTCTTGGAGCTCCACGCCCGCGTGGACATGGACGGCCTCGTTCGGGAATACGCGAATGCGATCCTCGAGCGGCCCGCGAAGGTCGTCAAGAAGACGAAGATCCCGCAGACGATGGAACGATCCGAGATCGAGAGGCAGATTCGGTCGTGGAAGGACCGTGGGTACGACGTGTCCTCCGTCGACTCGAACCTCGATGCCGAGCCGTCCATCCTCGCGGCGTCCGTCGTCGCGATGCGCGACGGGGTGAAGAAGGCCGAGGCGGTGGGCGAGATCCTCTCCGGTCTCGATGTGTCCGGGTTCGAGTCGCGCGCCGCGATCCTCCGAGAGAAACTCAAGGATCCCGTGCGACACCCGGACATCGACACGGAGGTCGAGAGCCTCCGCGATGCCGTGGAAAGCCTGCGCCAGATCGAGGCGCGTCGCCAGGCCGAGATGGAGCGAGGCCGGGATTCCCAGGCGCGGACACGAAAGGTCTTGGACCTCGTGATGAAACAGCAGCAGGCGCTGCGCCCCGAGGGTGGTCCGTATTCCACGGAGGACGTCGCGCGGAAGGTGCTCGAAGAATCGATGCCGGCCCGGGATGCGGCGACGAACCTCGTCCAGATGTGCACGTTCGAGTCGTTCATCGTCGGCGAGAGCAACCGGTTCGCGCACGGCGCAGCGGTCGCGGTCGCGAAGCAACCCGCGAAGGAATACAATCCGCTCCTCATCACCTCGGGTCCGGGCCTCGGGAAGACGCATCTCCTGCACGCCATCGGGAACTACATCCTGGCCCATTCGAACGAATCGAAGGTGCTGTACCTGACCTGCGAATCGTTCGCCTCAAGCTATACGAGCGCGAAGGAAGTGGGGACCCTCTCCGCGTTCCGGGACCGCATCCGTGGCATGGATTGCCTGATGATCGATGACATCCAGTTCCTGAGCGGCATGCCGGAGATTCACGAGGAACTGTTCCACACGTTCAACGATCTGCATGACAAGGAGAAGCAGATCGTCCTGGCAAGCGATCGGCCCCCCAAGGCGATCCCGAACCTCGACGACCGCCTCGTCTCCCGGTTCGAATCGGGCCTCGTGGCAGGCATCGAACCTCCGGACCTCTTGATGCGGGTCACGATCCTCGAACGCCGCGCCCGCGACGAGAACGTCTCCATCGAAGGCGAAGTCTTGACATGCATCGCGAATCTCGTCGACAACAATGTCCGAGAGCTCGGCGGGGCGTTCAACCGAGTCGTCGCGTTCTCCTCCTTGATGAATCGTCCGATCACGCAGGATCTCGCCCGCGAAGTCTTGTCCGGGGCGACCGTCGAGCCGTCGGCGGAACCGATCCCGTCGCCGGTGTCAGAGCGGACCGCGCCGGAGGAGAGAGTCCGGCAGGAAGTTCCCACGACGGCGAACCACGAACTCACACCAGGCCGCAGCTACCTGATAGAGGAGGAACGACCCGCGAAGGCGTTCCGGCTCTTGACGGATTTCCTCGGTGGCGGGGGCGGCGGCCTGGTCATCAGCCGGACGAACCCGAAACGCGTCCGGCAGGCGCACGACCTCGCGACCGCGCGCGTCCTGTGGCTCACGGACCGCGAGGGGTCGGCGGAGGAGACGATCGCGCCGGCCCTGGAGCGGCTCGTCTACGAGATCGAGGACTTCATGGGCAAGCAGCCCCGGGGCGCGATCCTCCTGGACGGGATCGAGTACCTTGTTTCGAACAATTCGTTCGACGCGGTCCTGATGTTCGTCCGGCGGCTGCTCGACGCGATCTCCGAGAGCCGATACGCGTTCATCATCTCCCTCGGCCCTGCGACGCTGAAAGACCAGGAGCTCAAGGTGCTCGAGCGGGAGATGGAAGTGATCCGCTATCCGTAATCGCGACTGGGCTACCCGAGGCCCTGAACGGCCTTGTGGAAGTCGCGGATCTGCCGGAGCGCGTCGCCCCACGCCTCGCGCTTCACGAACGCGCTCGCCTCTTTGAGGATGCCGATGGGTCGGGAGAGGTCGTTGCCGCGCACCTTCAGGTCCAACAGTTCGTTCCGGGCCTTCCGCATCTGGTCCTGGACGAACGCCGGGACGTCCCGGTTCATCCGTTCCTGCGCCTGCTGCCCGAGCCGGAGGGCGCCTGCGACATCCCGACGGTCGAGCGACTCACGCCCTTGCCGGAGGAGTCGCTCCGGATCGCGGAGGTCCATGCCCATCGACCGGACCTCGCGCGCGAGCCGATCGCCATCGTCGATGATCTTGCGGGCCTCGTGGAAGTCTTTCGCCTCCGTGTGGAACGTCCCGAGCGCCCCTTGGAACCGGTCCCACGCGGCATCGTAGTCGCCCGCCTCCAGCCGGCCGACCGCCTCTTGGAGTTTCGGCGTGGCCGCCTGGACGCCCGCGTCCCCTTTGGCGGCGCGGAGTTCCTGGATGAAGGTGTCGATCTCTCCGCCGATGAAATCGACGAACGCGACGTCCAAGGTTCGACGGGCGTTCGCGATGAGCGTGACCGCGCGTTCGATGTCGCGTCCCTTGCCGGCCTGGATCGCGTCGTTGATGATCCGCTTCCCCTCCTCGATCTCGAGCCCGATGCGCTTCGCGGAGACCAGGAGGGGCTTCACCTCGTTCACCAATTTGGGGAGTTCGCGGTAGAGGAGCTTTCGGTCTCCCGTCGGGATCCGACGTTCCGCTTCCCGTCGGGTCCGGCGGAGTTGGTCGATCCGGTTTTGGAGGGGAGACCGAGCAGGCTTGCCGCCGGCCGCGGGCGCGGCGAACGACCGGATGGGAGGGGCCTCCGCCGCGACGGCCGCGACGATCGGCGGCGGTTCTCGGATCTTCCCCATCCGCGCGGTCGCCGTCTGCGGGTCCTCGGCGAAGCGGACCCCGCAGCTCGGGCAACGATCCGCGTCGGCCGGGACCGAGCTCTTACAGACCGGGCACTCGTACTCGGTCGCCTCGCCCTCGGAGAATTCCGCGCCACAACCCGGACAGACGGTCGCGTCCGCGGAGACGAGCGTCTCGCAGACCGGACACAGGAATTGCTCGCCGAGATCGGCCGCGGCCTCCGTCACAGCGCGGGGTTTCGCGGCGGCGTCGACGTCGGCCGATTCCGGCGTTTCCCGAGCGACGTTCTTCAGCGTTTCGAAGATTTCTCGATGGTCCTCCTTGCCCTCCATGATCGAGGCGAGGATCTCGTCGATGCTGCGTCCGTCTTTGACGGGCGTGTCGATCGGGTCGAGGCCTCCACCGATGTCGAACAAGGTGAGGTCCGTCTGGCACGAAGGGCACACCCGCGCGTTCGCGTCGATCGGTGTGTCACAGACGGGACAGACTTTCGTTTCCTTCGCTGGCGTAAGCCGACACCTCGAATTCGTCGACGCGTTTCTATCTTGAATGAGCGTACAAAGACTTTCCGGACTCAGTTCAGAGAATGATAAGTCCTCAGCCCAGATAATCAGCGCAAAACGATTAAGTGAGCCCTGCCCCCGTGTGATGCGTATCCGGCGCGGCCATGGCATTTCGCAGTGCAATCGAGGGTCTGGACAAAGTGATTCGGAGCGACATCCTCCCACCGAAGGTCATCCTCGTCACGGGCCCGCCCGGGTCGATGAAGACGTCCTTCTGCTACACGCTCATGTCGCGCTACCTGAAGGACACCGGCGAGTTCGGTCTGTACACCACGCTCGAGGAGACGGTCCAGTCGCACCTGCGGAACATGGAGTCCCTCGGGGTCGAGCTCTCGATGAACATGCAGATCAGCGACTTCACGGATCTGCGGGAGATCGATGCGGTCGTCGGCCCAGAGGACCAGACGGACTACCTGGCGTTCATCGAGCGGATGATCGGCCACTATCGCAAGGTGCACGGTCAGAAGTTCAAGCTGTTCGCCCTCGATTCGCTCGGGGCGCTCTACTCGCTCATGGAGAACACGAGCAACATGCGAAAGCGGATGTTCTACTTCTTCAAGATGCTCCGCGACAACGAACTCACCTCCCTCGTCGTCATGGAACGCGCGCCGAACGGCGAGAGCCAGCTCCTCGGGAACGAGGGGTTTCTCGTCGATGGCATCGTGATACTGGGCCTCGACCGATCCCGCGGCAAGCTCGTCCGGTACCTCCAGGTGGAGAAGATGCGATCGGTCGATCACTCGATGGAGAAGCACGCGATCGAGGTTCGGAAAGGCGGGCTGACCGTCCTCGGACCGATCTTCGAGACGGGAGGGAATTCATGAGACACGTTTGCACGCCGACGCCTGGGAGGCTCGGCGCCATGCACCGACATCGGAGGGCACCGTAGATGGCCGAAGGATCGATCCTTGACGCACTGGACGCACTGAAAAAGCTCGAAGAAAACCTGAAGTCCCGGGACGCGGAGTTCCGAGAGCGCGAGGCCGCGCTCCAGGAACAAGGGTCCAAGGTCGAGGAAGACCGGCGGGTCCTCGATCAGGAGCGGACGTCCCTCGCGGACGAGCGGGATTCGCTCGTCGGTCGGGAGAAAGGAATGCGCGCCCGCGAGAAGGAGCTCGAGCAGAGTGAACGGAGCATCGCCGACCGCGAGCAGGAATTCGACGCGACGAGACAACAGGTGCTCGCCAAAGAGAACTCGCTCGTCGCCCGCGAGCAGGAACTCGCGAAGCGCCTCGACTCCCTCGTGAGGCGGGAAGAGGAATTCGCGCGGCGCGACACGGAGGCGGTCACGCACGCGAAGGACATCGCAGCGCGCAAGACCGAGATTGCCTCGCGGCAAGAACAGATTGTCAAGCTCCTCGAAGACCAGAAGGCGACGCTCGATGCGCAGATTGGTCGGAACCGGGAGCTCATGGAGCGCGAGAGGAAGCTCGCCTCCGAGGAGGAGAACTTCGCCGCAGCCCGCGCGAAAATCGCGGAAGAGGGGAAGCGACTCCTCGATCGCGAGAAGGCGCTGCTCGCGCAGGAACAGTCGATCAAGTCCATGGCGGCGGCACCCGCCTCGATGCCCGCCGTTTCCGTCAAAGCGGTCCCGACGACGCCCGCACCCCAGGTGGTACTTCGGCCCCAGCCTGTTCCGTCCAACCCGGCACCCGTTGCGGCGAAGCCCGCCGCCCAGATGCCGGTCGCGGTCGCGCAGGTAGCGAAGCCCGTCGTGAAGGTCGCGGTCCAAGCCGAGCCCGCTGCGGGCAGCGAGTCCGAGATTCCCTGTCCCGCCTGCGGAACGATGATCTCTTCCGATGCGATCATGTGCTACGCGTGTGGCCACCGTCTCCAGGATGAGGCGGCCGCGGAGGAGACGTCCGAGACGGAGGGCGAGTCCGAGATTCCCTGTCCCGCCTGCGGAACGATGATCTCTTCCGATGCGATCATGTGCTACGCGTGTGGCCACCGGATGGCGTCCGATGACGACAAGGGAAAGAAGGTCCCGGTGAGCGTGAAGAAGGTCATGAAGAAGAAAGTGATCTGAGCCGGCGGTCGGAGCGAGGCGAGCGTGCGCGGAGCCTCCGTCCACCCGGCTTCTCATGCATTTTTCGGGCCATTTTCATCGACGTTTGCTCATTTCTATATCCGCGAAATGATAAAATGTTTTCCTCCATATTCCGGCGTTATTCTTTCGCGTGAGAACAGGTGCGTATCGGGATAGATAATCGCGCGGTAACCTATTTATAAAGAGGCCCCGGATGGCCCGCGCAACATGCCCACCGGTCGTAGTCCTCCGGATGCGTTCGGCCGACTCGACCTCAGGAGGTCTTGGGTTGTCTAGCCGATCCGAACGGAATGCTAAGGCCCTGACGTGTTTGATCGTTTGGTCTGTCGCCCTGGGTGGCCTCTTCGCCGCCGTCGTCGCTCTCAGCCCGGCCGCGCGGGCCGGAACCTGTGACCAGGTCGGTGGCGTCATCACCGGGGACTGGACGATCACGACGACTCAGGTGTGCACGGGAATCGTCTACTCCGTGGACGGTTCGATCAACATCAACGCCGGGGGCAGCCTCACGCTGGTCAACGGCGGTTTGAGTTTCTCCAAGGATACGTCTCACGAAGGCTACGCGCTCAACGTGAACGCGGGCGGCGAACTCGTCCTCGACAACTCGGTTGTCACGACGCAAACGGATGCGATCAATCCGTTCCTCAAGCTCGCATTCACCGTCTCCGGAGCGAACAGCCACTTCGCGATGAAGAATGGCGCGATCCTGAAGTTCCCCGGTTGGTTCAACGCGACCGGCACGACGATCGACGTGACCGGTTCGACGATCACCGGTTTCTCGTCGACCGAGCTCTTCGGCCTCGGGGTATACAGCGATGACAACGACGACAGCCCGCTCATCTCGTGGGCGTCCACGACCGCGAGCCTGTACGGATCGCGGATCGAGCGCATCTACGAGAACGGCACCGCGAGCGGCGGCAATGCCACGGGTCCGATCGAAGGCAACGTGGCCCTGACCGCCTCGAGCAACCTCTACGCATACGACTCGTACATCGGTGTCGACTTCTCGAACGTCGTCGGGTTGCACAACGCGCTACGGGTCGACGGGACCTCGAACGCGTACCTGTACGCCGTCACAATCGACCGGTCGCAAGACCCGGTCCTCAAGTCGACCTGGCAGCCGGCCTACGAGCCGCTGGCCGCGGGCGGGAACATCTTCCTCCTGCGGTGGCTCCGCGCCTCCGTGGTCGACTCGACCGGATTCCCGGTGAGTGGCGCCTCGATTTGGTCGACCCTCAGCCCGAGCGCGACGACGGCCCAGTATCCGGATAACGGTCTCTCGTCGACGCCCAGCGCGCGGACCCTCGCCTACCTCGGGCGGGCCGCGAGCGGGGCGAACGCGTGGAACCACACGGATTCGAGCGGCCTCGCCGTGATTCCGCTGTATACCGACGTGATCACGACCGCCAGCCTGCCGAACGCGGAATCGTTCGGTAACTACCAGCTGACCGTCGCCTTCGGGGCGGCGACCGGCCCGAGCGGCGTGGACTTCGACCCGTATCCGGCGATCAGCGCGGCCAACAACACGAAGTTCGTCAGCGTGGGCCTCGCGGTCCAGGTCCGGACGGGTCCGGACCTCACGGTTGCGCCGGCGAGCCCCACGATGACCGTCCTCCAGAACCAGCCCTTCACCGTGTACGCCTTGATCTCGAACCAGGGCCAGACCACGGCGACCGGCGTCTCCGTCGCGGCGTACCTTGATGGAAGCCGCGCGGTCACGTACGGCCGGGTGGACAGCCTCACGGTCGCCACGTCCCTGAATCAGACGATGACCATTCAGGGCGTTGCCACCGTCGGCGCCCACACGCTCGAGCTCATCGTCGACCCGGACAACACGATCAACGAGGGCGGCTCCGCTCAGGAGAGCAACAACTTCGCGAACATCACCTTGAACGTCCAGCCGCCTCCGGCCGGGTTCACGGCGATCCTCACGCCGACGAGCGGCCAGTCCGTCGTATCCGGAAACGCTCTGAGCGTCACGGGATACGTCCGGGACTCGGGCTCGAACGGCATCGGAGGCGTCGTGTTGGCGATCGAACTGCGCAGCGGCGCCACGGTCCTCGCAACGAACTCGACGATGTCCGCGAGTGACGGCTTCTTCATCGGGACGATCGTCGTGCCCTCGAACACCCAGGATGGGCAGTACTCGATCGTCGTGACGCCGGCAACGACGCTGATCCAACCGGACACGGCCAACATCGCGGTGCAGAGATCCTCGTCCTTCTTGTTCCAGAAGGTCCCGGTCCTCGGCATCGAATGGTGGCTGTTCCTCGTCATCCTGGCGGCCGCCGCGGCCGTCGCGATCGGCGTGTCGCTGTATTGGAAGGTCTACGGCCTCGGCAAGATGGTCGAGTGCGGCGAGTGCGGCGCCTTCATCCCGGAGGACGCGACGACCTGCCCGAAGTGCGGCGTCGAGTTCGAGCGGGACATGGCGAAGTGCTCGAACTGCCAGGCCTGGATCCCGGTCGACGTGAAGCAGTGCCCGGAGTGCGGCGTCGAGTTCGCGACCGGTCAGCTGGAGATGGCGGACTACAAGGAGAAGATGCGCCTCCAGTACGACGAGGTCATCGCCCGCTTCAAGCAGGAAGCCTCCCGACAGCTGGGCCGCAGCCTGAGCGAGACCGAGTTCCAGGAATGGTGGCGCAAGCAGCCGACCTTCCTCACCTTCGAAGACTGGCTCCGCGAGGAAGAGGAGATGCGCAAGA
>VBMA01000134.1 GCA_005878985.1 Methanobacteriota archaeon
ATATGCGGGGAACTCCGAGGATCCTGCGATACATATGCGCTGCGCGCATATGTAAAAATGCGCAGGTGCGGACAATCCGCAGGGAAGGCCGATCGACAAGATCGGAACCCTCAGAGACTGCACGCCGGGCTCCGACGCAAGGCGCGTCGGATGATGATACAGTCCACGCCCCATGGCGACATGGAGATCACGTGAACAAGGTATCTGTAGGGGAACCTGCAGATGGATCACCTCCTAAGAGCCATCAAAATCAAGGAGGCCTTGGCAAGGTAGAAAGGGCCTCTGCTACCCGATCGCGAACGTCTAATCCACTCATTTTTTTGTTGGTTGAGACGACCGTCTCGACCTAGATTCTGCAGTCAAGCCTCGACGGGATCGGACGATGTTTTCGATGTCGTTTCGATTTCCGAGGCATCGGGGTGGGCTTTGTTGAACCAGGGGGCGTGGACTTGGCCCATCAGCTCTCGCCATTCCGCAGGCATCGGTCGGCCCTCCTCATCCCGCCGGAACCAGTCAACCACGGCCTGCACTTCCGTGCCCTTCCCCTGAAAGGTCACGAGGATCGCATTCCGCACGTTCGCCGCCGCCTCGGCTGCGATGCGGTTCTCGAACACGGCCGCGTACGGATTCTTCGACATCCACCAGATGACGAGGAACATCGTCTTGCCGGGAGAGTGAGACTCGCCTTTCCGCGTCACCGCGGTCAGAATCCTGCGTCCGCTCAACGGGTGGGCGCAGGTCGAAGAGGTCGCGAGGCGGGGAAAAGGCCGTTGTCAATGCGTCGTGCCCGCATTGACAAACGCGTCACGGGTTCAGTCCCGCCCCCGACGATGGGTACGAAGGCGACACGATCTCCGTCCTTCAGCGGGAAGGCCGGGGTGACTCCTTGTTGAACGACATCATTCACGACGACACGGACCGCGGGTTCGATTTTCCCAGCGACAGGTTGCAACTTCTTTCCCGCTTCCGGGAACCGGACGGCGATTGCCTGCAAGACACCACCCAGGTTCGGTTCTTCGGGCGTCACGGTGATGTCGTCTGTGATCCCGGCGGCTCGCTTGTACGGCCCCATGAGCCGGACGGTGACATTCACAATCGGCCCGAACACGGGATTCCATAAAAGGGTGGCGCCAATCGGGAGAGAATCGTTTAGTAACGAGGCCCCCTTGTCACCCGGGAAGGGCGGGACCATCGAACCGAAGCTCCGCATGCTACACGTGGACCTCGACGCCGGTCAAATCGAGTCGGAGGAACGCGGACCGGAATACTGGGAGCGGTACATCGGCGGGCGCGGGGTCGGCGCGAAACTCCTGAGCGAGGAGGACTTCCGACTGGATCCGTACCACCCGCGGATGCCGGTCTTCTTCTGCACTTCGCCGTACGAAGGCACGATCGCGTCCTGCAATCGCACGTGGGTGGTGACGGTCTCGCCGCTAACGGGATACTACTCCTGCTCGGCGGCGGGTGGGTTCTGGGGCCCGACCTTACGGAAGGCGGGATTCGACGTCGTCCGCGTGATCGGCAAATCCGACGCGCCGGTGCGGATCGAGATCCGGAATGGGAAAGCGGAATTGAAGGACGCGTCCCCTCTGTGGGGACTGAACACGGAGGAGACGCGCGAGAAGCTGAAGGACGCGGGCCGGGCACTCTGCATCGGTCAAGCAGGCGAGAACCTCGTGCGGTTCGCGGGCATCGCGCTCGAGGAACGGATGGCGGCCCGCGGTGGCCTCGGCGCGGTCCTCGGGGCGAAGCGTCTCAAGGCGATTACCGTGTTCGGCACGATGGATTTCCCCGGCCTCAGCGGCGAGCCGATCAAGGTCTTCCACAAGAAGACGCTCGCGCAGAACAAGGAACGCAGCGCATACTTCCACGAGCAGGGGACGATGGAGATCCCGCCGAAGGTGAATGAGGCGAACCTCTGGCCGACCCACAACTGGCAAGAGGTGAAATGGGAGGTCGGCGAACAGTTGTACTTCCCGAAATTCCTGAACATCCTCACGGGCTACACGACGTGCTTCGACTGTTCGATCCGCTGCACCCGGACGAACACCTCCCGCTACGGCGACTCCGGCCGCGGCCCGGAATACGAGACGACGTGGGCGTTCGGGCCTCAGGTGATGAACGACGACCCGCACATCGTGGTGCACGCCAACAAGCTGTGCGACCAGTACGGCCTCGACACGATCTCGACCGGCGGGATTCTCGGCTTCTACCGCGAGTGCATCGAACGCGGCCTCGTGGACGATGCATGGCCGACCAACGAGAAGATGTTCGATCTCATCGAGGCGATCGTGCACCGGCGGGGGATCGGCGACGTCCTCGCAGAAGGCACCCTGCGCGCGAGCCAGGTGTTCGACGGCGAGTCCCAGGACTTCGCGATCCAGCAGTGCGGGATGGATCTTCCTGCCTACGATCCTCGCGGCTCGTTCGGAATGTTCCTGTGCTACGTCTTCGGCCCGCGGCACGGTTGCCACAACAAGGCGTGGACCGTCTACATGGAGCTCGGGATGAGCCTCGATGGCCGGACCGGTCCGGAGGGCAAGCCGAAGCTCGTGTCGGACCTCCTGGACGAGACCGCCGTGATCGATTCGATCGGCATCTGCACCCTCGTCACGCCGATCGTCTTCACGGAGACGCCGGAAGCCTACGCAACGGTCCTCGGGAAGGAGGTCACGGAGGAGGAAATGCGGCGCATCGGTCGCGGGATCAGCGACCTCGAGCGAACCCTCGACATCGAACGCGGACATACGAAGGCAAAGGACACGCTCCCTCGTCGGCTCATCGAGGGCGAGGTCGACGTCAACGGGAAGCGGGTGAAACTCGGGGAGGAAACGTGGGATCGGCTGAGGGACGAATACTATCGGTACCGGGGCTGGTCTCCGGAAGGCGTGCCAAACGGCGGCGTCGCTCGGTGAGTCCTCATTTCGTCGCTGTCACGATCACGCCTTCACACGGGATTTGAATCCCTTTGCGTGATTTCCATTTCCGAAGATTCGCTCGGGTGCCCGCGAGGATTTTCTTCTGCACCGAGGGGTCTTCTCCCTTGATGGAACGGCCGAGCGGCGTTCCCTCGACCAGGATCTCGAGGTATTCGTCTTCGTCCTTGAAGGCCATCGTGTGGGTTCGCCGCTCCTCCTGTGTCTCCACGAATCCCGCGTCCGCGAGCAGCGTCGTCAGCTCGCCAGGACCTCCGAGTTCGAATGGCTTCGGTCGATACCCGGTCTCGTCGGGCTCGGCGAACTCCAGCATCGGCGCGACCACGGCGTTGAGGGCGGTCGCCTTCTCCGCCGTGCTCCAGACGACGATGCCGATCCGGCCTCTCGGCCGGAGGACTCGATGGGCTTCCTTCGCGACGGTTTCCGGATGGGTGAAGATGTGAAAACCGAACCGGCTCGTCACGATATCGAACGACTCATCCGGGAACTCCAGCTTCTCCGGATCCATCGCGAGGAACGTGAGGCCCGGGATTCGCCGCTCCTTCGCGATACGGGTGGCGAGCTCGACCATCTGCTCAGAAAGATCGATGCCCACGACGCGGCCCTCCGGACCTACCATGCGGGCGATGCTCATTGCGGGCTCGCCGATACCGGTTGCGAGGTCGAGCGCCGATTCTCGGATCTTCGGATTCACCCGCGCGAGCAGGTCGAATCCGTACGGTTCGAACAGTCGCATCGCCCTGCGGTACGATTCCGCGCTCTCATTCCATGCGCGCCGGATAGACTCTCGATCGGAATCGTCGGTGGACGTCGCGGGTGGCACAGGGCTCCCTCAAGGGCATCACGTGTTCGCTATAAGCGTCTCGCCTCCATCGGATTCAGAGCCACTTCCGGCGGCGGAAGAACATCACCATGACGACGACGACGATCCCCATCAAGACGAGCGACACGATGAATCCGCTGAAGTCCTCCTTCCCCGGGAACGCGACGTTCATTCCGTATGCGCTGGCGATGAGTCCCAGCGGCAGGATGATCGTCGCGATGACTGTGAGCGTTTTCATGACTTCGTTCAGGCTGTTGCTGACGACGGTGAGGTAGACCTCCATGAGGCCCGCGCTGACCTCGCGGAGCGTGTCGAGGCGATCGAGCGTCTGGATCATGTGATCGTACACGTCGCGAAAGTATTCCCGCGTCT
>VBMA01000135.1 GCA_005878985.1 Methanobacteriota archaeon
CCGATCGTGACGTCGGTTTCCTCGAGAAACTCGGTCGGCGTGTAGGCGATGACCTCGACGCGGACCATCGCGAAGCGAACCTCCCGGAGCGCATTAAACCCTTGTGCGCGTAGCCGATGCGGAAACTCCAAATGCCCTCCGTTCCTTGCGGACGCCGGTGGACGGATGAAGGTCGTGCACCGCAAAGACGCCAAGGCGTTGAAGGGCGACAAGAGCCTCTCGTATCAGATCATCACCCCGGACAACGTCGGATCGCGGAAGTTCCTGATTACGGTCGTGGACATCCGTCCGGGGGGAAGCACGCCCGTCCACGAACATCGGACGGTCGAGTCGATGTATTATGTCCTTGAGGGCCGGGGCGAGGTGACCTCGGGCCGCGAGCGGAAAGTGCTCGGCCCCGACACGGCGATTTATTTCCCTGCGGGGTCGACGCACGGAATCCGAAACGTCGGTCGTGGCCGGCTCCGGTACCTCTCTTGTCACGCGCCGCCGTACGAGATCGAGGACCTATATCGCAGCTGGCAGGCGCCGGAAGCCCTCGTGACGACCGGCGGATGATTAACCCAGAACGAGCGCAGAAGTTCGCGAATATCGCGGCATAGGCGACTCGCTTAGGGACAAGTCTTATAGGCCTCTCGCGGGTGCGATTGCCATGCGGATCGTCTTCGTCGTGTTCGGAGTCCTCGTCCTGCTCGCAGGCACGGTCTTCGCTCTCCAAGGCGCGGGGTACATCCCGGGATCGTTCATGTCGAACAACCCGCCATGGATCTGGATCGGCTCGATTACGGCGATCGTGGGCCTCGCAATTCTTGCGTTCGGGATTCGATCCAGTCGAGCCGTAAAGCATGCGTGATCGGTTCACTGCGACACGAGCAAGGTGATTGAGTCGTAGCCCTCAGCGCCACCGGGGAACGGCGGTTCGGGAACGGAATCCTGGATCAGGCCGGTCCCATCATAGGCGCGCGCGACGATCCGGTGGGAGCCCCCGGACAGGGGTCCAGGCGGCGTGTACTTCCATAGGCTCCACGTGAGACCCGACAGTGGCGCCTTCAGCGGGGTCGCGGCGTTCCAAGTCGAGCCGCCGTCCGTGCTGACCTCAACGAGCGAGATACCGCGATCCCCGGCGAACGCGACGATGCCGATCTCCGTCGATCCACCCACGACCGAATTGTCCGCTGGCCAAGCGATAATCGCTACGGTGTGGACTCGACCATTCAGGTCCTCCGAGTTCGTCCAGCCTTTCTGTTGCCAGTATCCGCTGAATAGGCCCTGAACGGCCTCGATCTTCGTGAGCCATTTCGCGTGGAACATTCCGTACAACCCGGGGACGATGATGCGCGCAGGATACCCATGGGCGGTCGCGAGGGGACCGCCGTTCATGTAGATCGCGACGAGCGTGTTGGGGTCCATCGCCTTCGCGATCGGGATCCCTGCCGTGTAGCCGTCGGCGCAGGTGAACACGATCCAATTTCCGGGCGACAGGTCGACGCCCGCGGATTGCAGGATGGTCGCGAGTCGGACGCCGGTCCACTCCGCGGTGCTAATCAGATTCCCTCCGACCTCGTTACTCACGCACTCCAGAGTCACGAGCTCGTCCACGCTCGCGAGCGCCTGAAGGTCTGCGTACGAGTACGTCGTCGGGTTCGAGACAAGACCTCCGATCGACAGGACCCATCCGGCCGCGTCCACGGTGGGGTCGATGACATTCTTCGTGACCACGTAGAACTCGGACGTCGGAGTCCGTTCTTTCGACAGCATCTCGTCGATCGACGCGAAGACGAGCCGCCCTTTCTTCGCGATGAGACTGCCGAGCCCGTAGATAGTCAGGCCGGCAAGCGCGATTGCTCCGATCGTCCCAGCGATGAATTGCCGCCGGCTCAGGCTGAATCCCTCCGGGTACTCCGCGGCGACGTCGACGAGGACGTGGTCCAGGATTGCGGCGTAGAGCCAGTACCCGATGAGTTGACTGAACACCGCGAATCCAACACCTACCGGCGTGTTCGAACCAAGCAAGCCCGCATCCAAGAGCGGGAGGATCCCGAGCAGGACGATTCCCGCGGAGCTGAACGTATAGAACGCGATGACGAGCCAGCGGTTTTTCAGCCACCGTTGCACGCGTCGGAAGAGCGTGGCGTAGATCCCCGGAAGGACGAGGAAGACGGCAAGGGCGGTGAGCAGCGCGAGGAGCTTCGCGCCCTCCCCGAGGGTTCGGATGAAGAACGACTCGATCCCTCCGGGGATTCGACCGACGACGAAGTCCACCGCAATCTCCGGGAGGAAGACGCCGAGGCCCAGCGCCCGCATGATGAACGTGACAACCAGGCCTGCGCCGCCCGCGAGCACCCCGGCGCCGAACCGGTACCATGGAAGCCGTCGGACGAATGACCAGAGACGCTTCCATCCCTCGGCCACGCGCGGGCTACGCCGGGGCGCTCGCTTGAACCTATGCCCCAAGCCGCAATCCTCGACCAATCCTTTATTTAGGCCGAGGCGCGTCGGCGAATTGCATGGCTGCGCCGCTGAGCACGCAGGCCCGAGTGGGACGGCGAATTGTCCTCACGGTGTTCTGGACGATGCTCCTGATCGTGGGCGTGACGATCGGGCTCCTCGTGCTCGTCCCCGGAATTCAGGACTCGATCCAACGAGCGTCCGGCGCCGTCGCGGGCGGGGCGTTCGCCCTGTCGATCGCGGTCGCCCTCATCATGCTCGGCCTCTGGGGGATCTCCGCGAACAACCGCAACCTGAAGCACGCGGTCGACCTGATCGCGCAGGTGGACCGGGCCCGCAAGGAGACGATTCAGCTCGAGAGCACCCGGTACATGCAGAAGTGAGCTTGTTCGTTCTGACGTGAGTCGCTGAACGTCCGTTTGCACACTCATCCGATTCGCACTCCAACCGCGGAGAATATCCCTTCCGATGCGTTGTCGGCGGGGAAGGGATTCGAATGAGCGTTGAACGTCAGAAGATCAAGGTCGCGGAATGGCTGTACCGATGGAATCTCAGCATGAGCATCCTCGGGATCGTCTTCACGATTCTCACGTTCGTCGGCGTGTTCACGTTGGTCTTGCACACGTACTTCCTGGAGTTTGGCCTGAATGAGGCGGAAGTCTTGCTCGTCCTGCTCGGCGTCGTGCTGGTGATCATCTTTGGGTTCGGGCTGTACCTGGACAAGTTCCTTCGATTCTGGTCCGCCCAGACGACGGTCGCCACCGTCCGGAACCAGTTCCTCACCTCCGCGCTGTATCAGAAGGAGCTGTTGATCATGAAATACAGTCAGGTTCCGCAGATGGAAGGCCTGCTCCGTCTGATCGAGGAGCTGCCCGATAGCCCCGGAAAACTTCGACTGGTCGAACACTTCCGCGACTCGCTCCAGAAACTCCAGAAGACCATGGAAACAAAAGAGTGGGAAGTCGCCCCGGACGAACGGACGTACTGACTCCGGGATTCCGCCGGGCTACGCGGCCGGCGTCTCGCCCAT
>VBMA01000136.1:0-9996 GCA_005878985.1 Methanobacteriota archaeon
GCTGCTCGCGGAACTCGATGGCTTCAACCCCCTCGGGGAAGTGAAGATCATCGGGGCCACGAACCGGCCGGACATCCTCGACGAAGCCCTCCTGCGCCCGGGCCGCTTCGATCGGATCATCGAGATCCCGATCCCGGGCCACGAGGCCCGCATGACGATCTTCAAGATCCACACGCGGAAGATGAGCGTCACGCTGGACGTCGACTACGGCGTCCTCGCGCGCCGATGCGAGGGCACGACGGGGGCCGACATCCATGCGATGTGCACCGAGGCCGGGATGTTCGCGATCCGAGAGGACCGCGAGGTCGTGACGATGGCCGACTTCGAGCGCGCGGTCGACAAGGTCCTTGGCGAGAGCCCGATCCGGTCGACGGACGCCTCCGGCGCGATGTACGCATGAGTTCGAGGCGCGTCCGCGTCATTCCTAAATAGCAGGCGGTCCTCCGTTCGTCCGTCCGAGCTGGGAAGGTCCCGCGTTGGCGAAAACGGATCACTGCCCGATCTGCAACGTCTCCGTGAAACCGGAGAACCTCGTGCGACACCTGAATGACATCCACCCGCGGCATCCGGACACCCCGCGGCTGCGCGAGGAACTCAGAGCGGAGGTCGGCCGGGTCGGCCCGAAGCGGACCGCGGCGCCGCTTCGGATCCAGAAATGGCAAGTCGCCTTGGTGGCCCTGATTGTGGTCGGAGGCGTCGGAGTCTACTATCTGACCCGGGCGAGTCCCGAACCCTACCCGTGCGTGAGTGGTGTCGGCACCTACTATCACTGGCACACCCAGCTCTCGATCACGTCCGGCGGGAACCCGGTGACGATCCCCGCGAACATCGGCATCACCGCGACCTGTCTCGAGGTCTTGCACACACACGACACGAGTGGCCTGATCCATATCGAGCCCGATACACCGGAACAGGGGCGGGTGTACACGATCGGGGACTTCTTCGCCGTCTGGGGCAAGCCGTTCGGGGCTCCGGACCACATGTTCCTGAACGGTACTGAGATCCCGGCCAGCCCGACGGTGGGTCTGTACGACCGCCCGGAAGCGATCATCTTGCAATACGCGTCCTTCACTCCGTAGAGAAGCGCCAAACACGCGATCGTGCGATTCACTCCGACGTGAGTACCATAATGTTTATGGCGGCTCCCCAGGTTAGCCCGAGGTCATCATGCCCCGCTCGCTCCGCCGGGACGACAGAGGCGTGAGCACCCTCTGGTCGTTCGTCGGGGTGGTCATCCTGATCGCCGCCATCCTGGGGGTGTACTACGGCTACGTCGTCCCCAAGTTCGCGCCGCCGCCCTTTCGAGCGCAGAGCGGGGACTCGGTCCAAGTGGATTACGTCGGCACGTTCGCGGAGAATGGCCTCGTGTTCGACACGAGCATCCTGTCGATTGCGCAGGACAACGCCTCGTATCCGAAGGCGTTCATGTTCGCTTGGCACAGCTCGTACGCACCCCTGCCGGTGACGATTGGAAGAGGCGGCGTCGTGCCGGGATTCGACACCGGGATCCAGGGCCTCGCGATCGGCGATTCGAAGACGATCGTCGTGCCGCCGGCCCTCGGATACGGCCCCGCGGATCCGACCAAGATCTTCGTCAAACCCCTCGTCGAGTCGGTCCCCGTCCGGCTGACGATGGACCTGTCCACCTTCGTCGCGAAGTACCAGGCGGCCGCAGTCTCGGGCACGAACGTGACCGACCCCTTCTGGGGCTGGACCGCGACCGTCAGCGTGGCCGGCTCGATCGTGACCGTGACGAATAGCCCGATCCCCGGCCAGCTCGTCCGGCCGTACGGCGGGTGGGACGCGCAGGTCGTTTCGATTGACGACGCCGCGAACGGGGGCCAGGGGGTCATCTCGGTCCATCATCTCCTGACGCCGGCGATGGTCGACCGGGTCGGACAGAAGGACGCGGGGGGGACCGTGGTCTTTGTCGTGACGGCGGTGGATCCGGTCGCGGGGACGTACACGCTGAATTACAACACGCCCACGAAAGGCCGGACCCTCGTGTTCCAGGTCACGATGCGGTCCATCACGCGGACGACCTGAGGCCGCCGATGGCCTCGTTGGATGAGCTCCTAACCGCGCTCTTCGGGACGCTCGGTCCGGCCGGCAGCCTCGTCATCCTCCTGGTGATCTTCGCGGTCGATGCGGCGCTGTTCCCCGCGCTGCCGGAAGTGTGGATCGTCGTCACGTACACGTATCGGCCGGAGCCCATCGGGACGATCGCCTGGGCCGGCCTCCTGCTCGCGATGGCGGTCGCGGGAGACATTATCGGGACGAGCCTCCTCTACGCCGCCGTCCACCGCTGGGTCGTCCAACGAGGTCGGATGCCGCACTGGCTCGAGCGGTCGATGCAGAAGTGGACGAGTTTCCTGCTCGTCCGCGACGAGCGGGTGATCCTCATGAACCGTGCCGTGCCCGTCATCCCAATGGTGGGGGCGTTCATCGCGACGCTCGGGTGGAACTATCGACGGTCCATGGCGTACGTTGCGGCAGGCGGCCTCGCGAAGTACGCCGTCCTCCTGTACGTCGTGTTCGTGATCGGGCTCGCCTATGACGTCGAGACGGCCCGGTGGATCACCCTGGCCCTCGTCGCGATCGTCGTCGGCTTGTCGTTCCTCGCGTCGTGGTTCCGGCGCCGGCGCATCGAGGCGTCGACGACCTCGCGGCCCTGATCGTCACCGGGCGGGCGCGGGTCGGAAGAGCTCTCGAGGACTTCGCCCGGTCGCGTAGTACAGGATCGTCGAGGCGACGTACTCCTGCAGAATCGTCCGTAGATATCCGTACGTGCGGAAGCGGCGCATCGACGTCTCGACCATGATGGGGAGGAGGACGAAGCGTCCGATGGACCGGGACCGGATCGCCAGGTCGTGCGTCTCGTTCAACACCAAGTCCTCCCGGATCCCTCCGAGCGCCTCGAAGGCCGCTTTGCGGAAGAAGAAGCAGTAGCCGGCGTTGTGCGGGATGCCCCAGATCGTCATCGCCCGCTGATACGCGTTCGCGAGGTAGAAGAGGGACCGTTCGATCCAGCGTCCGCTTGCGGGCGCGAATCCGGTCGCCCCTCCCACGACGGCAGGGTCTCCGAGGGCCAGGAACACGGACTCGATGAGGTTCGACGGCAGGAGGCAATCCGCGTCGACGAACAGGAGCGCATCCCCGGCCGCCGCCGCGGCACCCCGGTTCCGGCCTTCCCCGGGCCCGCGTCGCTCCCCCTCCAGGACGATGGCCCCCGCCGCGCGGGCGACCTCCGCTGTCCCGTCCGAGCTGCCCGAATCCGCGACGAGCAGCTCGTCTGGCCGGACGGTCTGGCGGCGGAGCGATTCGAAAAGGGCCGGCAGATACTTCGCTTCGTTCCAGGTCGGCACGATGACGGAGATCCGAGGCGCATTCGGGCCGACTGCGGCGTGGGCCCCGGTGGGCTCGGTCATGGCCGTCACGCGGCCACGAGGCGATCGTACACCCGCTCGAGGCGCCGCGTGCACCGTTCGACCGAATACCGGAGGGCGGTTTCCCGGGCGGCTTCGCGCATCCCATCGGGTTCGCGCAGGCATCGGAGGATTGCGGCCGCACAGCCCCGCACGTCGTTCGGCTCGAAGAGGGCGCCGTTGACGCCCTCGTGCACGAACTCCGGGATGGCGCGGTAGTTCGCGCCGGCGACCGGCCGCCCGGACGCGAGCGCCTCCAGGACGACGAGTCCCTGGGTCTCGAACTTCGATGCGATCGCGAACGCGTCCGCCGCCGCGTAGTACTTCGGCAGGTCGACGTCGGGGACGAAGCCAGTGAAGATTACGTCGCCGGCGAGGCCGAGGTGCCGGACGAGATCGTAGTACTTTTCCATGTACGGCCCCGTGCCGACGATCATCAGTTTCGTGTCCGGGTTCGCTTCGAGGACCCGCGGGAACGCCTGGATGAGTGTCGTCAGGTTCTTCTCCGGCGCGACGCGGCCGACGTGCAAGACGACGTCGTGGCCGTTCAGGCCCCATTTCGTCCGGATGCCTTGTCCGGGCGTGCCCGGCCGGAATCGCTCGGTGTCGACGCCGGTCGGGATCACGTCTGCGATCTTGGCGGCCGGAGACAGGGCCATGATCTCGTCCAGGATCGCGCGGCTCGGGACGACGACGCCGTGCGTCTTGCGCAGGAAGACGCGGAGGTAGAAGCGCAACCCGCGCTCGAGGAGATGGAGGTTCAGGCCGAACGGGGAGTAGAACGCCAGCGTCTCGTGGATCATCGTGTGGAACGTCGAGACGCGGGGCACCTTCGCCTGCCAGGACGCCCAGATCCCCTTGATGCCGACGAAACCGACCCCGTGGATGTGGATCACGTCGATCCCCATCTCCTTGATCAGGTCCGTCTCACGCCCCGGGAACATCGCGAGTCGGTAGCCCGGGTAGTGCGCGAACTCCTTCGCCCGCACGTAGATCGTCCCGGCCTCCCGCTTCCCCCGTCCGCGGGGATCCTCCGGCGCAAAGACGACGACCTCGTGGCCGTTGGCCTCGAGCTGTCGGCGCGTCGTCAAGACGGACGTCACGACCCCGTCGACGGTCGGCAGGTAACTATCCGTGAAGAGCGCGATCTTCGTGACATCCACCCCCGTGTGAACACGGGCGAAGCCGGGCGACTCCCGCGCCTCTCCCCCGACCGATGATTGCCCTCGCCTCCACGAATCTGCCGTCCCGACATTCCACCGCGCGGTGCTCTGCGCTTGCCATGCTCGATGCAGGCGAGAGCCCAACCGGCGGCGTGTGTCGGCCCGCGGTTGGATTTTGGTCAGCCTACTTGAAGTTTGTGGGCGGTCTTTTGTGCGTTGATAATACGCGCGCAGGCACGGAGCGTGGCCTCCGCCGTGCCGGTTTCGTCACTCCGGCAGAGCGTGGGAATTGATGATTTCGACCCCGCGGCCGGCCCGGTACGACTCGCGGAACCCCGCGGCGACCTTCCGGCGGGCGGATTCGATGGCCTCACCGAGGGGTCGGCCGAGGGCGAGGTAGGCCGCGGTCGAGGCGGCCAGGGTGCAACCTGCGCCATGAAGTCTCTTCGCAATCCGCCTCCCCCGCAGGCGCTGGATCCGTCGCCCGTCGTAGAAGACGTCGACGAGGGGCCCTTGCATGTGACCGCCCTTGACGAGGACGGCTTTCGGTCCGAGTCGGTGGATGGTCCGCGCCGCGCGCTCCATTGATTCGACGTTCGTGATCCGGATGCCCGACAAGCGTTCGGCCTCGAGGCGATTCGGGGTGACGAGGGCGGCGCGACCGAGGAGGCGGTCCACGAGGGCGTCCGCGAAGTCGTCTTGCTCGAGGCTCGCCCCGACCGTCGCCACCATGACCGGGTCCACGACGAGGGGGAACGTCGTGCCGCGGAGCTCGCCCGCGACGACCCGCACGATCTCGGCCGAGTAGAGCATGCCCGTCTTCGCCGCGCGCACATTGAAGTCCCCGAGGACCGCGCGGAGTTGCTTCCGGATTTCGGCCGCGGGAATCGGGAAGATCGAGTCGACGGAGCGCGTGTTCTGGGCCGTCACGCACGTGATGACCGACGTCCCGTGGACGCCGACGGACGCGAACGATTTCAGGTCCGCCTGGATGCCGGCACCGCCCCCCGAGTCGCTCCCGGCGATCGTCAGGGCGGTCCGCACGCCCGCACCATCGAGGGGGTCGGCTTAAGGCTGACGCGGACGACGTCGGCGAGCGCGCCGGGCGGAACACGGTTAAATAGCGCGTGGCTCTTCGGAACGAAAACCATGCGCGCGCGGAGCGGCCACATCAAGTTCGACAAGAAGGTGAAGTGGAAGAACCTCGTGTCCGCGTTCCGGCCCCTGTTCCTGAAGTTCCTCGAGGAGACCCAGCAACTCCCCGAAGACATGGAGAGCGTCGACGTCCTGATCGAAGAGAACCTGCGGGATCTACGAAACAACCGCAAACCGGAGGGGTACAACCGGGAAGGGCTCATGCGCATGATCTTCCCGATCTCGAACCAGGTCGAGTTCTACGTGTACGGCCGCGGCAAGACGATCGAAGTCGCCCGGGTGACCGAGCAACTGAGCCGGATCCTCCAGAAGTATCGGCTCAAGCACACGATCGAGTGGGACCGGCTCAAGATCTTCGCCGACAAGAAAGAGGCGTAGGCGCCATGGGGCCGCAAATCGTCCGACGAGCTGGCGTATACCTCTACTTAGAGGTATGAACCGGAACGCGATCCGAAGAAGCGCCGATGGACTCGCTCACTCCCCGAACACGACAGTCGAGACGACCGAGTACTGGGCGCCGACCGGGCTGAGCACGCTCTTCTTCAGGTAGATGCGATCGACGTGGTGGTGCCCGAAGACGTCGTCGTGGTGGGCCTCCAGGAGACCCCGAACACGGTCGAGATCCCGGTGCCCTTTCACCCTTGCCAAGGTCACATGGGCCTTCCACGGGCGTCGCTCCGCGGCGAATCCGAGCGACTCGAGCGAGGCGTCCAGAGCCGCGGCGGTCCGGCCGATTGCTTCGGCTCCCTCGACGCCAACCCAGACAACGTTCATCCGTGAGAGACTCGGGAACGCCCCGGTCCCCTGGACCGTGATCTCGAACGGCCGAATGTCGGCGCACGCCTCGCGAATCGCACCTTCGATTTCGGGGACGAGGCCCTCCTCCGTGTCGCCCAGGAACTTCACCGTCAAGTGGATCTGGTCCGTCGAGACGACCTTGAGTGAAGGACTTGCGTTGTGCAGTTGCTCGGCAAACTGTTCGAGGGAGGACGACGGTGGAATGTCGACGGCGACGAATCCGCGGAAGGTCACGGTGTGCGGCCTCCCGGCTCGGGCCCGCTCGGTTCCGCCACGAAACGACCGCGTTCGTCGAAGCGTCCCCGGAGATGCCCTTCGCGTACCGCGGTCTGCAAGATCCTCGTCGCCACCTCGCCGGAGACGGAGAGTTCGGCCGCGAGGTCGCCCACTTCGAGCGTACCGCGGGTGATGGCATATGCCGCCGCGTGGGCCAGCGCGAGATCGCGGGACCGTAGGCGTCGCGCGTACGCGAGGAAGTACAGCCCCGGGACGAGGAAGACAAAGGCGCACAGGGTCGCGGCTGCGACGCTGATGACCTGCTGAAGGACCGCCCCGGCGCCGGCGAGGATCCCGCCCACGGCGGCCACGGTCAGCGACATCGTCGCGAGGACCTCGTACAGCGTCCGGCGGTTCACGCGCACTCCGTCCCATCACTAAACGACAAGGGTCCCACGAAACGGATCGCCCAAGATCGCGGACCGCAGCGCCTTGAGATCGCGACCAGCGACGACGTTGAGCGGGGTCCGGTCTCGCGCGACGACGCGGGCAGCCACGGGATCGAACACGATGCTCGGCCCGGCGACGGTGTGTCGCTTCCCCGCCAGGTCGATCAGCTCCCGGAAGGTCATCCGTTCGAGCAGCCGCGCGGTCGGGTCCTTTTTCGGATCGGTCGTGTGGACCCCGGCGACCGACGTCGCGTTCACGATCCGCGCGGCGTGGACGAACCGGGCCAGGGACGCGCTCACGCGGTCCGTCGTGTGACCGGGGCGCGTCCCCGCCATGACGACGATCGCATGCCGGCGTCCGAGGGCCGCGGCTTCCGCGTAGGTCTTCGCGGGCTCGCGGTTCGCGCGACCGTTCAGGGCCGCTGCAAGCAGCCGTGCGTTGAGGCGCGTGACCGCGATGCCGAACTCGTCGAGCGTCCGTTCGCCGATGCCGAGTGCTCGCCCCGTCTCGATGTAATACCGCGCGATCCGGCCGCCGCCGGTGACGACGAAGAGTTTCACGCGCGTTGAGACGTCACGAAAAAGCGCGGCGAGATCGCGGAGATACCGGGCGTCGTCGTCTCCCGGAACGAGGACGGATCCGCCGAGTGAAACGACGACTTTCTCCATGTGGATGCGGTCTCGACGCAAAAGCTAATGAACGATAAATAACTGTGTGGTGCGAAACATGAGCGAAATGTCCGGGATGGACAAATACAAGTTCCGCCGCGCCCTCGAGCAGATCGAAGAGGCCGCGGGCCGAGGCACGGAACTCGTCAGCGTCTACATCCCGCCGGGCCGACCGATCTCGGACGTGACGAACTATCTCCGGGCCGAGCTGTCGCAGTCCTCGAACATCAAGAGCGCGAGCACTCGAAAGCACGTGACGCAGGCGATCGAGTCCGCGATCCAGCGGCTGCGCTCGTACCGGATGCCGCCGGCCAACGGCCTCGTCGTCTTCACGGGCCACAAGCAGATCGGGGCGGATCAGACGGAAATGGTCGCGTTCGTCCTCGAGCCGCCGGAGCCGGTCGCATCGTTCCTCTATCGGTGCGACTCGAAGTTCTACACGGCGCCGCTCCACGAGATGCTCGCGGAGAAGGACGTCTACGGCCTCGTCGTGATGACTGGAGCGAGGCGACGCTCGGCCTCCTGCGGGGCAAACGGATCGAGGTCATCAAGAATCTCCAATCCCAGGTGCCGTCGAAGCATCGGATGGGCGGTCAGAGCGCGCGGAGGTTCGAGCGGGGCCACGACATCGCGGTCCACGAGTGGTATAAGAAGATCGGCGACCTGATGACCGAGGCGTTCCTGAACCTTCCGGACCTGAAAGGGATCATCATCGGCGGTCCGGGCTACTCGAAGGAGGAGTTCGCGACCGGCGAGTATCTCCATCACGAGCTGAAGAAAAAGGTCCTGCCCACGTTCCTCGACACGGGTTACACGGACGAGTACGGCCTGCGAGAGCTCGTCGAGAAGTCGCGGGAGATCCTGAGCGGCCTGGACCTGATGCGCGAGAAGTCGCTCGTGCAGCGGCTCATGGAAGAGATCCGCAAGGAGGACGGCGGCCTGGCGGCGTACGGGGAGGACCAGGTCCGACACGCGCTCCAACTCGGCGCCGTCGAAACGCTCCTCGTCTCCGAGGGTCTTCGGAAGTCGCGGCTCCGGCTCCGCTGCGCGAACGGAGACTGGGATGGCGAGAAGACCGTCGCCGAGGACGGGGAGTTGCCGACCTGCCCGAAGGACGGTGGCACCCTCGTCGTCGTGGAGAACCGCGACCTGATCGAGGATCTGACCTCGATCGCCGGAGGCATGGGGACGACGGTCGAGCTCATCTCGAAGGACTCCGAGGAGGGCCAGCTCCTCCTCCGGGCGTTCGGCGGGATTGCCGCCATCTTGCGGTTTCGGGTGACGTGATGGGCCACGACCCCTGGTCCGAGCTCCGGGACCGCGCGGAGCGGGTCCGACGCTCGATCGAGTCCGAACTCCGGGTGACGGCGCCCGGGATCCTTCAGGAGGCTCCCGCCGACCACGGCCTGTTCGCCCTCGCGGCCCACGCGTGGGCGAAGGAACTCAGGGAGTCCCCGGCCTCCATCGCCGCCCGGGCGTCTCGCGTGAAGCCGGTCGCCCCGTTCGCCCCCTTGCACCACGAGGGTCCGTACGTCAACTTCACCGTGGACCCGGCGCCCTTCGCCGAGCTCGTCCTCACCGCCGTCCGGACCGATGGCGAGACGTATGGAAGCTCGCCCGCGCGGAAGGAGCGGGTCCTGCTCGAGCACACGAGCGCCAACCCGACCGGGCCGTTGCACGTCGGCCGGGCCCGCAATCCGTTCCTCGGAGACGCGCTCGTGCGCTTGCTCCGCACCGCCGGGTACCGGGTCACGAGCGAATACCTGGTGAACGACATCGGGCGCCAGATGGTCTTGCTCTACTGGGCCGTGAACCATCTGCCGTCTGACCCGTCGGATTCGGAAGAGCGGGTCGAATACCGATACGTGAAGCTCTATCAGAAAGCGAGCGCCATGCTGGAAGGCAACGAGGCGCTCAAGCACGAGATCGAGCAACTCACCCAGCGATTCGAGGGCGGCGACGTCCAGCTCACGAAAGACATCCGGAACGTCGGCGAGGCCATCCTGGGCGGCATCCTGGAGACGCTGCGCCGCGTGAATGTCACCTACGACTCGTTCTTCTGGGAGAGCGACGCCATCCTCGACGGGAGCGTCCAGCGAGTCGTCGAGCGCCTCATGCCCC
>VBMA01000136.1:10109-16280 GCA_005878985.1 Methanobacteriota archaeon
CCTGAACAAGATGGGCCGGTGCGACATCGCGATCGACGTCGTCGGAGAAGACCACAAGCTTTCGTTCCAGCGATTGAAAGCCGCCTTCCAGCTCATGGGCATCGACTGGGCGCCGGAGACGATCTTCTATGCGTTCGTCAACCTGCCGGAGGGCCGCATGTCGACGCGCAAAGGACGCGTCGTCTACCTCGACGACCTGATCGACGAAGCGATCGACCGCGCGTACGCCGAAGTCGTCAAGCGCCGCGAGGATCTGCCGGAGGCGAAGAAACGCGAGATCGCGGAGACGATCGGCGTGGCGGCGGTCCGCTACAACATGGTCCGCGTGCAGTCCGAGAAGGCGATCACCTTCCGCTGGGAGGAGGCGCTGAGTCTCGAAGGCAACTCCGCACCGTTCCTCCAATATGCCCATGCGCGGGCCTGCAGCATCCTCGGGAAAGTCGGCGTGCGCGGCGCCGCGGATCTCCGTCTCCTTGTCCACCCGCAGGAACAAATGCTCATTCGCTGGATCGCCAAGTTCCCGTCCACGGTGCGAGAGTCCGCCGAGGGCCGTCGCGTGCACGCGGTCGCGGCCTACGCCGCCGACTTCGCGTCCCAGTTCAACCTCTTCTATCGGGACTGCCCCGTCCTCACGGCCGAGCCCGCGGGCCTCCGAGGCGCGCGCATCGACCTCGTCGACGCGGCCCGGGTCGTGCTTCGCAACGCGCTGGACGGCCTGGGACTCAGCGCTCCGAAGGAGATGTGACAACGCTCGCGGAACCCTGGGACGGGACGGATTCTAGAGGCGCTTCTTTTCTTCCTTGACTTCCTTCCTCGGGCGCTTCTCCTCTTCCGCGCCTTTCTCCCGCCGCCGACCGCGAATTGGGCGCCACTCGCCGGCCTTGATCTTGCGGCGCGCATACATCCCGAAGACGAACAGGACGATGACGCCGATCACGCTTCCGTAGATCGCATAGGGTTGCCAGGCCGGCTGACGAACGTTCACGGGGAGGGACGCTCGGTTCTCCGGCGTGCGCCAGGTGTACGGCTCCGTCGCATCGTAGACAAACACCTGGATCGTCTTGTTCCCTTGACCGCTCAGGCCGTTCACGGTGAACACGAGCTTCACCGTGTCGCCCGACGCAATCGTATGGTTCGACGTGGGATTGCCGTTTTTGTCGAACCATTGAACCTGAGCCGGCAACAGGGTCGCCTGGCCGCCGCTGATCGCCGAGATGTTCGCGACGACCTGAGAGGCCGCCAAGCGGTTCGGCTTGTTCGTCACGTTGACAGAGACCGTCACCGTGTCGCCTTCCGCGGGATCGGTCGGGCTGACCTTCATCGAACTCTGAAGGGTCGTCGGATCGAGGGCGATGAACAGGTCCGCGTGGAGCGAATTGTCGATCTGCACCGTGATGTTCCGGCTCAGGTTGCCGTAATTCACCTTCCCCGTCGGGAAACCGGTGTCATGCACGGCCAGTTTGACGTTGTAGCTCAGGTTCCACTCTTGCCAGGCGAAGGAGATGTTGATCCCCCAGAATGGGTGTGACGAGCCGGTCGATCCCACCAACGGCCCGGGGATCGTCCAGGTGAAGTTCAAGGCGGAATTGTTGTTGAAGTCATCCGTCGTCCTTGATGCATTCAGCGTGATCGTCTTTCGTTCGAACGGGCTCGTGATCACGCCCCAGTCCTTCTCGGGGTCGAGGATGTCGAACGCCGGGACGGGACCCTTGGTGTCGTTGACGATTGCCGTCATCGTCGCGTTGACGGACTTCCAGGCGACGCTGTCGGTGACGGTCAGGTTGATCGTGAAGTTCCCCGGCTTCCGAAGGGTCCATGTCACGATCCGACCAGTGGCATCGGTCGCCCGATCGCCGTTGAAGTCCCAGGCGTATCCGGAGTCCAGAATCACGCCGTTCTTTCCCACGTAGGCGAGGTCCGTCGAGGCGCTTCCGTCGAAGCGGATTACCGTGCCCTCGTTGACCCGAAGCGTCCGTCCGTTCTGGATGGCGCTGCCGGTGATGTTCGTCTTGATGTTCGCGATCGGAAGCTGATCGTCGACGAAGAGCGTGATGTCGCGGTAGGTGACGTTCCCGCCCGCCTCGCGCACCGTGAGGTTGACGGTCGACTGGCCCGCCTGCGCGTAAGTGAAGTTCGTCCGGATGCCGTACGTGACCGCCCCGCTCGGCCCGAACTTCCACGTGAAGTTCGCCGCGGTGATGTGGCCGTTCGGATCGGTGCTGTCCTCGCCGCTCAATGTCAACGAGGTATTGCCCGCGACGAACGCCTGGTAATTCGTGAAGGTGGCGTTCGCAACGTTGAACTTCCCGACCGGGGCGACGACCTTCGCCCTCGCGGTGCCGACGATGCTCTGAGACATTTTCATCCGGACCTGCGGCGTCCCGGAGGTCACGCCCGGGTCCACAGTGACCGTCGTGAAACCCGTGAACGTCACGGGGGCGTTCGACGGCACGGTCGTCGACGTGTTGAGCTCGTAGTGTTTCGGGAGGATGATCGTGTACGAGTAGTTCTGGAGGGCCGTGGTGTTGGTGTCGGGCACCATGGTCATATTCACGAAATAGGACTTCGCGCCGACCGCAATGTACGGAGGGGTCTGCTTCAGCGCGTAGGTCGTCGTCGTATTGATCCATACCTTGGCGTCGGGTGTGCCGAGCGTGGGGCTGACGCTCACGCTGAACGAGGCGAGGCTCGAATTGTAGGCCCGCCCGTTCGTCGTCAGGAACGCGTCCGTCGTCACGTACCCGGGCCCCTTCATCGCGAGCCAGGATGTTGAAGCGCAACAAAAGGCACCGATCTCTCCCACGGACAGGGAACCGTCCCCGTTCCCGAGGGTCGAGTCGATCTGTAACCGCAGATCCCGCAGGTTCGCCGGGCCGAGGCCGGGGAGCGTGCTGTCGGCGTTCAAGGTCACGTTGCGCCAAATCGTGAGGTTGCTCCAGTCGTTCGCGCCGTATCCGACCGTGGTCTGGTACAGCTCGGGCGGGGCGGCTTGGAGCACGAGGTCGTTCGGGTTCGTCGTCGGCAGCGTGACCGAGGCTTTGTGCGACAGGAAATGGTCCGCGTCGACGATGAGTGTGTACGTGCCCGCCGGCGCGTGAATGTCATAGAGGCTGCCGCTGACCGTGGCGGGAATGAGCCGGTACGCGCTCGAATTCGGAGCCGCGGGGTTGTAGAGCCACGCCACGACGCCGTCGAGGAAGTTGTTCGACGAATCCGAGACGTGGCCGAAGATCCGGGGACCGGCGACCAGGTTAATCGTCGTCGAAGACGTCAGGCTCACGTCGACCGACTGATCCGTCTGGAGGTCCGGTGCGGAGGCCCGGATGAGGAATACGGCCGGCCACAAGGTGAGATTCGCGAGGCCTGCGGCATTCGTGGTGTTCGTCGCGATGAGCTGGGTCCGCCCGGTCGGGTTCGACGTGTTGTAGGCCGCCACCGACGCCCCGGAAACGGGCGAGCCGGCGTTCATCACCGTGACGGAGAGGACCTTGGGTGGGCTCCCGTACTTGTTCATGCACAGGCTGATCGGGACGGTGCGGCTGCCGTCGAAGCGGGTCGGGGTCGAACTCGACGCCGCGTAATATCCGGCGGCCGTGACGGAGATCGTGTAACTGCCCGTCGGCGGCGTGAAGGCGTAGACGCCGCCTGGACCAGTCGTCGTTGTGAGGGGCGCATTGATGCCATTGGCGTCGATGAGCGTCACGGTGGCCCCCACGACGTACGGCGTCGTGGTGACACAGGTGCTGATCACGCCGTTGACCTGATTTGCGCCCCGGACGATCAACGGCAAGAGGGCCGCCACCCCGAGCGCGAGCACGAGGAACACGGCGAGCGCGCGGATTGCCCGGTGTCCTCTGGAATCCATTCGGGTTTCTCCTATTTCGCACTCAGTTCGGTCCGTCCCCCCGCGACGCAACCCATTTGGGAGGCCGGAGAATGCGGCGAATTGAGTGACGCTATTTAAGTGTAATGGGACAAGCTCTGACCCAGTGCAGCGCGAGCGGGTCCCGCAAAGTTCCATAGCGGGATGGCCCATCTGCGCCCCTCGTGGCGTCCGACTACGCGTTCGCCGCCGCGACGCTCGTCTTCTTGCTCACGTACGTTCTGATTTCCCTGCGGACCGTCCGTCGCTTCCCGATCGAACGCCCCGCGGTCGCGATGCTCGGCGGGGCGCTGATGCTCGTGCTCGGTGTCCTCACCCCGACCCAAGCGCTCCTCGCGATCAACCTCGACGTGATTGTGCTCCTAGTCGGGATGATGCTCCTGGTGTCGGGACTCGAGATCTGCGGATTCTTCGATCTCGTCTCGTCCCTAATCGCGCGTCGCGCGAAGAACCAGGCCACGTTCCTCGCGTGGCTCATGGTCGCCACGGCGGCGTTGTCGGCCATCGTGTTGAACGACACGATCGCGTTGCTCGTGACGCCGGTCGTGGTCCGAAGTACGCGGGCCCTGCGGGTGAATCCGCTTCCGTACCTCGTGGCGGTCGCGATCGCGGCGAACGTCGGAAGCGTGGCCACCGAAGTCGGCAACCCCCAGAACGCGTTCATCGCGATCCGGTCCGGGATTCCATTTCTCACCTTCACCGCCTATCTGCTCCCCGTGACCATCGCATGCCTCGTCGTGGCGATCGGCCTCGTCTGGCTCGCGTTCCGAAGAGACCTCGCGGTTCCCCTCACGCCCATTTCCTCGGTCGAGCCCGTCCGGCTCCATCGGACCGGCCTGGCGGTGACGCTCGGCGTGACGGTCGGCGTCGCGGTCGCGTTCTTCGCCTCCCCGACCCCCGCATGGCTACCCCTGGTGGCGCTCGCGGGCGGATCGTTCGTGCTGTTCTTCTTGCCGTTCTTCGCGAAAACGACCGCGCGGACCCTGATCGCGAAGGTGGACTGGAGCATCATCCTGTTCTTCATCGGCCTGTTCATTGTCCTCGAAGGGGTCCGCGTCTCCGGACTCTCCGCCGCGATCCAGGGAGGCTTTACGGCCTCCGTCGGCGGTCAGTCCGGCGGCCTGGCTTGGCTCGTCGGCCTCTCGGCGCTCCTCTCGAACCTGATCAGCAACGTGCCCGCGGTGTTGCTCCTGGCCGAACTGCCGCGCGGCTCGACCCAACTCTGGCTTGCGCTGGCGGCGAGCTCGACGCTGGCGGGGAACGCGACGATCCTCGGGGCCGCGTGCAACGTCATCGTCGTGCAAGTCGCATCCCGGGACGGAGTGACGGTGTCGATGAAAGACTTCGTGAAGGCGGGATTACCCGTCACCGCCGCGACGCTCGTCCTGTCGACGGTCCTGATTGCGCTCCTCGTACCCGCGTAACCGACACTTTATGCCGCGTCCGGGTGGTGGCCCGCCGATGGGCCAGAAGGCCGATTTCGCCGCGGAGCGTCTTCGGATGGTGGAGCGACTCGTCGCGTCCCGGTACATCCAGGATCCGCGGGTGCGGGATGCGTTCCTCGCGGTGCCTCGGGAGGCGTTCGTCCGGCCCGAGGACGCGGACGCCGCGTACGAGGACGTACCGCTCCCGATCGGACGAGGCCAGACGATCTCGGCGCCGTCCATGATCGCCATCATGCTCGAAGAGGCCCGGCTCGCGCCAGGCGATCGAGTCCTCGAGATCGGGACGGGGTCCGGCTACCACGCGTCGCTCGTCGCGCGGCTGGTCGGCCCTCAAAATGTCGTGTCGATCGAGCGGATTCCGCGGCTCGCCGAATGGGCGCGGTCGAACCTTGCCCGCGCCGGCCTTTCCGGCGTGACCGTCGTGGTCGGAGACGGCAGTCTCGGGTACCCCGAGCGCAGTCCATACGATTGCGTCATGGTGACGGCGGGTGCCCCCGAAATTCCGGATCCGTGGCGCCTTCAGCTATCGCCCCGCGGACGCATCGTCGCCCCAATTGGCCCTCGAAGCGGGCAGGTGCTGATCGTTGCGACCCGGAAGGCTGATGGAAGCCTCGACGTCCGTGAAGGCACGCCGTGCGCGTTCGTCCCGCTCATCGGGGCGCGCGCCTGGTCGGCGTGACTCACGCGCCGGATGCGGGGTGGCCCCATGCCTCGTCGGGGAGCGACTTGTACACCGGCTCTTCGGGTGTCGTCGGCTGGTCCGCTAGGATGCGGTCCAGGTCCGCCTCGTTGAGCGACCAATAGAAGATCCGCCAGTTCCGGCCGTCCAGCAGCGGTACGGTC
>VBMA01000137.1 GCA_005878985.1 Methanobacteriota archaeon
GAGACATCCATGGCAGCGAAGAAGCGCACCCGAAAGACGACGGCACCGAAGCGGGCCTCCTCGAGAAAGAGGCCGTACGACATGGCCCTTATCCAGTGCGGAGCCCGTCTCCGGAGGTCCCCGTTCTTCGACAAGACCCTCGAGGCCGGATGCCGGGCGTACACGGTGTACAACCACACGTTCCTACCGAGCTACTACGACGATCCGGTGAACGAGTATTGGCACTTGCTCAAGCACGTCGCCTTGTGGGACGTCGCGGTCGAACGCAACGTCGAGATCAGCGGGCCCGATGGATTCGCGTTCATGCAGCTCCTCACCCCGCGCGACATGTCGAAGTGCCGGGTCGGCCAGGGGAAGTACGTCCTGATCACGGACGAGGACGGCGGCATCCTGAACGATCCGGTCCTCCTGCGACTCGAAGAGAACCGATTCTGGATCGCCCTCGCGGACAGCGACATCCTCCTGTGGGCGAAAGGCGTCGCGCGACACGCCGGCATGAAGGTGACGATTCGCGAGCCAGATGCCTCGCCGCTCCAGGTGCAGGGACCGAAGTCCAAGGAGCTGATGGCGGACCTCTTCGGGGACAAGGTCACGAGCCTCCCGTACTATTTCTTCGCGAGGACGGACCTCGACGGGATTCCGCTCCTCGTCACCCGCACGGGTTGGACGGGAGAGGTCGGCTACGAACTGTACCTCCTCGATAGCTCTCGCGGCGGGCAGCTCTGGGATGCCGTCGTCAAAGCCGGGAAGAAGTACAACCTGCGGCCCACCGGCCCTTCGGACATTCGCCGGATCGAGGCCGGCATCCTGAACTACGGCGCGGACATGATGATCGAGAATAATCCGTACGAGGTCGGACTCGGCTGGACGGTGGACCTGGACAAGCCAGGCGACTTCGTCGGCAAGGCGGCCCTCCAGCGGATCAAGGACGAAGGCCCGAAGTGGAAACTCGTCGGGGTTGAGATCGAAGGCAAGCCAATCGAGTTCAACATGACGAAGTGGACCGTGCTGGCCGGAGGACGGCCGGTTGGCCGGGTCACATCCGCGATCTACTCGCCCCGGCTCAAGGCGAACATCGGTTACGCAATGCTGCCGATCGTCCACGCGGACCTGGGCACGGAGCTCACGGTCGAACACCCGGGCGGGCGGCGACATGCGACCGTCGTGAAGAAACCGTTCCTCGACCCGGGCAAGGAAATTCCGAAAGCCTAGGCCCGGCCGGTCCGGCCTTGACAAGAAAATGGCGACAAGGGAGCCTCACGGACCGCCATAAACGGGAATCGCGGCTCCTGTAATCGGGCCCGCGTCGTCCGAGCAGAGCCAGCGAATCACCCGCGCGACTTGATCCGTCGTCACCCACTTCGAGAAGTTCGCCTTCGGCATCGCCTCCCGATTCGACGGCGTGTCCATGATTCGGGGCATGACGCAGTTCACGCGCACGTTCGCGGCCTTCAACTCCCGCGCCAAGCTCTCCGTAAGGCGATTCACGCCCGACTTGCTCGCGGAGTAGAGGAACGATTCTTCGTCCCCCTGGAGAGCCGCTTCGCTCGAGACGCTCACAATCGCGCCTCTTTTGGCCTCTCGCATCGAGGGGACCACGGCCTTGCACGCGAGGTAGGTCGACTTGAGGTTCAAGGCCATCGCGCGATCGAAGTCCTCCGCGGAGGCCTCTTCCACGGGCCCCGCCATGTACCCGCCAACCGTGTTCACGAGGACGTCAATCCGTTTCAGTCGCGGAAGGATTTCCTTCGTAACTCGGTCCATTTCCCCGGGCTGCATGACGTCTGCTTTGAGGAGCGTCACGTTCTTCCCGAGGGCCCCGAGGACTTTTTCAAAGTACGGGATCTCGCGGTCCAAGAGGTACACGGAGACGACCGTTGCGCCCGTTTCCGCGAAGGCTTTGCATACGGAGGAACCAAGGTATCCCGTCCCCCCAGTCACGACAACGACTTTCCCGTCCAATCCGACACCGCCTCCGGTAGGCCGTCGCGTTTCATGAGTCTGGCGGTTCCGTCCAAACTGGGAAATCGGAGGGCGCGATTCCCGGCGTGTGACCGACGAGGTCCGCGAGAGGTTCGTTGCACGGGTCAAGGCGATCGACCCGGTGTTCAAGCGAGGGGACCTCGAACAATTCTGGCCAATGCTGCGTGAGTTGATAGGTACAGCCCCGGACCGCCGCGACCTCTCTCAGAAGAAGTCCCACTATCTTGCGAGCTTGGCGGTTCGGTCTCTCGGTCGGGATGACCCGCGGTCGGCCCTTGCCTTCCTCGACTACGCAGACCGCTCGATTGACCGGAGCCACCTGACCCCGTTCCTCCTCGGAGAGCGGGCCGACTTTCGTCGCCAGGCCGAAGTCGTCCTGAAGGCCAGGAGGCCTCGCTAGGGCGGATCACGCCGTTCCGGACTGCAGGATCCGGGCGATGCGTTCGCCTCGAAGCGGTTGGCTGGCACGGCCCATTCCCGGAAAGTCAATCGTCCGAACGTCGATCCCCTTGAGCTCCGCAGCATATCCGACTACCGACTGCCGGTACTCCAACGAGAGCAGGTCGACGACGAGGCGCGGCTGCATCGACCGCAAATACGAAGAGAGGATCGCCGGAAGACCGCGGTCGCGCCACCACCGGTTCAACTTGCCGAACGGCGGTGTCGGCTCCGCCATCGAAAGGGCGTATGATGGGACCATGTCGCGCGACGCGACCAGACCGCGGAGTGCCGACGCGATGACGACTTCGACGTTCGCAGCGCGCTTCGCCCACACTTCATCGGGAATGCTCATGTACATGTTGCCCTGGAAGCGACGGTACGCCGGAAGCAGCTCACCGGTGCGGACCGATCCTTGCGGGCTCTTCTGGATGACTTCCTCCCGCGATGCTTCGAGCTTCGCTCGGACAGCGCCGGGCAAGGCCGCGGCGACCGAATCGACCTCGCGGGAATCGGGCGAGCCACCCCGTGCTTTGCGCGTGCTCTCCGGGATCAACACGATGATTTCCGGTTTCGCCATCAAAGTCGTGAACGCGCCTTCGTGCATTAGCTCTTGCGACCCACTCCGAGGTCGACGTCGGCGCGTCGAACTCTAGCGGGTGACGGCCTCGCGCTCGGGCGGCTCCCCTCCGGTTTTCGCCGCCAGCCATCGTGCGACGACGTCTTCGTGGCCCCGCGCGTACGCGGCCGCTGGCACGGACCGCGGATCCTGCCAGGAAAGTTCCGTGTACCACGGAGGGACATCGATCTCATGTTCCTTCGGCGGCGTCCCGTCGATGAAGAACCAGATGTCGTAGTGCATTTCTCCGGGGACCATCTTGGACGGATAGAAGTCCGTCTCGGACCGCGGTTCGGAATATCGCAACCCGCGAATCCCGAGGGCTTCCTCCCCGACCCGCCGGGCCGCGACCCGGGGATCCTCGCCGAGCTTCAGGTGCGTCGCCGGCACCGTCCATCCTTTCCCGTGGTTCCGCCGGCGATCGGGATCCAAGCCGGCAAGCGCTTCCCACCGAGGGTCGTCCGCATACTTCCCCAGGAGGATCTGGCCGTCGCGTTTAACGAACAGGTACGCGCACACGCACATCCCACCGGGCGGGACCTGTTGAAATCCGGCGGGTGGGGCGTGCCTCATGAGCCAGAGGAACGGGCCTGTGTGGGACATGCGGCCGCGAGCGTGTGCCGCGGGAAAAAGATTCCTTCGGTCGTGGACGCACCATGAATCGAGCCGAGGTCGGCTTGCAGGCCCAAAAGGCTAAGGGTTCATCCAACGTGCCTTGAGCCTACGATGTCGAGAGAACAATCGAAGCGCAACTTCAAGCGGCTTTTCCTCGCGGCGGACCTGCACGGATCGGAAATCACGTTCCGGAAGTTCCTGGCCGCGGCTACTTTCTACGACGTCGATGCCCTGCTCATCGGCGGGGATCTGACGGCAAAATCGATCACGCCGATCGTGCAGCAGAAGGACGGCCGCTACTCGACGCGCCTCGCGGGGGCGACCCGCGAAAACTTGACTGAGGCCGAGTTGACGCCCATCGAGAAAGCGATCGCGGATTCGGGTCCCTATCCCGTGCGGATGACGGAGGACGACTATTCCCGCTATCGAGCGAACCCCGACAAAATCGAGTCCCTCTTTACAGACCGGATGATCGACCAGATCCGGCGATGGACTGCGATGGCCGAAAAACACCTGGCACCGCTCAACATCCCGCTGTACTGGATCGGCGGCAATGACGACAAGTCCGAGGCCCTGCTGCACGCCGAGTCCACGCGCCACGTCCACTACATCGACGAGAAGGTGGTCCGGTTCGACCGGGATCACGAAATCCTGGGATTCGGATGGACGAATCCGTCCCCGTGGCACACTCCAAGGGAACTCTCCGAAGATCGCCTCCAGAAACGCCTCGATCCTCTCCTGAGTCGTGTGGAGGATCCAGCTCACTGCATCTACCTGATGCACGCGCCTCCGCACGGCACCGGACTCGACATCGCACCGAAACTCGATGAGTCCACGGACCCGCCCAAACCGGTGATTTCTGGAGGGCAAGAGGTGCTGATTCCCGTCGGGAGCACGACCTTCCGCGAGGCAATCCTCGAGACGCAACCGTTGCTCGGCCTCCACGGTCACATCCACGAGACGAAGAATGGGGCGAAATTGAAGCGAAGCCTTCTCATCGACCCCGGGTCTGAATACAACTCCGGAACTCTTCGCGGCGCGATCGTTAACCTGGAGAGAGACCGCGTGCTGAGCTACCAGTTCACGTCCGGGTGAGGGCTTCAAAGCCCTAGATCGGCGGAACCTCTTTGTAAGCAAGCTCGAGGTCGATCCCTACCCTCCGCAAGTACGCGCGTCGAACGAAGTAGTAAACGGTCCAGCCGACGAAGATGGCAATGAGCACGAGCAGGAATGTGTTGGCACCCGTCAACAGGCCGGTCCTTAGGTCGACGCCTACGAACAGGGCGTTCGTCATGAAGTAGTAGAACATCCACGCGCTGAAAATGATCGAAACAGCTCCGCAGATCGTGATGATTGGAATCGGCCCGATCTTGTACTTTGAAATCGGCGAGGTGCGGTAGAGTTCGCGGCGGGTCTTCGGGAAGATGGCGCCACCCAATGAGGTCCCAATGTACATCACTGTGGCCACTGCCGTCACCGCCAAGGTGTACGTTGTGTACCCGGGGACCAGGTTATAGATATACGCGTACACGAAGCCTCCGAGGACCAGGAAGATGACGTGGGCAGTCACGGGTGTATGAGTCCTTGGGCTCACATGGCTGACGGCCTTGGGCAACGCCCCGTCGATCGACATCGCGACGGCCACACGGGTCCAACCCACGATGACGTTGAACACGATTTGAAGCGCGTTGAGCAAGATGCCGATGATGAGCAAGAAGAGGATAATCGGGTTGTCCGTGAGCATCATCGCCAGATTGCTGAACCACGGGTAGATCATGTTCGGCGCCACGGCCAACCAGCCCGCTGATGCGCCCGAGAGCCAGTCCTGACCAACGGTCTGGACCATCGCGAAGGCGAGAAGGGCCATCAGGACTGTGCTGAAAAGCCCACCGCCGACGTTGATGAACATCTGGTTTTTGAGGCTCTGCGCTCCTTGGATTTCCCCCGCTTGCTCTTGGGCATATCCGACCCAACCTAGGCTCGTCAGGGCGACGGGCGCGACGAGTAGGGTGGACACCCACGCCGCCGCTGTCGTCGGCGTGAAATAAGAGGAGAGAATCTGCGAGTAGGTGAGGCCGGTCGACCCATAGATCAGTTGCGTCGCGCGGTCGAAGCGCGCCTGGAACACCGATGTCGGCGTGAGGAAAAAGAGGACAACCATTAGGGCGAAGCTCAGCAGGAATCCGTACCACATGACCCACTGAATCTTGACGAACCAACGGAAACTCTTGATTAGCACGAGGGCGGCAATCGTCGAGGACACCATCGTCGTCACCATCGCACCAACCGGGCTCGCGAACCAGAGGCCCCAATTGATGAACGTTGGGGAATCCATCGTGATGCCAAGCCCGAGGAACATCGGGGACAGACCGAGGACGGCGACGAGCCATCCCGCGAGAGCCTGCCATTGCAAGAAGAACGTAATAATCATCGTCGAGACAATCGCGAATCCAAGCCAAGGGCGAAGCGTACGGCTCTGGAACACGTAATCCCCCCCGGTTCGCGGCATGGCGGAGGCGAGGCCGGCGTAGACGACAGCGAGGAATGCAGTGAAGAGCCCCGTGATGATGATTCCAAGCCAAACGTTAGCGTTCGGGTACAGCGCGATTGTGGTGATGTACACCCACGGGAAGATCACACCGATGTTCAGCACGTTGTACGCGAACGCCGAATACGGAGACATGACGCGGACGAGACCCGATGCCCGCCGCGTAAACACCTGAACTTGTGCGGTCGCCTGCGCTCCCCGTCTCGCAAAGACGTCGACTTCGCCCACGGGCCTCGCCCCCGCTCCCGCGCCCGGTAACCGGCCGTCCGCTCATCAAGCTTTTGCAGACCGCGATCGACTTGCAGCGGGACGCACCGGGCACATCCTTATACGGACCTTGCGATTCGCGCGACGCGTTGGCTGCGGCGAGCCTCCCGCATCCGCCGTTCGGAGCGGCCTCAGAGGCCACCCGCCTCACCCCGTGCGATCATGCCAAGCGAACCGTCCTTCGTGGCTCTCGGCGAAGACGACTTCCTCCGAGAGGCGCGGGCGATCGTCGACGCGGCCCAGGCGCGAGGGACGGCCCTCCGGATCTTAGGGTCCCTCGGAATCTACGCGCATTCGATGCATGTGCCCGAATGCATTTCGGTCTACCACCGCGTGGGGCGCATCAGCGAAGGCACGCCGTTGTTCACGGACCTCGATCTGATGGGGTACGCGAGTCAAGGCCGATCGATTAGCCGGGTGTTCGACAACCTCGGATTCCGGCCGGACGACGTGATCAACGGTTTCTTTGGCGACCGAAGGCTCGTGTACTACGACGGCAAAAATCGGTTCCACGTGGACGTCTTCCTCGACAAGCTCGAGTTCAGCCACAACGTCTTGTTCGGAAAGAAACCCGGGAATGGACGGCTCGAGCTCGACTCCCCGACGATTTCGCTCACGGACATGGTCCTCGAGAAGTTGCAGATCCACCAAATCGGGAGAAAGGATCTCGTGGACCTGATCGTGCTGTTCCTCGGGCACGACGTGAAACCCTCCCCGGACGGGGATCAGGAAGCAATCGACGCCGGACATGTCGCCAATCTCCTCGCGGACGACTGGGGCTTCTGGTACGAATCGATGCAGAACCTCACGAAGTCGAGGCAATTGCTCGGCAACTTCGTGGCGGAGGGGAAGATCCCGGCCGACTTCGCAGGTCGGATCGAGAATCGGATTGGAGAACTCGAGGCCGCGCTGCGGGCCGCGCCGAAGGGGCGGCGCTGGGAGAAGAGGGCCAAGGTGGGTACCGCGAAACCATGGTTCCGAGAGGTCGAGGAAATCGTCCGCTAGGCACGCCCTGTCAGCCGTTTTCATCGTAGGCTTGCTGGAGCCAACGCAGCACTTCGGAATCGACCTCATCGGGCGCCCTGAGTCCAATCTGGACTCGCATCGTCTCTTGGATTCTCGACGACTGCAGGCGTCCACCCGGCTTTCGCCCCTCGAGCCGAAGGCCGAGATCGACGCGGTCCTTCGTCGTCGGTTGGATCCGCGCGAAGGTCCTCCGTGCCGATACGAGCGAGACGTAGGTCTTGCGGGCTTGGATCGTGACCTTGCCAAGGCCCGAGGCAGCGTCGATAATCGCATCGAAAATTGGTCGCAACTTCGGCCGATCCGCGTACTGTCCGTCAATCAGTTCGTCCGCGGTAGCGAGGAGAAAGTCCGGGTAGCCAAACCGCTCCATCACCAGGAGCGACTGAGCGTAGCCGGTCACGCCCTGCTTCGTGAGCCACGCCCGGAGGGCATCTTCGTCGTCCAGTCTCTCCTGCCGGATACGTCGATTCCAAGCCTCCACATCCTCTCCCGTCCGCTCCTTCAGGAGTCGGGCCGACATGTCTTTCATCCCGTGCCAGTCACGCGTTTGGGCCATTGACATCTCCGTCCCTGCGGCCGCCGCCGGATGGTGGATCGCAGGAGTCATCGAAAGAGCTTTCGCGAGTCCCTTGGGTTGAGACCTCGCTTGGAGCACCTGTTTGGTCTTGGGGACCTTCGCGGAATTCAGGTCAGCCCTGCCCCCAAGAAATCCCGGAAGCCCCGTGGGACCCGCCGCCGAACGAGACTAGAATAAGCTAAATGTTAAATAACAAGCGTGTTATACTGTGTGTGAGACGAAAACCATGATCGAGAAACTGACGCACGTACCGATCGTCGTGAGCGACCAAGAGAAAGCCCTGAAGTTCTACACCGAGGTGCTCGGGTTCGAGAAGCGGGCGGACTACCAGAACCCCGGCAACCCGCGATGGCTCACCGTCGCACCCAAGGGGACAGACGTCGAGCTGATCCTCTTCGAAGGCAAATACAAGCTGGATCCTCGCGCGCCGCCCGAAAGGACTTCGAGATCTTCAAGGCGCGCGGACTGAAGTTCAAGGACCCGGCGCCCGTCGAGGCGAACTACGGCATCGCGGCCTACTTCAGCGACCCGGACGGCAACCACCTCACGCTGCTCCAGCCGGGGCCTGTGCCGGCCCAGAGCCAGCGGAAGGCATGATCCCGTGCTCGGGATGAAGAAATACCCGAAGGCGTACATCGCGGCGTGTCGCGCGAGGGTCGATGCCGACCTGCGTGCGTACCGAAGCCAGGCCGGCGAGACGCCCTCCAAGGAATTCGAGGCCCGCTTCTTCAACGACCAAGTCCTCCTCCTGGACTACATGTTCGTTCACCGGCTCTCAGGCATCGAGGGCAAGGACGGCAACCCGCTGAACGAGGTCCGCGTCCTGTGCAATTCGATCCTGCTCAACCGGGGCAAGCTGCAAGTCGACAGGCTCCCAGGGTGGCCGAACTCGGCCGTTGCGGGAATCAAGCTCCCCCCGGAGAAGTCCGTGCTGAAGCTCAAAGCGGGCGACGACGTCCGGCTGAGCGAAGCCGACTTCGAGCGCCTCTCCAAAGCCTTTTTCATCGAGCTCGATAAGAAGTTCGGGTGAGGACAACCGTGACGACCAACGTCTTCCTCGCGATCTCAGACCCGACGCGCCGCGCGGTCCTCGACCTGCTTGCAACCGGCAGTCGGAAGGCAGGCGATATCGCCGCCCGGTTCCGGCACCTCACGCAGCCCGCCGTCTCCCGCCACCTCAAGGTCCTCCGCGAGGCGGGGCTCGTGAATGTCGAAGTGAATGCGCAGCAGAGGATCTACGAGTTGAGACCGGAGGGACTCGCGGACCTCTACGAGTGGGTCGCCAAGTACCAAGCGATGTGGCCCGACACCCTCGAGGCCCTGGAGCGGTATCTCGATGCCCGGGCCGTCCATCAAAAGCCGAAGGGGAAGAAGCGATGATGAGCGGGATCCTTCAAGTGGATCCAAGGTCCATGAGCGAGAGGCGAGCGGCGGTTTGAATATGCATCGACAAGTATCACGGCACGCGGATCCGGGAGACCGCATTCAAGTGACGACGCCTCACTCCTCGCGGGCTGGCACCCTGACGTTCGAGGGCGACTACGCCACCATCAGCTTCGAGCGACGCATCCGCCACCCGATCCAGGTCGTGTGGGCGGCGCTGACCGAGTCCGAGCACCTCGCGCGCTGGTACATGACGAGGGCTCGCCTCGACGCGCGCCAAGGAGGCAGCATCGACTACTGGAGTGGGCCGGCCCAGTACCATGTGACGGGGAAGATCCTCACGTGGCAGCCGCCGAGGGTCTTCGAGCACGAATGGAACGTCGAGCCCCGGAAGGAGCTCCCGAAGGGCGAGAAAAGCATCGTCCGCTGGGAGCTCACCCCGGATGGCGATGGCACGATCCTCCGGATCACGCACAAGCGGCTCACGCGCCCGACCGCGATCGGCTTCATATCGGGCATCCACGCCTTCCTCGACCGGCTCGAGGACGAACTCGACGGCGTACCGCTCGTGGACTGGCGCACTCGCGTCGACGAGGTCCGGGCGAACTACCCAGGCTGGGAGGCGCGCTGATGGGGCGAATCGTTTCTGGCGGCAGCCTAGGCCTTGCGCCGTTTGGTGTTCCGTTTCGGGCGCGCGGTCCCCGTTTGCTTCGCCCGGCCCGCCTTGTCAGCGGGTCGGTACACCAGCTTGACGACGCCTTTGCTAAAAGTCGTTGACTCGACGAGTTTCAGGCTCGCCTGGCTTCCTTCGTCGAAGAGGCGCTTTCCGCGACCCAAGACAAGCGGATAGACGAGCAACCGGAATTCGTCGATCAGGCCGGACGGCAGCAGGGAGCGTATCAGGCCGGGACTGCCGTGGATCACGATGTCCTGCCCGGGCTGCTCTTTCAACTTCGAGACTTCGGCCGCAAGATCGCCCTTGATCAAATGCGAATTGTTCCACGCGAGCTTCTTCAAGGTCCTCGACGCGACGAACTTCGGCATGCTGTTGAACTGGTCCGCGAACCCGTCGGGGTCTTTCCTGCCGGGCCAAGCCGCGGCGAACCCCTCATACGTTACACGTCCCAGGAGGAGCGCGTCCGAGGCGCGGGTCTCGTCGAGCTTGAAGTTCTGGGTCTCCTCGCTCCAGAATGGGAAGCTCCACTTCTCGGGCGATTCGACGACGCCGTCCAGCGACACGAACAGGGTGGCGGCCAGGGTGCGCGTTCCAGGCATCGACTCACTTCCGTCCGTGCAACCGAAGACCCATACTTCAGGCTTCGGGGAGGAGCCGGCGGCAAGGTCATGAATCGGAACTCGTTGAACCGACCACGGTGGGCGCCGCCTTGGAGCCAATCCAGGAAGGCCGTGCGGGATCCCCTCCGGCCCTGCGTCGTGTCATCACGCTCCGCCACGCGGTCGCCATCTACGTCAGTTCGCTCCTCGGATCGGGCATCTTCGTCATCCCGGGACTTGCGGCTCGAATCGCGGGCCCCGCCTCAATCGTCTCGTGGGCGTTGTTGTCGCTCGCGAGCTATCCGTTCGCCTACACGTTCGCGAAGCTCTCCGCGAAGCGACCGGAATCCGGAGGCATCTACGCGTTCGCACGAGACGGCATCGGCCTCAACGCGGGGGCGGCGACCGCTTGGCTCTTTCTGGCGTGGGCGGTCCTGGGTGCCCCGGCGGCGACCGTCGCCGCGGCCTCGTACCTCGCCTTTGTCTTCCCCTTGACTCGACTGGACATCTACCTCGCAGCCGCGAGCATCCTCATCCTGGCGTTCGTCGTCAACTACGTTGGCATCCGCTTCACCGGGCGCGTGCAACTCGCCACGGTGGCCGCCATTCTCGTCGCCCTCGTCATCGCGGTCGTCGCATCCGCTCCGAGAGTCCGACCGGCGAACTACACGCCGTTCCTCCCGAGTGGGCTGGGGTCGATCGGCACGGCGGCCGCCCTGATCGTCTGGTCCTACCTGGGGTACGAGAACACCTCCAACGTGGCGGAGGAATTCAGGAATCCGGAGCGGGATTTCCACCGCAGCGTGGTCATCAGCGTCTTCCTAATCAGCGGCCTCTACCTCGCCATCGCCGTCGTCACGGTCGGCACCGGCGCGTACACCGTCGGAGGCGGAGTCACCCCCTTTGCCGCGATGATGTCGGACGCCTTCGGTTCGTACGGCGGGGCGATCGTCGCGCTCCTCGCGGTCTTCGTCACCTTCGGCACCGTCAACGCGTACGTGGCAGGGATGGCCCGGGTCTACTACGCCGCCGCGCGGGACGGCGTGTTCCCGAGGACGCTCGCCGCCGTGGACCGCCGGACCGGCGTTCCCCACCATGCCCTCGTCTTCCTGATCGTCTTGGTCCTCGTGAGCCTCCTAGCGTTCTACCTTGCCGACGTGGACTTTGTGACCGCCTTCCTGATGGCGAGCGGGGCTGCCGTCTTGACGTACGTCATCGGCTCGATCGCGGGAATCCGGCTCCTCAACGAGCGAGGGCTACGGCGAGTGCTTCCATGGATCTCCCTCCTGGTGTCCCTGGCCCTCCTCCCGTTCATCGGCGCGCTCCTGGCGGCGAGCGTCGCAATCGCCGGCATTGGTCTTCTGGCCAGCTGGGTGTTGTCTCACCGAGAACGAGGCGCGATCCCGGGAGCGTGAGGACGCGGCTGTCACTGGCCGCGAAACGCCGGCAAGTAATCACGGACGAACTGGGCGGCTTCGAGGCGGTCGTCCCCTCATGTCTCCGGTCGCCACCGCTCTCTGTGCGCAACCCGAAGAAGAGGCGTTGTTCCTAGTCGCAGGAATATGAGAAGCCCCCATCATTCAACGGATAGAGATCCCAGCCCGGGGATACGACGGTGTAGGCATTTTCGTCGCTGATCATTTTCAACAAGTAGCCACAGGGAAGAACCAGTCCTGTCTCGAGGCTCCGGGGGTCCGCCGTGCCTACAAAGCTCACTTGATCGTTTAAGAGGAAGCCACGGCTCCGGGCGACTTCATAATGCAGAATGAAGGACACCTGAGTCCCCGAGCTGACGTTCGCTAGGTAGAGCCGGACGGCGTTCGAGACCTGGGTGCTGAAGGTCAGAGTGCCGTTCGCGGAACCAGGGGTCACGACCTTCACTCCGCGGACCGCGAAGGAGTCGGAGAAAACGAATCGAAACATCGTGCCGTACGGCGACACCACCATGGACTGGGTCACGTTCGGGTTGGGAAAGTCTCCGAAATTTGGGTCCACGGAGGCTTGGTCACGCAACTGCGGGAAGTCGGGGACCGGGACCCATAGCTCAGCGCTCGCCCCCGGGTTG
>VBMA01000138.1 GCA_005878985.1 Methanobacteriota archaeon
GCCCGCCACTCCGGACCTTCGTCGATGATCATGTCGTCGAGGACGAGGCCACAGTCTTCGCAGACGATCTCCGCACGGGAATAGTCCCGCACGAGGTGGTCACCGCGGCATTCTGGGCACTGGGTTGTGATCTCTACCTCTCGCACCTTATCGTCCTCCCCCGACAGAAGAATAGAATCCTTACGAAACAGGAATTATTTAACCCTTCGTCCCAACGCCAGACCGTTTTTTCCGCTCGCCGCGCGCTCTTTTGTTTCGAGTCTGATTGCCGACGTCCGGTCTTGAGGAAACGCTTGGCCGGGCGGCGTCAGGGTCGGAGTTCGACGAATTCGCCGTTCCGGAGCATGCGCCACCGGCCGGGGAGGGTTGGGAGGACTTCGGAGCAGACGAAGCGAGCGTCCTCCGTCGCGGTCTCGTGCAGGGTGTAGTAGGGGACGCACGTCCGGGCATCCCGGTGTGCGATTAGGCGGTCGCCATCGATCAACAGGAACGTATACGACTCGACCTTCCGCGGGAACTCCATGTCGATCGTTGCTTTCGCCTTCGCGATCGCCTGCTTGAACTCGGCGATCGGCCGCTGTTCGGTTCCGAGGGAGTCCACGAAACGGTCGTAAATGAATTGCGTGTCGATCTTCCCCTCGCGAACACCGAAGTCCTCGATCTCGCCGTTGTGGGCGAAGAACATCACCCGGCCGTCCACTTCGAGGCGGAACGGATGCGAATAGCGCTCTTGGATCGTGTCCTTCTTCGACGCATAGCGAAGGTGGGCCACGAGGATCAACGGGGGACTGCACACCCGGGACAGCCGCCGCACCGCGTCCTCGTACCTCGGATCCGCCGTCGCGCTGCCGGGCCCGCGGGCGTAGAACTCCCCCTCCTGGCCGACGCAGGCGATGCCCCAGCCGTCGGGGTGGCCCGATTTCGGATTCGGCTGGGGACATCCAAAGTCCCGGAAGTTCCTCCCGGTGTCGGCCAGTTGTCGGAACGCCATGAGCGTGTCAACCGGCGCCGACTTCCGGCTCACGATCGCGAGCATCCGGCACATGTTAGCCCAACTTGTACCCGATTTTCCGGAGGAAGGCAATCCGCTCCGCGCGGTCTTTCTCGGTCTCGAGGCCTTTCGTCCGCTCGCCGTCGACGACTCCCAGGACTCCGCGGCCCCGGCGGGTCGTCGCGACGATCACGTCAACGGGATTCGATGTCGCGGCAAACACGGTCACGATTTCGGGGACATCGCGCAAGGCCCGCAAGACGTTGATCGGGTAGGCGTCCTTCATGAATACGACGAAGAAGTGACCCGCTCCGACCGCGAGGGCGTTCCTCGCAGCGAGCTTCTTCAAGGTCTCGTCGTTGCCTTCCACCCGGACGAGTGCGGGCCCGGAAGCCTCGCAGAACGCAACTCCGAATTTGATCCCGGGTACGGACCCGACGAGTGCCTCGTGGACGTCCTCGGCCGTCTTGATGAAGTGGGTCTGACCGAGGATCACGTTCAACCCGTCCGGGTTCTCGATGGCGACGAGTTCCGTCTCGACCGGCATCGTCAATGTATCGGGCCGCGTGAATTAAAGTCTTCTTCACGAAAGTGGAGGTACGCTACGTGCACGCGGAAGGGAAAGGGCATCGGGGATCGATCGAGGCCGCATGGCGGGAATCCGAGGCCTGTGGACGATCCTGGGCAGCGTCGGCGATCCGGAGGAACGGGAAGACCTCGCGCTCGTCGCGACCGCGATCCAGGTGCACTTCGCGAGCCGCGTCGCCCGGGAACGGGCCGTGGTGGAGTTCATGGCGATCCGGTTTCGGTGGCCGGCGTCGCGGACGCGTCGACGGCTTGGCGCGCTCGTGGATCTCGGCGTGCTTCGCATGTCCCGGGACCTCGCGGACAACTGGAGCAAGGTCTTCGAGGTCGTCGACCGGCCCCACGTTCCCGCGGTGATCGCCCTCGAGCTCGGCGCGTGACCTAGCCGGGGCCTGTCGTGGCCTTCGTCACCCGTTCCAAGAACCCGGCCGCTCGCAGCGGCTGGTAACAAAGCATCAGGAAGTCCGACGCCACCAGGGCGAAGAGTTCGTCCGGCACCGCGCGCACGGATCGGTGGCGGACCGCGGCGACCGCACCGTCGGCGTGGAGCTCGAACGGACAGCCCATCCGCCGACTCATGGAGGCGAGCCGGTGCACCGCGCCATTCCGTCGTTCGACGAGGTCCCGATGGAGGGCCGAGTTCGCGGGTTCCACGAACGCATAGCCGACGACCTCCGGGGCCTCGATGATCCCCGGCAGGGAATCATTCCGAAGCGCGAACCCGAAGCTGAATCCGGCGGCCGAAAGGCGTCGAACTCGCGAGAAGCGGTAGCCGACGAACTGGCGGTTCGCGATGTGCTTCCGGCGAAAGTTTTCCATTGGCCATCGCAACGGCCGCCGAATTCGTTCGAACGTCGCAGCGATTTCGGCGCTGCGGCCTTGGTCCATCCAGGTCGGGAAATCGTTGCGACCCATAAGAACTCCGGCCACACGGGGCTGGGGTGCATCCGGACCGGCGTGGTTCGGGGCAAGCCTAAATAGACCTCGACCGTTCCGCCGCACGCTGGATGGCCCCGGGTTTTCCATGAGCGAGTTTTCGGAATCGTGCCGGCGACTCGAACTGATGGACGGGGAGAAGGCCTTCGCGCCGCCGGATGCGCCCGAACATCCGCCGCGGGACCGGACGTTCCTCCTTCAACACGTCCGCCTCGAGATTGCTGTCGAAGACCAGGAGGGCACGATCTCTGGAACCGTCACCCATCGCCTGTCGCCGATCAACGATGGCCTCACCGAGGTCGCACTCGACGCGGGAGACCTGAGCATCCACAAGGTCCTCGACGACGGCAGCCACGAACTCGAGTGGGACCTGCATGGAGAAACCCTCTCGATCCATCTTCCGAAGGCGCGCAAAGCCGGCCAGGCCTTCGAACTTCGGATCTCCTACGACGCGAAGCCGCGGAAGGGGATCTTCTTCACCGGGCCGGACAAGGCAAACCCGAAGCGGCCCCGCGTCACCTGGACCCAGGGGGAAGACATGGACAACCGCTACTGGTTCCCTTCGTACGACTATCCGAACCAACGCTTCACATCCGAAGTCCTCGCGACCGTCGACGAGCAGTACGAGGCGCTCAGCAACGGCCGCCTCGTGGACGTATCCGCGGACAAGCGCCGCAAGACGAAGACGTATCACTGGTCCCTCGACCAGCCGCATTCGAACTACCTGATCGCCCTCGCGGTCGGCGAATTCGAGTCGAAGGAATGGGACGCGGACGGGGTGCCGGTCCTCGCGCACGTGTCGAAAGGGCTCGGCCCGTTCTTGGACCGCACGTTCCAGAACGTCCCGGACATGGTGCGGTACTTCGGCGAGGTGACCGGCCAGAAGTACCCGTGGCCTCGGTACGCGCAGGTCTGCGTCCCCGAATTCGTCGTCGGCGGCATGGAGAACACCTCGATGACGACTCTGACCGAGTACTGCCTCACGGACGAGAAGGCGTACGACGACTACCGGCCGGAAGGGCTCCTCGCCCATGAACTCGCGCACCAGTGGTTCGGTGATTTCCTCACCTGCCGGGCGTGGGGCCACATCTGGTTGAACGAATCCTTCGCCACGTACTTTCAGGTCCTCTGGTGGGAACACTTCTTCGGCAAAGACGCCGCGCTCATGGAGCTCGAGGCCGACCGGGAGAATTATTACGAGGAAGCGAGCAAGAATTACAAGCGGCCCATCGTCACGATGAAGTTCGTCGAGCCGTCCGACCTGTTCGACCGCCACACGTACGAGAAGGGCGCGAACGTGCTGCACATGATGCGGAACGAACTCGGCGACGACCTGTGGTGGAAGGCGATCCGGCAGTACGTAAAGAAGTTCGCGGGCCAGAACGTCGAGACGAACGATTTCAAGGAGGCGATCGAGGAGGCCACGGGCCGGAACCTCGATGTCTTCTTCGACCAGTGGCTCTACCATGCCGGGCACCCGGAGTTCGAGGTCGCCTGGTCGTGGGACGAATCGGCGAAGCAGGTGGAGCTTCGCGTGAAACAGACCCAGGAGGTCAAGGATCCGGTGCCGCTGTTCCGGGTGTCCACCTCCGTCGAACTCGCGGGGCCCGATCGGACGCAGAAGGAATCGATTCGCATCGAAAAGGCGGACCAGGTGTTCCGGTTCGACGCGCCGCGGCGCCCGCGCGCAGTGTTGTTCGACCCCGAGGACGCGATCCTGAAGAAAGTGACGTTCAAGAAACCGCGAGACGAGCTTCTGTGGCAGCTCGCGAACGCGGGTTCAACTTGGCCGCGGATCGAAGCGTGCCGCGACCTTGGCAAGCTCGTCGGAGATCCCAAGGCGATCGAAGGCCTGGAGGATGCCCTGAAGAAAGACGAGGTCTGGGCGGTCCGGCGAGCCGCCGCCGTGGCCCTCGGAGAGATCGGGACGGCGGCCGCGCGCGATGCGCTCCTGGGCGGGGCGAAGGACAAGGATAGTCGGGTGCGGCGGGGCGTGTACCGCGCTCTGGGCAACTTCCGGAAAGATGACGTGGCATTCAAGGCGCTCGCGAAAGCGTACCGGGAGGATGGCTGGTACTACCCGATGAATGCGGCGGCCCTCGCCATCGCGGAGACCCGGCATGAGCAAGCCCTTGAGACGATCGTGAAAGGCATGGACCGGCGTTCCCAGGGAGAGATTCTCGCGCGAGGCGCCTGCATGGCGATCGCGAACCTGCGAGACGAGCGCGGCTTCCCGGAGCTGGAGAGGCGAACCTCGGACGCGTCCTTCGAGATGGTGCGCTACGGAGCTGCATGGGCACTCGGGAAGCTCGGCTCGTTCCACGAATCACGGCGGGACGAGGTCCTCGAGCACCTCTCGATGCTCGTTCGAGATGCGAACTACCGCACTCGGCTGGGGGCGACCCTGGGGCTCGGGGAGCTCGGGGACCCGAAGGGCGAGGACGAGCTCCAACGAATTTCGGAAGCCGAACCGATGAGCAACCTTCGGACGAACGCCCGGAAGGCGATCGCGAGTCTGCGAGAGAAACACGCCGAGGCGGCGAAGAAAGTCGAACAACAGGAAGAGCTGGACAAGTTGAAGGACGAAAACAAGGAACTCCGCTCCCGCATCACAGCCGTCGAGGCTCGCGTCGATGCGATCGGAAAGAGGCGGAAACGGTGACCGAGCTGCCGCACCACGAGGCGCAAGAGGGAGGTAGGAGAGTCACGAATCCGACTATGTCGGGACGTTTCGGGGGCGTGCGGCCTTGTCTGTCGACGGAAGACCGTGCCTTGATCCAACCGACACGCCCTCGGCCGCGACCGTCTTCGGTGGGTTGGAGAACTCGAGTACCACCGCGTTCTCCTGAGGTTCTGTCCGGATGCCTCGGCCGCCGAGGTCCGCGAAGAGGGCGCGCGCCACCTCCTCGTAGAACAAGGAGTACTTACGGCCGCTGCCGTGTCTCAGGACGATGACGGTCCGAGCACCGTCTCGCTTCTCTTCGTACTCAAAGGCCTTCGTGTATCTCGAGGTAAGCTTGGGTATGACCTGCAGTACCGTCTCCAGGTCCAGATGCTTGAACATGAACGTCGTGAATGCTCGATAGACGTCGGCTCCCGCCCATCGGCCCAGGTCTCGCACCTCGTCCTCGGAGAGGAGCTCGATCATTCGTGAGAGCGCCTCTCTCGGCATCGCGATGAAACCGAAGCGATCGGCGTACATGTCCCACTCGACGAGTCGGCGGAGGGCCTTGTTCGCCAGGAAACTGACGCTGACTCCTTCCCGCTCCGCCCACTCGCGGAGCCGGCGGTCGACCATTTCGTCGATTCGAAATGCCCGTGTCGTGGTCTTTCGACCTTGCATTCGGAACCCCACGCGGAAACCGGGAGGGGCTCTCAAAGATTCAATAATGTTTGCGTCTAATTATCACTTTCGACGAGCCGAATCATGTCGCGCACAATGTGATGCGCTGCAAACGTGATGGCTATGTCGCTACGCGCAATACACTGCGTCGGACATGATCCACCCGGTCCGCCACGCCGCGAGACGCCGAGTCCCTGTCGGCGGCGCCGGCGCGGATACGAAGAACCTTTCAGAGAGAGGTGCCTCCATGGAAACTCCCCACGCCAATCAAACTGCCTGGAACGGAAACAACCGGACCTTCGCCTGGGACCACCTGAAGCTCGCCCACTCACTCCTGGATCCTGAGGCCCTGGAAATTTTGCGCTCCTGTTCTCTCGAAGAGCTGACGGCCGTTGAACTGAGCCGCCGTTGCGGGATATCGATTGGCCGATGCTATCGATGGTTGCGCAGGCTCGAGTCCCTTGGGCTTCTCGTTTCGCGGGAAGGCCAACCGCAGAGGAGTGGCGTGCCGCCCCGACGGTATCGGTCGGCGCTGCAGTCGATCAGTGTGAGCCTCGCGGAGGACCAGATTCGGACGCGCATCGCGGTGAACGAGGGCTCGATCCCACTCGTCTCGGAGTCCCTGACCATGATCGACGCGCCGGACACGGCTCTCGTTGCGAGGGGCCGTTCGCACCGGCCGCGGGTTGGCGCAGAACGCGTCCACTTCGTTGACCCACCGAGGACGATTCCCGAATCCCGGCGGAAGTTCCCAATCAACCTCCCGGCGTTCCTCGAAGAACCCCTCTCCCGCCTCCTGGAGCGCCGGTGAGGTCCATGCAGAACCACGAGTTGCTGAAGAGACACTCGATCGGGCAGCGTGTCCAGATCGTCCCAGCGCCGGCAGACCGAGAGGTCGTACTCGCCGCGGAACGCCGGCTCGCTGAGGATCCGGGCGACGCGGACGCACTCTTCGCGGTCGCGGCGTGGGACGAGATCGTGGGCGACCTGGTCAACGCCCTGAACGTGTTGAATCGGCTCGTGTCCCGGACGCCGGACTACCCGGGGGTCTGGTGGCTGCGCGCGCGAATTTTGAGAGATCTGGGACGGGAGCGTGATGCGATGGCGTGCGAGCAGATTGCGCGGATCTATGCCGAACCCGATATCCCGCAAAGCGTCCGCAAGTTCCCCCTATGACGCGCCGACATCACGTCGGCGCGTGCCGCCGTGAGGCTTAAGTGGGACCATCCTATCGACTCCTCCCGTGAAAGTGTCCATCAACCGCAAGCTCAACTCCGGGCGATGGCCGATCGTCAAGGTCTTTCCGGGGTTGGACCGGGACGCTCATTTCCATCGTCTCTTTGAAAACGATGGTCTCCGGGAAACGGTCCTGAGGGACACCCTCATCCATCTCATTCCAGAAGACGCCTACGCCTACATCGACGACGAGAAGGGGCACGTCGTGGTCGGGCTGTACTACCTGCAGAGTGGGGAGGAGCGGACGCTGTACCTGGACATCCTCCATGAACTCGTCCACATTCGGCAGTGGCACGAAGGAAAGAAGCTCTGGGATCGGCGGTACAGCTACGTCGATCGGCCGACCGAGGTGGAGGCCTACAAATTCGCGGTCGAGGTCGCCCGCAAACTCGGGATGTCGGACCGGGAAATCGCGGACTATCTTCGCGTCGAATGGACAAGCCGGGAGGAACACGAACGACTGTGTCGTCGACTCGGTGTCCGTTTGACCGATTCCCGGGCCCACTAGGATTCAACCTCGCGGCGGACCGGAAAGGGTCAAATCGACCGAGGCCGTTCGCACGGTTTGAGACCATGGCCCATATTAGGTTCGAGGAGTTTCAGAAAGTCGAGATGCGCGTCGGTCGGATTGTTGCCGCCGAGGACTTTCCCGAGGCGCGTAATCCGTCGTACAAGCTTCGAATCGACTTTGGCCCCCACGGTGTGCGGAAGTCCTCCGCCGCGGTCCAACCGTGGTACCGGGCGAGCGATCTCGTCGGTCGGGCGGTCGTGGCGGTCACGAATTTTCCCCCTCGCCAGATCGGCCCGTTCATGTCCGAGGTCTTGTGCCTCGGAGCCGTGCAGTCGGACCAGCGGGTCATCCTGCTCCGGCCCGAGACGGAGGGGGAGCTCGGTGCTCGGATCGCATGACCCGCGCCGCGAGTTCCTGATTCGCTCGTGCGGCATCTTGATTCACGGGCAGTCCGTGCTCGCCCAGGAGGCAGTCGACGACCGGGGCGGCAAGGTCTATGCGCTGCCCGGCGGCCACCTCGAATTCGGGGAGGGCCTCGCGGCCTGCATGAGCCGCGAATTCTATGAGGAGAGCGGCCTGAATGTCGAAGCGGAAAAACTCGTCTACGTGCATGAGAACTTCTACACGCTCAAAGGGGTCACGACACACGAGATCGGGTTCTACTTTCTCGCCGATCTGAACTCGGAGTTCCCTGCGGCAGATCCGGCCGGGTACATCCCGAGCCGCGAATCTCACATCCGCATGCGTCTGCTCCCGCTCGCCTCGCAGGCCTTCCCGCGGTTGAGTTGATGCCGCCGTTCCTCCGCGTCGAGCTGCCCCCTGACGTCCGAGAGCATTTCGCGCGACCGACCCGACACCTCATCATCCGGGAGGAGTAGGCCCGTGGCGATTCGAATCGGTCCGCTGCGCCGATCCGACTACGACGCGATGATCGCACTTTTCCGGGTGTGCGGCCTGAATCCGAAGATCAAGGGACGGGACAGCCTTCCCTCGTTCACAGAACAACTTCGTCGCAATGCGGATTCGTACCCTGGCGCCTTCGACGGCGACCGGCTCGTGGGAACCGTCCTGGGGACGCACGACACGCGGAAGGGCTGGATCAACCGTCTCGCGGTCGATCCGCGGTACCGTCGACGCGCGGTCGCGGCGCGTCTGGTCCGGCGTTGTGAGCTCGTCCTGAGGAAGAACGGAGTCGACATGTTCGCCGCCCTCGTTGAACCAGAGAACAAAGCATCGGCCGCATTCTTCAGATCTCAAGGATATGACATCTTGCCGATTACCTATGCGCGAAAGAAACGTCGCGAAAGTGTCTAGGCTAGGACCTTGAGTTCTTTCCCGATCTTCTCGTACGCGGCCAGTGCCTCATCGAGATCCTCGCGCCGCAAGCCCGCATTCACGATGTTTCGGATGCGGGCCCGATCTTTGGCGACCATCGGAAAGACGATCGGCAAGGCGAAGACACCTTCATCGAAGAGGCGTTCGCTGAATCGTTTCGCGGTCGCCGAATCGCCAAGCATGACGGGGGTAATCGGCGTCTCGCTCCGACCGATGTCGAAACCCATCGAGACGAGCCGCTTCTTGAAGTATTTCGTGTTCGACCAGAGTTTCTTGACGTGACGAGGCTCCGTCTCTAGGACGTCGATCGCTGCGGTGCACGCAGCCGCCACGGCCGGCGGGTGCGAACCACTCAAAAGCCACGTCCGCGACTTGTTGAGCGCGTAATTCCTCAGGTCGTTCGATCCGGCGACGTATCCACCGACGACGCCGAGGGCCTTCGAGAATGTGCCGAGTTCGATCTGGATTTTGTCTTCGACGTGGAAGTGGGACGCGACGCCGCGGCCACCGTCGCCGAGCACGCCCTCGCCGTGGGCGTCGTCGACATAGATCATCGCGCCGAATTCCTCGCCGACCCGGGCGATATCGCCCACGGGCGCGATGTCGCCGTCCATCGAGAAGACCCCATCCGTGATGACGAGGATTTTTTTCGCCCAGCTATCGACCTCTTTGAGCGCCCGCTCGAGATCCGCGACGTCGCAGTGCCGGTAGATGACCCGCTGGGCCTTCGTCAGTCGGACCCCGTCGATGATGCTCCCATGGTTCAGCTCGTCCGTCAGGATCGCGTCGCCCTCGCCCGCGAGCTGGGGGATGAGTCCCGCGTTCCCCGCGAATCCGCTCATGAAGAACAGGGCCGCGTCGCGATGCTTGAACCGCGCGATGCGGCGCTCGAGTTCCTCGTGAAGGTCCATGTTGCCCGCGATCGGCCGCACGCTGCCGCTCCCGGCGCCGTGGGTCTTGATCGCCTCGCGGGCGGCCCGCTTCACCTTCGGGTGGTTCGAGAGATTGAGGTAGTTGTTCGAACAAAGCATGATGACGTTCTTGCCGTCGACGACGCTTCGCGGCGCGGACGGCCCCTGTAGGACCCGGAGCTTCCAGTCCAGGCTCTGCCCCACGAGGGCCTCATACTCCGCGCGCATCCATGACGTCGGGTCTCGTTTCGACATCGTCACACCGCCATCGGAAAGGCGACCTTTCCGCAGTTCCCGCTCCGCATCACGCCCATCGCCTCGTTGTAGTCGTCCAGTGGGAACTTGTGGGTCAGGATCGGCTTGAGGCTCACGTTGCCGCTCTTCAGGAGCCCGCCCATCTGCATCCACGTCTTGTACATCAAACGTCCGTGGATGCCGTACATCGAGAGTCCCTTCGTGACGAAGTCGGAGATGTCGAGGCTGAGCGGTTTCGGGAACAGCCCGAGCAAGTGGATCCCGCCGGCGGGCCGGACCACTTTGATGGCCTGTTGCACGGCGGCCTCGCTCCCGGAGAACTCGAGCACCTCGTCCACCCCTTCGCCCGCGGTCGCGTCCATCACCTGGTCGACGAGGGATTCGCCGGACCGGAGGACGACGCTCGCTCCCACTTTCTTGGCGAGGTCCATCCGGTACTGGTTCTTGTGGCCGATCGCGATCACACTCCGGGCCGCCATCCCGCGGCAGAGGGCGACCGCCATCAGTCCGATCGGACCGAGGCCGAAGATTGCGACCGCCTTCCCAGGGACGTTCGCGTTCGTGACGGTGTACACCGCGTTTCCGAGCGGATCTTGCATCGTGGCGAGGTCGAGGGGCAGGTCATCGTCGTTCATGATCACGTTCGATGCGGGGACCGTCATGTACTCCTCGAACGACCCGTCCCGGTCGATCCCGAGGATAGACA
>VBMA01000139.1 GCA_005878985.1 Methanobacteriota archaeon
ACCTTGCGGACCTCCGTGCTTCCGGGCGCCGGTTTGAGCTTCACCGCGGCTTTCATCGTTGGCGTCATGACACGGGTTCCCCGTCCGCGGGCCTGCGCATGGGCTTGCGGTATTTCAACTTTGTATCATCCTATCGCGTGTTCGAGGCGCTTGTCGCCACAGCTCATCGCTGAATCGGATGGAGTTTCGAGGTGCGGTATCCGATGACGACGAACAGGTACTCCCGTTTGTGGAACTCGTCATCCAGTGCGGGGTCGCCCGTATCGACCCGGAGGATCGGGGTCATCGCGAGCTTCGCAGGCGTGGCGACCACGATTACGTTCTTCGTCCC
>VBMA01000090.1 GCA_005878985.1 Methanobacteriota archaeon
GGGTATAAGACAATTTTGCCGTGAGCTGCGCAGGCTGAGGTCGGTCCTTGTACGGCCAATCCGTCCTGGACGCTCTGCCGACCCGACTTCAATCTGAGGACTCTCACACTGTCATGTCACAGCTTCGCCGGAATGGTTATATGGGCTGAACAGCGGTCCCCGGGATTGGTCTCGACCAATGGGATTTGTCTCTGCCGTGCCGCGATTCGGGTTTCGGGGGCTGGTCCCCATAGCAACCGGCTTTCGTCGTGCGCCGTGGGGCAAGAAGAAGCACCTCGCTCCGCTCCCGATTCTCTCCGTCCTCCTGTTGCTCACCGCGATGGCTTCTCCGACGCTTCTGCGGATGACCGTGACCCTGGTCGACGACACCCACTTGACGATCGTGGCGTCCGTCCAAAACGTCGTCCATCCGTCCGGACCGGACGGGAAGATTGTCGGCATCCTGACGGTGACTAACCACGGCTCCGCGGACATCCCCGCGAGGATCCAGTCCCTCGCTGCGGGGACCCCTCCCGGGGCTCCGGACAATCGATTGGACACGACGATCACGATCAAGGTCCCGGTGACCGTTCGGGCGGGAGCGACCATCACGGTGCCGTTCTCCGGGCCATTCACGGGCAACATCCTCAATATCCGCATGGACGACTCGTTCCTGGTGAGCCCCTCGATTACGTGGTTCGGGGTCACCTCGAGCTCGGTCGATGGGCCGTTCACCTATTCGCAGGCGAAGATTTGCTCCGGGCCGGGCCCCTCACCGTCGAACCCCTATTGGATCAGCGCATTCTGCACAAACGCCTAGGGTCAGACGGTCTCTCCTCGCATGGCGACCCGACTCACCTGGAGACTCGCCGTGTATCCGGACAGCATGATGTTCGGGGTGACGAGCAACTTGCCGATGGCGCCCGCCGTGAATGTCGCCCCGAGGAAGCCGCCGGCCAAGACCGGCAGGAACGCGATCGCGACCAGGATGGTCGAGACGAAGGAGAAACCGGTCCCGAGGAGCCACGCGTATGCAGGGACGCCCAAGGACCACTCCCGTTCGGACGACCGACGGTAGTCGACCGCGATGAGCAGGTGAAGGGCGAAGAACAAGGCCGCGGCCGCGATCCAGACCCCGAAGATCTCTTGCATGCTCGGCCATGCGTTCCTCGCCAAGACCAGGGCGGCCGGGTTCGCGCCCAACAGACCTTGGAACAGGTCCAGAACGTCCGTCCCGATCACGAGTGGGATGAGGAAGCGCCAATACACCGACAGGGACGCCCAAGCGACGAACCCCCAGAAGATCGCCGCGCGGAGATGGCTCCGCCGGTCTCCCGCCTCTCGCGTCAAGCGGCCGTACGCCGCTCCCAAGAGGACCCCGCCGGGGAGGTCCAACGTGAGGGCGATCCAAGCCAGGAGCCCAGCGGTCAGGGGGCCGAGCGGCCCGAGCAGGTTGAGCGCGACCGCCAGGAGCCAGATCAGATTCGTCGCGAGCAGGAGGGCGGAGGCCAACCACAATCGCGTGGCCGAATCGCCGATCGACCAATGCCGACGCTCCTCGTACTCCAATGCGTCCTCCCGTCCGGAACCCTCCGGACTCCCGACGCGTAGTAAAGGCTTTCTGCCGGACGACGGCCGGCCGGGATTTCTGAAGCGAAGACGTTGGACCCGGGACCGATTTTGCGTCTCTTGAGGCGCGAAGTGCTTATGGCGCACGCTCGATACGGAATGGATGCTGGGCGAGCTCGGGACGGCCCTGCTCGTCGGCCTCGCCCTCGCGTTCTACGTGATCGCCGGCTACCACACGCTTCTGATCTTCCTCGGCCTCCGCATGACGCGGGGCGGCCCGAAGCCGTTCGACAAAGGATCGTTGCGGAACCCCGTCGACTTGCCCTCTGTCAGCATCGTCATTCCGGCCCGAGACGAGGAGATCGTCATCGAGGGCGCCCTGCGCTGCGCGGATCGATTGCAATATCCGAACGAACTCAAGGAAGTCTTGCTGGTCGAAGACGGATCCCGCGATGCCACTCCGACGATCGGTCAGCGGATGGCCGCCGTCCTCCCGAACGTGCGATGCCTCTCCGGCGGCCCGTCGAAAGGCAAGCCGCCCGCCCTCAACCGGGCCCTGCCGCACGCCCACGGCGACGTGATCGGCGTCTTCGACTCCGACACGCGATATGCGCCGGACCTCCTGCTCCGCGTCGCGAAGTACTTCCACGATCACCCGGAAGTCAGTGTCGTCCAAGCTATCCCCCGGATCATGAACCAACACACGAACGCGATCACCCGATTGAACTACTACGAGACGAGGTTCTGGTTCCAGGGCTTGCAGGCCGCGAAGGAACGTTTCGGACTGTTCATGCACCTCGCCGGCACGGGGATGTTCCTCCGTCGGAGCGTCCTCGAGGCCGTCGGGCCCTGGGACGAATCCTGCCTCACGGAAGACCTCGAGTATTCCCTCCGTCTCGCACGCTCCGGTATCAGGGTCGGCATGCTCGACGCGAACGTCTGGATCCAGCCGGTCTACCGGGCGACCCATCTCGTGCGGCAGCGGGAACGGTGGTGGAGCGGCGCCTTGCAGGTGTTCGCGCGCGCCGCCCGGCGGGGATTTCGGGTCGGTCGAAGTCGGCGGGAACGGATTGACGCGTTCCTGTACACCTGCTCCCCGCTCGTCTTCCTCGTGAGCTCACTTTTGTCGTTCGGGTCCCTCGCCTTGTTCGCGATCTCAGGAACAGTACCGGCGGCCCTTCTCGCTTGGTTGTACGGTCTCCTCGGGTCCCAACTCCTCCTGGCCCCCCTGGTCGTAGCTGAAGCCGCCCTGACCCGAGATCGGAAGGTCCTTTGGCTGATACCGGGCCTGTACGTGTACTGGATGCTCCAACTCGCCGCCTTGATCCAGGCTGCCTTCCGGGTCGTCCTACGCCCCGGGGACCTGCGCTGGCATCGCACTCCCAAGCTGCCGTCCGACTAGTGCTCGGGGCCAAGACCGCCTACTTTCGATCTTTACTGACGATCGGAGGCGAGCTGTACGCGAGGGTGAACGATTCCCCCGGTTCGAGCCACACTGTCACGTTCGATCCCGCGAAGATCCCGGCGAGGCCGTCTTTCGTGATGTCCGTCACGGTCCCTCCTCGGATGTACACCGCCTCGCGGACGAAATCGTTGTTCGTGTACGTCCATGGGGATGGCCCGATGGTCACCCGAGACACCCCGAGCGGGTTGAAGCCCTTGTTCTCGTACAGCCGGGAGGTCCCGGCGAACAGATTCGCGTTCCCGATCGCAGCCATCGCATTCCCGCTCAGGTCGTTCATCGCCACGAGGACGTTCGTCGCGCCGGCCACGATCCCAAGGCCGTGGGCCTGCATCTTGGCTGCCTGATCGTCGTAGCAGCGATTGCCCATGACGATTCCGTCCGAAGCGCCCTCGAGCCGAATCCCATCCTTCTCCGTCGACGAGGTGTCGTTGTTGAAGCACGCGTTGCCCATGACGACGAAGTTGTCGACCGCCTTCAGATAGATTCCATTTTCCCCGTTCCCGTAGCACAGGTTCCCCTCGATGACGAGGGACGAGGCCCGCGCGACCGAGCTTAGACCGGCGGCGTGGATTCCGTTCGCCTTCGCGCGGGTGACCGTGTTCCCGCGAATCGACCCCTTGCTCGACGCCGCGAGGCTCCCTCCGAAGTAGATTCCGTACCGGTTCACCGCGAGCGCCCCAACTCCGGCGCCGTTGATCGTGTTCCCCTCGATCACGAGGTCGTCCACCGCGTCCGCGACCTCGATTCCCGCGTCGCACGCGTCGAATATGTAGTTCCCGATGATCCGGTGTCGGCCGTTTGGGTTCAAACCGCCGTTCCCGTCGATTGCGATGCCGTGGGCGAACCCGCTCGACTTGTTGAACCCGGCCTGGAGGATCTGATTCCCGATGAGCGTGTTTTCGTCTCCCTGCTTCGAGATGATTCCGTGGTTCCCGGTCCGCGACACGAAGCAGTTCGCCACGATCGACTGGTCCGTGGCCATCAGGGCGATTCCTTCGGCGTCGGTATCGTCGACGACGCACGACTGGACGAGGCTCCGCCGGTTGACGGGACCCGAGGGACTCGAACGGATCTTGATCCCGGCCCCCTTCGTGCGGACGACCCGGAGGTCCCGGACCGTCACGTTCTCGAGCAGCTGGCTTGCCGCGGCTGCGTCCACAAGGATGCCGGCCCCGGACGCGTTGTGAGCCTTGTTTCCGTCAATCGTCAGATTGGAAACGGTGCAGCCGCTGGCCCGAATCGCGAGGATGTCCGCGTTCGCGGCGTCTCCGAGCCGGATCACGCTGGCATCCGGGCCGGATCCGAAGACCCAGACGTTGGGCCGTTCGATCGCGATCGGCGACGTAACGCGGTAGGTCCCGCGTGGAAGGTAAACCAGGCCGCCCGAGGGAGGGACACGGCCGATTGTCCCGACGAGTGCCCCGGTGTCGTCCGCCGCTCCGTCTCCGACGGCTCCTTGGTCCCGTACATTGAACACGGCGTCCATGGTCCCGGGACGGGAAATCGAGGGCACCCCCGGCGCCGGTCCGCCCAGCCAGGGAGGGAGTTCTCGAGCCGCGACCGTCGCAATCGCGGCGCCGAGTCCCGCCGCAGCCACGTTTTTCAGTACCCCCCGTCTCGTGTCAGGCCGATCGTCTGGAGACACCATCCCGGACACCGGGTCGGGCTAGACGCTCCAGCTACAAAGCCGCGGCTGCACAAAAGTGTACGCGCACACCCAGATCCGCCCCAAGCCGACTCCAGACGTCGGTTCCATCGCTGGCCGGCTTCCCTGGCCTCTAGACTCGTGTCCCGAGCCGGTCAGGCGGCTCTCAAGGTCCTGCTCCACCGAGGACCTCCTCTCTGAGTCCGACCCGAATTTGTTGTCCGACCATTCCGCAGATTCCGAGCGTCGCGACGACAAGTCTACCTCGCGTGCACCTGGAACCTTTGGCCCATCATTCTTATACCCCCCTTCCAATTGCTATCGAGGTAGGGGGAGTGTAGTCGTGGAAGGAATGCGGTCCACTCACGAGTTCGCATCGTGTATTGGCCTTCTGCGCTAACCTGCCCTGCCCCCGGGGGGAAAGAAATTGTTCGAGCCACGTCCTGCGAGAGGTCACTCGCTCTCGTCCGATGCTACGGTGCTGGGAAAATCGGAATGGGACGGCCGGAAGGTCGCGGTCACGGGCGGAGCGAGCTTCATCGGAAGCCACCTCGTCGAGTCGCTCATCGGGCGCGGCGCGGATGTCTCCGTCATCGACGACTTGAGTAGTGGACGCCTGCAGAACCTCGACGGCGTCCGCGGGCGTTACAAATTCCATCAGATCGACCTGGAGTACAGCGGCATCGAGGAGATCACCTCGGCGTTCGAAGGGAGCGAGGTCCTGTTTCATCTCGCGGCGATCCATGGAGGCCGCGGATACATCGACTCCCATCCCGCGGACGTCTGTTCGAACCTGGCAATCGACCACCATGTGTACGAGGCCGCCCGAAGGGCGGACGTCTCGCAAGTGATCTTCGCGAGTTCGGCGTGCGTCTATCCTCCGGCGCTCCAGGCCACCGAGGGATCGAGCTATCTGTTGCGCGAGGAGGACTGCGACCCGCGGAAGCTCGGCGAGCCCCTCAGCGCCGACCTGGAGTACGGCTGGGCGAAGGTCTTCGGCGAGATCCAGCTCTTGGCCTTCATCCGGCAGTACGGCATGAAGGGGTGCAGCGTCCGGTTCATCACGGCGTACGGGCCGCGGGAGAACGAGACCCACGCGATCATCGCCCTGATCTACAAGGCGGTCCGCCGGATGGACCCGTACCCGATCTGGGGCAACGGCCGTCAGGACCGGGACTTCACGTACGTCACGGACATCGTCGAAGGGACCGTTCGCGCGGCGGAGCGCATCACGGACGGCAGCGCGGTCAACCTCGGCAACGGTCGCCGGTACACGATGATCGAGGTCGCAAACACGATCTTCGACCTCGTCGGATGGCGCCCTCGAGAGATCTTCTTCGACACGTCGAAGCCCACCGGAGCCGTGAGCCGCGCCTTGGACATCCGAAGGGCCCGAGACGAGCTCGGATGGAAGCCCGAGGTCTCCTTCCGCGACGGACTCCAGAAGACGATCGACTGGTACCTCGCGACCCACAGCGTTTCGGCTCCAACGGACGAGCGTATCCTCCTCGAACGAGCGTGAGACGATGGAGCTCCAGGCGGCGCCCGAACCTTCCGCTCGACCGCAACTCGCGGTCGTGATGCCCGTCCACAACGAGGCGGCCAGCGTGCGCTCGGTGATCGACGAGTTGTCCGCGACGATCGTCGCGGCACACGCCGTGACCCTCTTCGTCTTCGAGGACGGGAGTAAGGACGGGACCGGCGAGGTGCTCCGGGAGATCGCGGCCTCCATGCCGGCGCTCCGCGTGTCGACGTCGCCGGAACGCAAAGGCTACCCGCGGGCCGTTCGCGACGCGATCCTGTCGATCGACCCGCACAAGTTCCCGGTCCTGCTGTTCCTCGACGGCGACGGGCAGTACGACCCACGCGACTTCAAGCGCCTGCTGGCCGAATTCCGCACGGGCGACGCAGACATCGTCAATGGCTATCGGACGCGGCGGACCGAGCCGTTGTACCGGTCCCTGCCGTCGAAGTTCTTACGGCGGCTGGAAGGCCTCTTGTTCAACCCGGGCTGCAAGGACGTCACGAGCGCGTTCCGCCTCATGCGGACGGAGGTCGCCCAGGCCGTGGCGCGCGAGGTCCGATACTCGCCGTACAACTTCTGGCTCGAGTTCACCGCACGGGCGAGCTCGATGGGATACCGCCAGGTGGAAGTCCCCGTGTCCTACCGGGTCCGCGAAGGGGCCACGAAGGTGTACGGGCTCTGGAAGATGCCCAAGATCCTTCGACGCGAGTTGGGGGCGCTCGTGCACACCTGGCTCGATTACCACGGACCCGAGGTCGTCCGGTTCGCGAGCGTGGGTCTGACCGGCGCCCTGGTGATCCTCGGCCTGCTTTGGGCGCTGACCGGCGTCGCGGGTATCCCGTACCTCGTGTCCGCCGCGCTCGCGATCGAGGCCAGCATCCTCTGGGCGTTCGCCTTGCACGAGCGGTGGACGTTCCGCCGGATCGCGAAGTCCCAGTCGCTCGTCCGTCGGTTCCTGGCGTACAACCTCGTCGCACTCGCCGGTCTCGCGGTCAACCTGGTCGCCCTGTTCGCCTTCACGGAACTCGTCCGAATGTTTTACCTCGTGAGCGAATTCCTCGCGATCGTCATCGCCTTCGGTTTCAACTACTTCGCGAGTCGCCGGTTCGCTTGGACCGGTCGTCCGGGAGCTACGTCCCGCGGGGAGGACAGAACTCGTGTCCCGAAGGGCATCGAGGACGACTGACGTGAGCGGTCGACTCCGGGGACGCGCCGCGAAGGCGCTCGCGGTCTCGCTTGCCGTTTTCTTCCTCCTGTCGGTGATGCTCGTTTCATCGCGGCCGGCTGCTGCGGTGTCCGGGACGCTCCAGGTTGTCCAAGCGGGGCTGAAGGAGCCAGACGCCTTTGTCTTCGCGCGCGACGGCCGTGTGTTCTTCGGCGAGCGACCGACCGGGAAAATCTGGATTATCGAGAACGGCTCGCTCCTACCGGACCCGTTCTACTCGTTCCAGCGCGTGAGCGACTATCATGACCAGGGTCTCCTCGGCCTCGCCCTGGACCCTTCCTTCCCTTCCACGCCTTGGGTGTACGCGTTTTACACCCTGAACGACAGTGCCAACGGAACCATCTACGATCGCATCGTGCGGATTCAGGCGACCGGCGATACGGGGGGCTCCGTGGAGATCCTCCTGGATCGGATTCCGACCGGCGAATGGCACATCGGCGGTCCGATCAAATTCGGTCCGGATGGCAAGCTGTGGGCCCTCACCGGTGACGCGTACCATCCCGCGAACGCCCAGAACCTCTCGACCTTGGCCGGGAAGGTGCTCCGGCTCAATCCCGACGGCAGCGTGCCGACCGACAATCCGTTCGTTGGCAATGCGAGCGCCAATCCATACATCTACACCTACGGCCATCGGAACCTATTCGGGATCGCGTTTCATCCCATCACGGGGAAGGCCTACGTCACCGAAAATGGACCCGAGTGCAACGACGAGGTGAACCTCCTCGTCCCGGGCCGCAACTATGGCTGGGGAGCCAACTACACGTGCGCCCATCCGCCGCCGGATCCGCTGAATACGAATCGCGACGGGCCGGATCCCGTGCTACCTCTCATCTGGTACACGCCGCCCATCGCGCCCACGAATGCGATCTTCTACGATGGGCCGAGTTTCGCGGCCTGGCACGGTGACTTTTTCTTCGGGACGTGGAACTCGCGCAACGTCCATCGTCTCCACTTCGCGCCTCCGGACTACACCACGGTCCTCTCGGATGACGTCATCGTCACCCTGCCCTCGAGCGAGCCTTACGGGGTCATCGGCCTGGAACAGGGGCTCGACGGGGCGATTTGGCTCGGCAGCACGACGACCATCTACCGCTTCTACGATACGTCCCTCCCGCCGATCGCTTCGTTCACCACGTCTTCTTCCACGCCGCTGCCCGGAGACCTCGTGACCTTCAACGGGTCCAGCTCGTACGACCCGGACGGTTCCATCGCAACGTACGCATGGGACTTCGGAGACGGCTCTACGGCGTCCGGCTCCGTCGCGACCCACATCTATTCGACGCACGGGGTGTACCAAGCGACTCTCGTCGTCACGGACTTCGACAATCTCACGGGATCCCAGACCGCGTCGATTCGGGTCCTCGCCCTTCCGAGCGCATCGTTCGCCTTCGGTCCCCCGAGACCCTTCGAACGCGCGTCCGTGACCTTCGACGCGTCCAACTCGACGGATCCCGACGGAAGCATCACGAACTACGCGTGGGACTGGGGGGACGGTTCCAACCGGACCGTTTCCGTTTCGTCGATTGCGCAGCACACGTTCGGGACGTTCGGCGGATACACCGTGGGCCTGACGGTGACGGACTCCGACGGACTCACGAACACGACCTCGGCCGATGTCCACGTCTTCGCGGCCCCCTTCGCGTCGTTCACGATCTCCCCGCCTTCGCCGCGCGCCGGGCAGAGCGTCACACTGAACGGTTCCGCCTCGTCGGATGCGGATGGGACGATCGCTCGCTACGAATGGGACTTCGGGGATGGCGCGACGGGGAGCGGGCCGATTGCCGAGCACGCGTTCTCCGCCGGAGGGAGTTACCTCATTGTGCTGACGGTCACCGACTCGCACGGTTTCACCGCCACGATGGCGATCACGCTCCCTGTCGCCGCGACGTCTCCGCCGGAGGCGTCGTTCGCCGAGGATTCGTCTCTTGTCTCACCGGGCGTCGACGTCACGTTCAACGCGTCGGGCTCCTCGGATTCCGACGGCACGATCGTTGGCTATTCCTGGGACTTTGGCGACGGCGCGGTCGGCACCGGCATGGCGACCGTCCACGCATACACGGACTCCGGATCGTACACGGTTACCCTTACGGTCCTCGATGACGACCAGATGACCAATTCCACGTCGCAGGTCATCGTGGTGAACGCGCCGCCGGTCGCGTCGTTCAGCACCACCCCGGGGATGGCGTACCCGGGCGTCTACATCGCCTTCAACGCGACCGGGTCCTCAGATCGGGAGAACGGAATCGTCTCCTATGCCTGGGATTTCGGGGATGGGACCACGGCGGAAGGAATCGTGGCGCTACACGCTTTCGCGGCCCACGGTTCGTTCGCGGTTCGTCTCATCGTCACGGATGACCTCGGACTGTACAACGAGACGACGAAAACGATCCAAGTCGGAAACCGAGGACCGGTGATCGAATCGACGAGTCCTCAGCCCGCGGTGATCGTCAATGCATCCGAAAGCACGACGTTCCAGGTGGGCGCGTTCGATCCGGACGGGGACGCGCTCACCTATGCGTGGACCGTGAACGGAGTCTCCGTCGCGGGGACCTCCCCTTCGTATGAGTTCCTCCGCAACGAGACGGGAACGTTCCTCGTCAAAGTCGTCGTGTCCGACGGATTCTCATCGGCCAATTACGAATGGGTCGTCGAGGTCCGGGAGCGAGCCACACCTGCCGGTCCCACCGGCCCGTTCACGTCGGTGGCCCTCCTCGGAATCGCGGTCGGAGTCCCGTTCGTCGTCCTCCTATTGATCGTCCTGATGATTCGCCGCCGGAGGAGCGGTTGAACGGCCATGGCTGCCGATTCGTTAACTCCGGAGACGGACGTCCGGACGAGGCCGAATCCGGAAGATGAATCATCGCCGTCGACGGCGCCGGTGGCGCCCGCCATCGCGACCTCGGTGATCATGATTGAGCCGCCCGCTCCCGAGGCACTCCCGCCGCCACCTCCCGTGGTCGAACCGGGGGTCCCAGAGCCTCGTCCCGACGAGGCCACCCGCGTGGAGATCGTGACCGCGCCGAAGACGAGCGAAGAGCGCGCCTGGGGTCTCGGGTTCTTCGCTCTCGTGACCCTCGTGTTCACCCTCGCGACCCTCGCCGCCCTCGCATGGAATTGGAGCTATGTCGTTCGACTCTCCGGCCTCCCCGCGGCCCTCCAATCGTGGGCGTGGCCTCCGTTTCCGTTTCCCGCGCTGCCCTCCGCGATTCTCGCGACGATTCAGATGGTCGCTCTCGGGGCCGTGGCATACCGGTTCCTGTTCCCCCGGCACACGGAGCCCTGGGAAGCGATTGCGTTCGTCCTGGGGCTCGGCGAGGGTCTCACTGGGTTGACCGGGACGATCCTCGCCCTCACGGGACATTTCACGTTCGGGTGGATCGAGGTCGTCTTGCTCGGCGAAATCAGCGCGTTCGTCCTGTTCTCACTCCCCTTCCGGACGCCGATCAGACCGTCCCTCTCCCGGTGGGTGGCCGTCGTGCGGAGTCTTCGGCCTCATCCAAGTCCGTTTGAGTGGCTCGCGTTGGCCGGAGTCGTGTCCATCGCCGTCCTTGTGTTCTATCAAGCGACGGTCGAGCGGATCATCGAGACGGACTCGCTGATCTATCACGCCCCGCTCGCGGCTCTCGTGTACTATCACGGTGGCCTCCCGTGGATCGTCGGCGGTGGGGTCGGGTTGAGTTCGAGCGCGAACTATCCTCAGGCCTTCTCGCTCCTCGGCGCGTACTACTACGCGTGGACGGGAAGCGTGAACGACGTCTACCTCCGCCTCCTCGGGGCGGCGAATTGGTGTCTCGTCATCTATGCCACGTTCCTCATCGGTCGACGGCTCGCGGGACGTCCTCACGGGGTGCTCGCGGCAGGCCTGGCGGCCCTCGTGCCCTCGTTCGTCTCGTACGCGTTCCTGGCGACCCAGGAGACGACGCTCGTGATGTTCGGCGCCCTCGGATTCCTGGCCCTCCTCAAGGCGACTCACGCGAAACAACCCGGCTACGCGATCGTGGGCGGTCTTCTCCTCGGCGGCGCAGCTTTGACCTCGTATCAAGGATTGTACTTCGTCCTCCCGGTCGTCGCGCTCTACGGGATTGCGCTCCTTCGTCGATTGAACGTGCGCCTGCAGGCGTTCCTTCAGGCCGAGCCGCTCAGGCTGTTGCTCATCCTGCTCGTGGCCACACTTGTCGGGAGCGCTCCGTACGTCCGCAATTGGATCCTCCTCGGCGACCCGCTGTATCCCTTCTACCGCGGCCTGTTCTCGAGCCCCTACCTCTCCCCGACGACCATGGGTTTCGCGGAGATGGAGTGGCGGAGCGTCGCCTTGGACCTCGCGTCGTCCGGCCCCCTCGCCACCTCGTACTGGGACTTCCTCTTTCAGTTCGGGACCAACCCGTCCTTTGCGCCGTTGAGCCTCGCCTTCGCCGTGCCGGCGTTCCTCATCCTCCCGGCGGCAAAGATCCGCCGAAAACTCGAGCTGGCCTGCTTCTACTTCGTCGTGCTCGCCGCCATCCTCGCCGGGCCCGTCCCCTTCATCCGGTACGTCTGGCTTCTGATCCCGTTCTCCGCGATTGTGGTAGCCGGTGCCGCGTTCGCGGCCCTCCGAGCCCTCCGGTCCTGGGCCGCCGTCGACACACGCGCGCGCCCTGCGCGAATCGCGACCGAGGCCGTCGGCCGAATCCCGGTCGTCGTCCTTGCGAGCTTGTTCATCCTCCCTCTCGTCGCCGGCTTCGGCGGCAACGCATACTTCTTCGGGGCCAACACGAGCCAAGGCGACTACTTCCGTTACTTCGGAAGGCCCGGGACCAACCTCTGGAGTGATTTGCAACAAACCTACGGGTCCGATCCCAGTGCCTGGCGGTGGTTCAACGATCATCTTCAACCGGGGCAACGGATTGCGAGCCTCGAGTATCGCGTCTATTACATCGAAGCGGCCCTGCGGGTCTCCGACACGATGCTCTACTTGGACAGCCAGGAGGCGGAGCCGCTTTACGTGATGACGGATCCGGGGGCGATGTCGGCTTACCTCCAGGCCCATCGAGTCTCGTACGTATTCGTGAGATCGATGGATTGGAATGGATTCACGAGCGCGGCCCTGCCGCTGTTCCAATGGCTCGGCTCCCCTGACTTCCCCTGGGTGGCCATCTTTGGCAAGAGCATGATTTTCGCCGTTGGAATCCAACCGTATCCCGACGTGCCCGCGGGCAATCCGGTCGGACTCTACGGCATCGCCGGACTCACGTCCCCGGAGATCTTCCTCGGCAAGCGGGTTCTCCGGATTCAACAGGACAACAACACGCCTCGCGTCTCGGTCTTCACCCCGGTCAATCCCGAGGTGCTAGTCGTCCGGTATTGGGATTCCGGCGACGGACTTCTCGTCCTGAACGTGAGGCGGGCAGCGGACAAGACGTGGTACACGGTCGATCGGAGTCAGAAAGGGAACACGTCGACCTGGCGGACGGCCGTCTTCCCCCTGCCGCAGATCGCGGGTCAATCAGTCCTCGAACTCGGACTCCACGCGACCGGGAGCGATTTCATCGTGGACGACATCGAGGTCAAGCCAATCGTCGAGCCGTGGTTCGCGCTCTACGGATCGCAGGGGAACCGGACGTTCCCCAACGAGACGCGCCCGTCGGCGGTGTTCATCTACCTGCCGTTCCTCATGCTCGGGCAACGGCTCACGGTGACCGCGACAGCGGGAGGCCTCAACCTGAGCGTCGAGGTCTTCCGGAACCTGATTCGGCCGGAGTTGCGGACCGGGTGGTGGCTCCAGTATTCCGCACGGGCACGGATCCCGGCCCTGCCGACCCAGGGAACCGCGAGTCCCCGACTCGATTACACGGTCGCCGCGAGTGGGACGTATACGCTGGTGATCGTCCTGTGGTCTCCTTGGAAAGCCGGGATCACACCGGACGTGCAAATCGCGATCAGGTGACCGGGGATCGAATGGGCGATGCGCCGAAGGCGACACTTCCCGGCGTGCGGATCCTGTCGCACGCGTTCGGCTCGAAGGATGTCGGCGAGCCCCTGACGCGAGTCGGATTCCTTTTCGTCGCGTACATCCTCACCCACGTCGCGGTCTCCGATGCGTACTCGTTCCCGATATTCACGAACCTTCCCCTGCTCGTCATGAACCTCGGTGCGTACGCGTTCGCATTCGCCCTCATCGTCCTGGCACTGGTCTCGAGGGCCGAGCTCCGACCGAAGGCATATCTAGTGCTGGTCGCGGCAGCCTACGCGGTCCTCCTGAATTTCCTGCCGGTGATCGTGTTCCAGCCGTTCTACCGGATTGACTCGCTCTCGTACACGCACTATTCGGCGATGCTGATCCTCCAAGGCCGCAACCCGTACGCGGAGAGCATGCTCCCGTCGCTCAGCGCCTTCCACGTCCCTGCGGACGCATGGTCACCCTTGGAGAGCGGAGGGCTGTTCGGTACCTCGCCGTATCCGCCGCTCTCGTTCCTGGTGTACGTACCGATCCTGGTGGCCGGGATGACGGATGTCCGCGTCGTGTACCTCGCGTTCCATCTCGCCGGACTCGCGGTCTTGTACCTGCGCGCCCCGCCCGCGTTCCGCGGGGTCGCGCCGATCGGCCTCGTGATGACCCTCGAACTCGTCCAGTACACGCCGTGGGGCGTCCCCGACATCCTCTGGGTCGTCCCGGCATTGCTCATGGCCACGGATCTCGGACGGCCGGCCCGGGCCGGGCTCTGGTACGGAATCGCGTGCGCGTTCAAGCAGACCCCGTGGCTCCTAGCTCCGTTCCTGTTCCTGTGGTATTGGCACCGGCATCGAACCGATGTGCGCCGGACGATCCTGGCATTCGGCGGCGTCGCGGCCGGGGTCTTCCTCCTCGTCAATGGTCCATTCCTCGCCTGGAATCCGTCCGCCTGGGCCGCGGCGATGTTCGCGCCGCTCATCTCCCTCCAGGCGCCGACCGGCCTTGGACTGTCGACGCTCGCGGCGTACGGCTACATTGTTGCGCCGCGGGATCTCTTCGTCGTCTCGGAGGTCGGACTCCTCGCGGTTCTCGTGGTCATGTATCACGTGCACTTTGAGCGCTTCGAGTTTACCTTCTGGATCTTCCCGGCCCTTGTCCTGTTCGTTTCATATCGGATGCTCCAGAGCTACGTGGTCTACTGGGCGCCGTTCCTCATGATCGGGCTGTGGATGTGGTGGAGGACCCATGCGACTTCCAATCCCTAGCGTCCCGGGGATCGCCGTCCTCGTGGCCCTCGGCATCGTCGTGGCGACGGCGGGGCTGACGGCGTTCGCGAACGGACCGGTCCCCCATGTCGACCTGACCGTTTCGGTGCCGCCCGATGGGCGCCTCCCCTCCGGGGGGATCGCTTCCTTGCTCGTGACCCTCTCCCCCTCGAACGCCGCCGTCGAGCCGCGATTCTTCATCGTCGAGGGTCCGATCGTATTCGCGTGGAACACGACGGGCGTCGACGGATCGGGTGGACTCGGGACCGCAACGTATCGAATCTCGGCGCCGTGCTCGGACTGCCCGATCCCCGCGGGGACGATGTTCATCGTCCGAGTGTACGATGTGCTCTCAGGGACCTATTCGTTCTCGCCGACGTTGCGCGCGTAAGCCCTGGCCCGCACGGCGACCAAGGCCGATCAGGGGAACATCGCGAACCCGGCGTGCCGGAAGTTCGCGTCGAACGTGACGGCCTTGCGAATGCCGAGGTTTGGCTCGCAAAGCGGCGGCGTGCTCGAAGCGGCGTCCCTGCGCAGTAGGGAGAGCCTGTGACGCGGCGCCGGCAACTAATCCGCCATGCAGTCCATCCAGGCCTGCAAGGCGTCGTGAGCCGCGTCGATGTTTACCGTCCGCGGCTCGTCCGCATCCTCGATCTCGAATCGTTCGAGGATGATCTGCTCCCCCTCCCGACGGAACATGATCCGCATGCAGGGGACGGCGAACGAGCTCCCCGATTCCGTGAACCATGGCTCGAACGCCAGGGACAGGGAGTCCCCTTCCTCCGTCACACAATAGCCCCGCACGCGACTGAGCCCCGCGGTGAACCGCGAATACGACGCCGCGATCGGCTCGGGCGAGGTCCCCCCCGAGACCCCTCGCTCCACGCCCACAGGCCCTCCGGATGATGTGTTCATCGGTGGTGTATATGGCGTCTTTGGACCGGTTTTTGTCAGCGGTCGCTCAGTGGAGAACCGCGATGGGATTGTCTCTCCGCACCCGGCGCCACCGGTAGACGAAGTACACCGAGCTCAGGCCGCCGACGGCCGCGACCGCCACGAGGGCCACGGCCGTGACCCGACCCATGTCGAACCGCCAGTTCCGCAGGCCGAGGGCCATCTCAGCGCCTCGCAGCGCCGGTTCCACGTTGTTCCGGTCGACGGCTCCGATGCTCCTCGCATTCTGCGAATTGAAGTCCAGGCCGACCTCAAACGTGAACGGGGCCGTGCCCAGGGTCGCGTACAGCCAGTCGTCGCTGTTCCCCGGGTTTACGTGGGTCGCCCTGCCCTCTTGGAGAACCTGGTACCCATTCGCATACGCCATTTCCACGGCGAAGTTGCTGAGCCGATCGTCGTCGGGGGTCGGCAATCGCGTGTATGACCAAGGATAGAGGACCCATTGTCCGGCGCTGTGGTATGAAATGGAGAGGACCGGAGGGTGTGCACGCGCGAGATCACGAATCGCTTGGCTCTCCGGTTCCGAGAACGGAACGGTGCCGGGATACTCCGAATCGTTGGTCGACGTCCCGAATCCTCCCGAGCCCCACATGTAGCCGTAATTCCGGTTTAGGTCGACGCCGAACGTTCCGTCGCCATTGTCTCGCCGGTTCTTTCTCCAGGTCGTGTCGTACTGGCGAGCGTACTCCAAGCCGTCCGGATTCACGATGGGAACGAACCACAGGTTCGCTCGGGCCAGGATCGCATCGACGCGCGAATCGTTCCCGGCATTCAGGAGGACGTACCGCAGCAGGTACATCACGACCTCCATGGAGATCCACTCGTCCGCGTGATGGAGGCCCATGAACAGGACGTCCTGCTTGGTCCCACCGGCCAGGCGCACCTCCACGGCGAACAGGCTCCGGTTCGCGAGGCCTTGGGTCGTCTCCCAGCTCGACCCGATTGGCGTGACGGTCAGAAGGGACGGATGGTCGCGCGAGAGGTTTTGCAGCTCGGACACGACGGAATTGTAGGTGTGGAACGTCGTCGGGGCGGAGGGAAGACGGCCCGTCGGGGAGATGACCCCGACAACGGTCGCCGAGAATCCGGTCAGGAGCATGAGCGGGACCGCGATGATCGCGATCCACCGTGTCCCGGCCGTCGCGCAAAGCGTCACGGCGGACCTACCAAAAGCCGACGAGCAAGATCGTGATGCCTGCCGTGATGGCCGACACGATTCCGAGGGTCGACAGCGTCGGGATCGCGCGCTGGCGGAACACCTCGTTCGCAATCAAGCCGGGGATGATGAATCCGATCACTTGGAATCCCGGATCGAGCCCGGTGAACGGGCCGACGATCAACTCGATGGCGATGGTCAGCGTCATCGCCGCCAGCATCGTGACCGCGAAACGGCGGCGTCCGAACAGGATCGTGAACCGCGAGGCATACCGCATGAGTGCGGCGGTCGCGAGGGCGATCCCGATCGTGTAGGCGACGATCTCGGGCCGCAGCAAGAGGAAGAGGGCGACATAGCCTGGAACGACGACGCCTCCCGGCGACAGCAGACTCCGTTCATACCAGAACATGCTCACCGCAATGCCCACGAAGACGGCGGTCTGTAGGACGAGGACGCTAACTCCCAGCGTGACCATCGGATCCTCCTCCAAGGAGCTCCTCGACGAGACCGTACCCGATCGAGGTGACCATGTTTCCGCAGGCGAACACCGCGCCATCGGGTGGCGCACGGGCATCGACCGCCTCGAGAATCTCTCTCGGCGTCGCGTCTTCCATCTCCGAGATTCGATCCCGAGGATAGCCGTTCCGCACGGCCGCACGGACGAACGCTTTCGTGTGCCGACCCGTCACGATCACGGACCGGAACTCCAGCTCCCGGACCATCATGCGGGCGAATTCGAGGCTCCGGGTCGCGCGGTCGTCCCGGCTGTTGAACAGTCCGACGATCGGCCCGCCGTTCAGTTTCTTTCGACGGATCAGCTCGCGTTGAAGTTCGAGCAGGGAGTCGACATCGTTCACGCCGAGCGCGCAAACGAGCGTGTACGGTCCCGCCCGGCTCTTCCGCTCGAAGAGGCGGACCGTCCCATAGTCCGGCGTCGAATGCAACATCCCGTCGAGGGCGCGCTCCCGGTCGAGCCCCAAGAGGTCGCTTACGCCGAGGGCGAGGGCGATGTTTTCTTTGAACGTGATGTATGGAAAGGATTCGAGAAGTGCGTCGGAGATCGTCTCCGGGTCCACGGTCACGACCTTCGCGTGGCGCTTCTCCGCCTCGTCCTCCAGCGGGGGAAGCAATCGATGCTCCGCCGTCACGACGGTCCCGTTCGGTGGGATCACATCGCTCAGATTTCGCGCGCCCGTTCCAATGTCCGGTCCGATGACCTCCAGGTGGTCCCGGCGGACGTTCGTGATGACGGCCAACGTCGCCCGGATCAGCGTGTTCTCGGAGGCCCGGCGGAGTTCCGGATCGACGGCCATGCATTCGACCACGATCGCCTGGGCGTGCTGTTCCGCGGCCAGGCGGACAATTTCCTTCTGCTCCCGCAGATTCGCGGTCGGCGTCGGCGGACGGTCGATGACCTTCTCGTTCCCCGACGCGTCGATGAGGACCGGCATCTTTCCGGTTGTCTTGACGACGACCCGGAGTCCGTTCGCGCGGAGGGCGGCCCCGATGAGGCGGCACGTCCCGGTTTTCCCGCGGCTGCCGTCCACATGAATCCGAATGGGAATCGTCTCCAGGCGGTCCGTATGGCGCCTCCACTCGCGGTACCCGCCGAGACCAATGACCGTCCACGCCGCGGCGATACCCACGAGAAGGGGAGTCCATCCCCAGAGCGCGACAAGTCCGCCCCAGCTCGAGGGCGAAACGGATTGGGATGAGATTGCGAGAACGAGGAGAGCGGCCCAGATCAGAAGCCGCCACGCGCCGGGGGTTTGTTCAGGATCGTTTTCGACGGGCCCAGTCCCCCTTGCTCTCCGAGAACGCCTCAGGTTATGGGTCTTGGCTGCAATCCATGTCGGGACGCGCCATAAAGCTTCTTGGACGGTGCTCGATGGAGATAACATTCTCCGATCTGAGAATCGGAGCCGGTGACCTCACGATGACTGTTCGACGCGCATTGCGAACGGACAAATAGCCTCACGCCGATTACCTCTACGGGAGCGGGGCGGTGGAGGGGAGAGGCAGCCTCCGAAGAGTGGCGAACCTCTGGAAGGCGCCGCGGGTCCTCCTTCTCGTCGGTGGCGTGTTGTTTCTCTCCGGACAAGCGCTCCTCGCGGCTTCGTTCTTGCAAGGGACGCAAGGGACGGTTGCGACGATTCCTCCGGGACCTGCGTGGTTCTACGTGTATCAAATCAAAGTGATCGGCAGCAGCCGGATGTCCGGGCAGTTCGCGGCGCTCGCGGGCGACGTCGTGCACCTGTACGTCTTCGGCGAGAAACAATACGAGCTGTACGCGTTCATCGGCTGGGGCTACGGGCTGTTTTCGGTGAACGGCTCGTCCGGTTCCTTCGCGATCGATCTCCCGAGTTCTGGGACGTATTTCCTCGTCCTCGCGCACGGCCGGGGAGCCGAGAATTCGACGCAGGATGTCCGAGTCTCGTACCGGGTCGCGGGAATCGAGCCCGAGTTCATCACCGTCGCGTCGGGGCTCATCGCTCCGGGAATCGCCATGGTCGCCTTCGGTCTTTGGGTGCGGGAGCGGCGACGTAAGCGGGTCCCGAGACCGGCGTGAACGCAGCGCGCACAATCGCTGGACGCACGCAATCCAAGACGAATGTTCCTTGGATGAATCCCATTATATTCCGAAAGGGCATAGGCCGCTTACGGGTGTCCGAACCGTCCCTCGACCGGCTACGGAAGTTCCTGCTCCCCGTGGAGCTCGCCGAAGCCGAACTGAAGGCGAAACCCGCCGCCGCCGTGATGGTCATCCTGCGCGACGGCCCTCACGGCCTTGAGGTCCTCTTGGGTGAGCGGACGAAACGCGAGGGCGACCCGTGGTCCGGGCAGGTGGGCCTTCCGGGCGGACGGCATCGGGCGGAGGACCCGACGATGCTCGCGACCGCGACCCGCGAGACGAAAGAGGAAGTCGGCATCGATCTCGAGGGTCGCGCCGAGATCCTGGGGCACATGCCTCCGCGGGCGCCCGGCAACAAGCCGGAGGTCCTCGTCGTTCCGTTCGTGGCGCTGGCGACGGAGCGGTGGGAAGCGACCGCCGGGCCCGAGATGGCCGCCGTGTTCTGGGTCCCGCTTGCCGACCTGCTGGCGAATCAGGGAAGGGCGACCGTCACGACGATCCTCGGGGAGTTGAACGTGCCGTCGTTCACCTATGAGAGCCGGCTCATCTGGGGATTCACGTACCGGATCCTCGAAGAGCTTCTCGTCTTCGTTGGGCTCAGCGCTTGACTCGCGGATCCCGTAGCGGATTCGGGCTATGCCGAAGGCGCTCAAGCAGCTCCGGGTCGTCGATCGCGGCCACCAGGTCGCGGCTCGATATGTTCTCCAGATCGCGAGCCGAGGTCGGGACGTCGTCCCGAGAAACGACCGTGGACGCGCGGGCCGAGAAATGCGCGGCGTCCACGGCTTTGCGGAGGGCCACCGCGGAGACGATCTCTCGTTCGGAGGGCTTCGGCGTGAGCTCGATCCGGCGGTGGGCCTCGCGTCCCGCGGCGGTCAGGGTGTCGAGGCGCTGCCCGCACTCCGAGCAGTGGATCGCGCCGCCACGCGAGCGGGTCGGGCGCATTTCCGCCGCGATGATCAGCATCCGCAGGAACAGGTAGATGACGATCGTCGCGAGGAAGTACGCTTCGATCGGGGCGTTGGAGAGCGCGAACGGCCTCCTCAGGTAGAGGTTCTCGTGATTCAGGAACAGGAACGAAGCGAGTCCGGCGAGGCTGACGATGGCGAGTTCCCGCGCTGCCGACCGTCTCTCGCGCATTCCGAAACCGCTCAACGGATCCCTCCGTCGGGGCCGACTCCGAAGGAATCCGGCCCTCCTCAGGGAAGACGCACGACCCCGGGCCGGAAATACCTTTGGACGGCGGGCGAGCGGCTATCAAAAATGAGAAGGAGGGGATGAAGTATATCCGACTCCCCGGTAGGAATGGTGGAGTCGGTGGCGAATCGATGAGACCGAGGACGCTCGCGATTATCTTCGGCGTCTTCTTCGCCGTTGTCGCGTACTTCGCGTGGACGTTCGCTGCCACGCTCCCCGCGCCGGGATGGTTCGACGCAAACATCACGCGGTGGATCTACACGACGTACATGCTCGTCGCGGCGATCTTCCTCGTCGGCTTGGGTGGGCTCGCCCTGAGCATCCGTCGTTCGTTCGCTCGCCAGATCCGCGAGATCGAGGGAAAATTCGCCCGCGGGTCGTCGAACCACCCGAACTCGAACGCGTTGCCGCCGCCCCTCCCCGACACGATGTCGGGACGAGATCACGTCGACCGCGACATCGACGAGCTCCTCGAGAGCCTCAGCGAAGTCGAAGCGAGCGCGGCTCGAGACGCGCGGGCGATGGAGATGGAGCCCGGCGGTATCCCGGACGTCCCCACGATCGAGGCGACGGACCGGGAGATCGCCGTTCGCAAATCACGACTCATCCAACGGCAGAAGCTCCTCTCCCGCTACGTCGTCGGACCGGCTGCAGCCTCCGCGCTGATCCTCGGGGTGTCGGGCATGATGCTCCCCGGCTCAGGGGACAACGGATTCGCGCAGGCGCAGTATGCGTTGAACACGGCGCTCATCCTGGGGATCAGCTATAGCTGGATCGGCGTTGGCGCGTACATCGCGGCGACCATCGCGGCGCTCGTGAGCGGGGGCGGCGGGAAACGGAGGCGATAGGAGCCGCATGACGATTCTCACGATTGATGGTCGAAACGAACACCCGTCGGGGATGTATTTATATAGAGCAACCTTCCTGCGACCGTATTGGACAGAAGGGATCATCGCATGATTACGACCGTCGTCACCGTCACGTCGACGTTCCTCGCTGGGAGCTTCGGCGCCGCGGCGGTCGCCGCCCTCATTCTGTTCCTGATTATGCGGGAGCTGACGAGCGCCCACGCGGAGGAATCGGGCAGCATGCGCTCGAAGGTCCTGTCCCACACGCTCCTTGTGCCGATCAGCCCGCTCCTCGTGGTCTTCGCCTTCATCGTCGCGGTGAAGGTCCTCGAGGTCTTGTAGGGCCGATCCGCTCGCCCGCGGCTCGCCTCACGCCATTCGAAGGATCAGAAGCCTATTTCGTGGAGCGGTCTTCCGGCTTGGATGAAGGTCTCGGACCGGTCGACCGCGTACTCGAGTCGGAATGAGGCTGCGCGATCCAGCGGAGGGTGGCGACGAGTTCGGGATCGAACCCGTGGCGTCCTTCTAGGCGCTCGAGTGCACCCAAGATCTCCAGCCAGGGCGTTTCGGCGCTGAGTCCGGCCCGGGACGCGAGCACGATCCGGGTGACCTTCTCGACCGTCGGTCCCAAGAACCGTTCGACCTCACGGTCGGCGGCGCTTCGCCCTCCCGCGCTCCGAGGGTTTTCGGGCGGTCGGGCGCGCGAGCGCTCCGGCGGCGGGACTTGGGGACGGTGCCCCTCGGATGCCGAGCTCCGCTTCCGTGTCGTTCGGTCGACCCTCCAATACGCCAAGTCTGCACGAGGCGACGCGATAAGACGAGCCCCTCTGACAGGCCGCGAGTGCCCCAGCATGTGCGCCGAGGGGTCAAGGACGGTACGTCCACAAGGGCCACCGCACGTTCACAAGGGCCACCGCACGTGCGACAAAGCGTTCAGCTACACACGCGCGCAGCGTTTGGGCGCATGCCCGACCCTCGAGCCGTGCTCCCGGGGACGCGGGGTCACCGCACCGGATCGTCGCGGACCGACCATTCCCGCCGGGACTCCACCGCGGGGGTGGACACGTCGCCGTGGCGCTCCCTCCATCGGTTGTACGCCTCGGCATCTCGGTGGTCGACGGTCGAGAATCTCTTCTCGTCGTCCCCGGAGATGATCACTTCGGGCATGTGACCGAGATCTCGCAGCACATGCTGGATGTCCCGCGTCAACACGGCTAATCGCGATGGCACCTCGGCGAGCCACGACTCCAGGCGCTTGTCGCTGGCCTTCACGTTCTTGAAAATGCCCGTCGTGGCGGGGCCAGTGACGTTGAACAGCTTTTGGAGCAACCGTTCCCGGAGCGCGGCCTCGTTGTTGAACGTCCCGACGCCGTGATAGTAGCGGTAGAGGTTCGAAGCCACCTGATCGGGGGCGCTGTCCAAGAGCCGGTGGAGCCCGCCGATTGCGAGAAACCGGTCCCACGCGTCGACGGCAAACGCATCCACGGACGAGGCCCACGTACGCAGTGAGTCCAGGTTCGGCTCCGAGTTGACCCCTTGGCGGACGAGGACCAGCCTACGGTCGAGGCTCTCGAGATGCTGCGACAGCTCTTGATGGAGTTCCCAGAGCGCGAACCCAAAGTGCCTTCGGACCTCGGCGCGACGCAGGGCTTGCTGGACGGTCTGCGTGAGGAAGACGACCTCCATCGCGACCGCGGTCGGAAGGATCAGTTCGACCGGGACGGCGGCGGCCCGCGACAGCGAGTAGGCGATCGGCGGCACGACGATGACGGCCATGATGAGCCATAACGGTAGACCGAGTACGCTCCCCCGCATACCGCGAACCGATTCCTTGATGTGTCTTTAACCTTCCGGGGACTGGCCTCCACGCGATTGACAAAAAGTGGACCATATCGGCCAAGGGTGTCGGATTTCACACAACACGAACGACGCGCGCGAGCCATCTCGTCGCGCGAGTCTCCGGCGGTTGCATTTGCGAAACGGGCGATACTACGCCGCCACTCAGAATCGCGTTTCGATTGGTGATAATCGCCTTCGAAAATTGACCGGTGATAATCTCCCTAGATAACCGGCCCTCCATACTATTTATGGATTCTCGGATTTCCGATCGGTCGTTGATTCCGATGCTCCGAGCGGACCCGACGGAAACCGAACAAGACGCGGTCGACCAGATTTTCGACGCTCGGATCAAACGGGCCGTCGCCGTCCTCCAGGCTTTGCTCGCATATTACCGCGTCAAGAAGGTCCCGCCGATTGCCACCAGGCAGCGAATCGAAATTGAGGACGCGGCCCTCGCCGTGGCGACCGGCGAGTTTGGCCTCGCGGATGTCGCGCTTCGATTGGACTCCCTCCGATACGACCGGACCCCGGAGGGAGAACTGTTGACCGACGACGACGGCTTCCCCGCGCAGTAACAGTAACCGCCTCGCGCTCGAAGCCGATTGCCGACGTACCTAAACAGTCATCCGGCAACGTTCGTATCCCGCGGCGAGCGTTGCAACCATGGAACCGATCGAGGGCTACGCAAAGATTCTCGGATTCAACCTCTTCTATCGCACGTATGGGACGCCGACGAAGGGGACGGTGCTCTGCCTCCACGGCGGACCGGGGATGACGCACGACTACCTTCTGCCACTTGAGGACCTCGCCCAATTCGGGTATCGAGTCGTGTTGATGGACCAACTCGGTTGCGGGAAATCCGAGCGTCCGCGAGGCACCGAGCTCTATAGCATCGCCCACAACGTCGAGGAGGTCGAAGGGGTGCGAAAGGCGCTGCGGCTCGGGAGGGTCCATCTGATGGGCTCGAGCTACGGAGGCGCCCTCGCGATCGCGACCGCGTTGAAGTACCAGCGGAATCTGCGCAGCCTCGTCATCACGGGAGGGCTGGCGAGCGTCCCGCTGACGGTCCGGGAGATGCGGCGGCTCGTCCATCAGCTGCCGCCGAAGACTCGGGCCGCCATCGCGAAGTACGAGGCGGCCGAGGACTACCAGAACCCCGCGTACCTTGCGGCGGTCGACGTGTTCTATCGGAGGTACTTGTGCCGCCTTCCGGTGTGGCCCCGCGAACTCACGTACACCTTGGAGCACGCGAGCCAACCGGTCTACTTCACGATGAACGGACCGAACGAGTTCACGATCATCGGCACGATCAAGGATTGGGATGTGACCGACCAGCTCCCGCGGATCAAGGTCCCGACCCTCGTGACCGTGGGCCGCTACGACGAGGTCACGCCGCGGGTGGCCATGAGCATCCATCGCGGCATTCGCGGCTCCAAGCTCGTGCGGTTCGAGAAGAGCGCCCACTTGGCGATGTGGGAAGAACGGGCCCACTATATCGAAGTCGTCCGGGATTTCTTGGACCACGTCCGCCCCAACTGAAGGAGACCGGGATGTCGATTCAGCCGTTGCCCAGCGAGCGACGTCCGCGTCCTCGGATCGAAACGCTCGCTGACCTGGTGTTCGGCTTGTCTCTCTCGATCGGGGCGATTGGCCTCATTGCGAGTTCGCCGACGACGCAGGCCGAGATCAACAGCCACATCTTCGCGTTCGGGTTTACGTTCTTGGTCCTCATTACCGCCTGGATCATCTACACGACGTACATGTCCGTCCTGCCAGGAGAAACGAAGGCCGTGACGTTCCTCAATGTGGCCCTCTTGCTCCTGGTGGCGATCGTCCCGTACCTATTGAACAGCGTTGAACTGGTCAACCCGTCGTTGACGCCTTCCGAGGCTTCCGCGGTCGGGGCGTACGCGTCCACCCTCTTCGGGTTGGACCTCACCGGGATCATGCTGATCCTGGCGGCGTTCGCTCATGTGATCAGCATCGAAGAGAGGAATCTCGTCGCGCCGGAACTCGCTCGACTCTTTCGCAACGGGAGGAACCGCTTGGCGATCCTCTCGCTCGCGACGGCGGTTTCGATCGCCCCTCAGTTTTGGGAGTGGACGTTGTTCGGGGTCCCGACCCGGTTGTACATCTGGTACCTGCCGCTCATCTCGTACTGGGTCGGCCGGCTCGTCCGACCGCAGAGTCGGACCTACCGGATATCTTGAACCGCGGTCCAGAGGAATTTTTGGGAATCACGAGATGGGGATGACGTCCGGTTCAGGTCGCGGAACCAAAGTCGTACTCCGGCCTCGCCCGAGCGCTCGTCGAGATTCGATCATCTCATCGGTAGCCGAGGAGGTGTTCGCACTCCTTGTGGGACAGAATCTCGAGGATGATCAGCGCGACCCCGGCCGCCGGATGGCCCGACAATGTGTAGATTCCGCGGAATGCAAGCGGCAATTCGAAGCTCCAGGCGTTCGCTGGTGGCCTTGAGAAGCCGCTTCGTTTGGCCAATGAACTCGGGATTCGGGCTTTTGGTATCTGGTCGCCGGCGAACGGGTCAAGCTTGAGCCGGGAAATCCACCAGTCCAGCCTACGCCGCTGTTTCCGCTCCAGCCTCGACCGCGCTTGTGCGGCGCGTGGGCTGAGCCTCACTTCGCTGGCGGTGAAGCGGGCCACTCATCGCCTCTCCCATCGTGCAATTGTCTTCCAGAACCCGAGGTCCTCATTCAAGACCCACATGACGCCCTTCGAACCCTCCGCGACGCATCCGAGGCGCTTGTAGTGCTCAATCGCATCTCGCAGGATCGGGTGCATGACTTTGCGCGGTAACAGCTCCTTCACACGGTTGAGGCTCAACGGTCGCTCCTGCTTTCTCAGGACAGCCTCTACCATGTGTACGGTCGCGAGCGTCGGTCCTTTGTGACCCGGTTGAGCGTGGCGGGATGCCCTCATGCGCGTAGGAATGAGTCCATATACTATATGGACTTATCCTGTAGGTCAGTGAATCGGGCTGAAGATGAACGGCGCGACCAGATACAGGATGACGTTCCCTAGGCTGTGACTCAGGATCACGCCCCACAGGTTCCGTGTCTTGAGGACGATGAACCCATAGAACAGACCCACCGCGAACACGAAGACCAGGTCGACCGGGCTCAGGAAGAAGATGTGGAGGGACGCAAAGATCGCGGTGACGTAGAGAAGGGCGCCGCGCCTTCCGAGGCCCTCCACCGCCCGTTTCATCAGGATCCCGCGGAAGATGAGTTCCTCAGAGAAGCCGGTCGCAAAGAAGATGACGAGGCCTGCGACGAGGACCGAGCCGACAGTTAGGTTTTCAATCCACGCGTCGGGCCGCAGGATGAAGAACTCCACCAGGCCGAGGGGAATGCCGGTCAGGGCGATCGCGGTCTGCGCTGCGATCTCCGACCACCGATTCATGGCCAGACCGAGGTCTCGCGGCCGCAATCGTTGCACATACGCGACTGCTGCGACGGAGACCAGGAGGGGCACGCTGACGAGCGCGAGCCACGGAATTGTGTTCTGCGGGTTCGTCACGGGATCCAGGAAGTTGGCGGTCGGCCTGAGTCCGAGGAAGTTGTACCGCGGGACCGCGAGGGAGAACACGCGCACGAGGGAGGCCAGACTCGCTGCGACGAGGAGCGGCGGGAGCGTCGCGTCCTTGGGCTGGATCAAGACCGAGAGGAACATCAGCGTGAACACGAGGAGGATGTGAAT
>VBMA01000091.1 GCA_005878985.1 Methanobacteriota archaeon
GTCGGGCCGACGGTCGCGTCTGAGACCTGGCGGAGGACCGCCACGCCCTGCCCGTAGCCTTCGCGCTCGATGGACTTCCGCGCCCAGGTCAGGAAGTCCGATTCCCCATCGCCCGCCACGAGGAGCCCGCGCTCCATCAGCATCGGGATTTTGCTGACCGGACTGTCTTCGAGCGGGCCGAGCGAGACGCCCGCGACGTCGGTCGCGAAGAGGACCTTCCGCACGGCGTCCCGGATCCCCGGGAGCTCCGCGGGATCGCCGGACCATTCCTCGAGCCGCGGCCCGTACGCGTCGTGGATGTCCTTGAGGACCTGGACGACGTACAGGGGGAGGATCGGCGGTTCTTTTCCGCGCATCGTGACCGCGAGGAACGCCTGGGGACCGCGGGCCGCGAGGACCGTCGTCCCGCCGAACGTCGCGGTCTGGATGCTCTTCCCACCGTTGGGGAACGCCCGGTTGACGAACTCCTTCACCTTCGCCTCGAGGTTCGCGGCGCCGGACGCCTCCTCCGGCGGCAGGAACGTCCGGGACTCGTGGCACACCAAGGCGCCCGTCGAATGAAACAGGAGGCCGTCGTCGATCAGATAGCCGGTCTCCGGTTCGACGCGGACGACCGCCGTGTCGGTCGTCTGATGCTTGCCGTCGTCGAGCGGCCGCGTGTAATGGACCTCGAAATCGAAGTCCATCGTCCCGGCCTCCTTCGGCTTCAGGCCGAACTCGAGAGAGACCTTCTGGTTCGGCTCGATCTTCTCGACCGTCCGGAGTCCGACGACCTCCACGGGTCCGGTGACGATGGGCGTGACGTGCTCGGCCGGCCAGTTCCCCTTGTTCGTGATGTTCATCTCGAAGCGGTTCCAGCGGTTCGCCTGCAACCCGGCGTTCGTCGTCTCAAGGAACAGCCGCGGATAACGGTCCTTCAGGAGTCCCTCGACCCTCGCCTTCGCGGTCACCTCGGCCCGCTCGATGAGGGACTCGGCCCCTTTCAGGTCCTCGAGGCGCATCGCCTCTTCCGCCTTCAGCAGGAGCGCCTCGACGTCGGAGAGGTCCGCGTGGACGGAGTTCGCCTGCACCACCGTGTTCCGGATCCGTTCCAAGTCGGCGCGCGCCCGCTCCAGGACCGTCCGCCGGCGCTGGCGGGAGAGCGATTCTTTCGCCCGCCGGAGGTACTCCTCCATCTGTCGCGGGTTCTTCTTCTGGATCGCGCCCTCGATCTTCGTGAGGTACGACTCCGCCTCCCGGACATCCAGGTTCTGGCTCTTCGCGATCGAGATGTCGTTGATCAGGGACGCGAGCTCGACCTCGACTTTCTTCGCGGCGATCTCGCCCTTTTGCCGTTCGAGGGATTCGTGGAGGCCCTGATGGATCTCCCGGACGCGCTCGTACTTGCCTTCGTTGTACGCCTCTTCCGCTTCCCTCAGAAGGAGCTCCGCCTGGCTCGTGTCGGCGCCGATCGACTTCATCTCGCTGACCGTGTCGCGGGCCGCCGTCAGGATCTCGCCCATCCGGTCCCGCAGTTGGGTCTTGACCAGATCCGCTTGGGTCTTCGCCTGTTCGATGAACTGCCATGCGAGCTGGATGTCCGTCTCCAGGGTGGACTGTGCCTTCGCGAGGAGCTCGTTCGCCTCGGTCGCCTGGGCCGTGCCGAGGGCGGCGATCGCCATGGCCGTCAAGGTCACGGGGCTCTCCCGGAGCGCGCCCAGTTCGGCGTTCGGGTCCTTCGCGACGAGGACGAGCTTCTTGATCATCTCGTCGATGCCTTCGAGCTGGTGCAGGAGGCCCGTCCACTTCTCGAGGACGTTCCCGTATCGGTCCTCGACCTCTTTCAGGACCTGGAGCATGTACAGCGGGAGCAGCTTCGGCTCCTGGCCGACGACGACCGTGGCGAGGAACGTATGCGGCGAGCGCTCGATCAGGATCTTCGAGTCCCCGAAGTCGAGGCGTTTCATGCCAACGCGCGTGCGCGTCTTGAACGAGTCTTTCACGAAGTCTTGCACGACCGTGAGCATGCCGGAGAAGATGTCCTCATCGATCTCCTCGCGGAACTTGCGGCTATAGTGCGAGATGAGTCGTCCGTCGGAATGGATCAGGAAGACGTCCTCGACGAGGTACGTCGACTCGGGTTCGACCTTGATCTCCTTCGTGTCGCGGACCTCATAGCGGTTCTCGTCGAAGAGCCGCTTGTACGTGATCCCAACGGCGACGGGGACCGAGCCCGTGCCTTTCGGCCGCACACCGACCCGGACTGGGACGACCTCACCCACGCCGATCTCCGCGATTGGGGCGACGCCCTTCGCCTCGATGTCGCCGGAGAACTCGATTTGCACGTTCCGCGCCGGCAGTTTCCCGCGGTTCTCGACCTCGACGACGTACTGGTTCCACTCCCCCGCCTGAAGGCCCGTGGACGGCAGGCGCAGCGCCAGGTTCGGGTACTTGTTCTTGATGAAATTCTGGATCTGGATGCCGACCGAGACCTCGGCCTGTTTGATCAGGATGTCCGCCATCGCGATGTCGCCCGCACGGAGCGCCGCTTCCGCCTGCTCGAGTGAGCCCGCCGCATCGCCCAGCTCCGCCCCGAGGCGTTTCGCGTTCGCCATCATCGTCGAGACGGCGTGGACCCGGGTCTCATACTTCTCGAGGAAGTGGGACTTGCGGGATTCCTCCAGGGATGCGCGGGCATCGGTGAGTCCGCGCTCGAAGCCGTCGACGTTGCCGTCCTCGATCGCCTTCCGGGCTCCCTCCAAGTGCGTCCGCGCAGCCTCCGCCGGGACTCCGAGGCGCTCCGACTGCGTGACGAGCTCCTGGAGGCTCTGGATCTCGTTCATCGACCTCCTGACGATTTGATGCCGTTTCGCATCCAAGAGTCGCTCCTGCAAGTCGCCCTTGAGCCGGTACACTTCCTCGAGATCGTCCGCAGCGGCCGCATCCTCGGCGTGCGCGCGGTATTCGTCGAGTTCCTCCTCGTGGAGGCCGAGGGACACGCCTTCCTCGATCATCGGTGAGAACGACCTCACGATGGACCCCAGATGCGTCCTCCGAGCCAAGTCGACTTCTTCGGAGATCCGCTTCGCGTATCCGCCGACCTCGTGCAGTTCTCCGGCGTCGATCATCGCCTCCGCCCGCGCGAGGATTTCCGAGGCCGTCCGGACGTCTGCGCCGAACTTTGCGTGGGCCTCGACCTTCGCCCGGAGCTCCGTCAAGCTGTCCCGTGCGACCCGCGTTTCCTTGTCGCGCCGGGTGTCATCGAGGATGTCTTCGATGACCTTCTTGTACTCGATCGCCTCGACGAAGCGTCCGTCGTTGATCGCTTCGCGCGCGTTCAGCAACACGACCTCCGCACGGCCCGGATCGAGGCCGGTGGAGCGCACGTCGGCGACCTCGCGTTCGACGTACGACACGAGGTCCTTCGCGGCCGCCTCCAGTCCGTCGTTCAAGCGGGCGGCCATCTCCTTCGTTTCCGTGAGCTCCCGAGAGATGTCCTCGAAGCGTCCTTCTTCGAGGGCGGCCTCCGCCCGGTCGAGCGCCGATTCCGCGCCGACGATCGAGATGTCCGCGCGCGCGAGATCCGAAATCGTCTTGCGGATCGTCGCGAGCTCGGCCCGCGCGGCCTCCTGCGCTCTCCGACGGGCCTCCGCCTCTCGACCCTTCAGATCCCGGAGCCCTTCCGCGACCTCCTTCTCGGCGGCCCGCGCATGCTCGAGCGCATCTGCGTACTCCCCTCGCTCGAACGCGCCTTCCGCCGTGTCGAGCAGGGCGACGGCCTTCTCGACCTCAAGCCCGGCGTCCCGCCCTTCGTGAATCTTGCGTTCCGCGCGGCCGATTAGGTTCCTCGAGGCGGCGACGAGCTCGTCCATGAGTTCCTTCGCGGGCGCGTCGAGGTCGGTTAGGATCGCATCGACGTCGTCGAAGTTCTGGTCCTCGAGGGCGCGTTCTGCCGCTTTCAGACTCTCCTCGGCGCCCGTGATGTCGATGTCCGCCTTTCGCAGGTCCATGATGAGTTTCTTGACCGTGATGAATTTCGTCGCGGCGCTCCGCGCCTTCTCCAAGCCGCGCCGCTGTGCCTCTTGATGTCGGGCCTGGCGTCTCTCCGAGAGAAGCCGATCGATCTCGCCCGTCGCCTGAACGACCTCGCCCGGTTGGCTGGCTTGAACCGCGGCTTGTGCTCGCTCGAGGAGGCCCGCGAACTCCAGCGCCTCGACGCCTTCGCGGTTGGCCTGATCGACCGCCTTCCGGGCTCGCTCCAGGGCGACCTTCGCCTGACTGTTCAACGTGACCTTGACGCCTTTCACGATCCCCTCCGCCGACGCGACGAATCGTTCCGCCTCGTCGAGGGACCCTCGGTCGATCGCTTGCTCTGCCGCCGCGAGCGTATCGAGCGCATGCGCCAGATCGACGTTGTGCGCGAGGAGGTCTTGGACCTCGGCCCGCACGGACTCCATCCGGCGGTGGATTTCCTCCGTCCGTTCGAGCTTCGACCGCGTCGCGTCGGCATCGGATTTTCGTTTCGAGTCCGCGGCGGCAACCGCGAATTCTTCGACCTCGGAGATGCAGGCTTTGCCGGCGTAGATCGTGTCGCCGTAGCGGGCTTCTGAGTACGACGTCTCGGCGTCTCGCAACATCTGGGCCGCTGCGTCGACTTGGATGCCATCCGCCTTCGCCCGGGCGACCTCGCCTCGGGCCTGCCCGAGCACCTCGGCGGCGGAGCTCCGCATGAGCTCTCGCGTCGCGAAGATGTCGTGCTCGACGTTATCGAGGAGAGCGTCCGCATGGAAGAACCGGCGTTCCTGGATGCCGATCGCGGCGTCCGCGAGTTTCCCCTCCAGCCCGACCGTGTCGTTCTGTCCGCCCTGTCGGAGCGCGACGATGTCGTCTCGCGCCTGGAGCACGCGCACGTTCAGCTTTGACTCCGTCTCTGCGTCGGCATCGGCCATGCGCTTGTCGATTAGGGCCTGCATGTCGAGTTTCTTGCCGAGGGAGACCGCGTCGTCGACGTCTTTCAGGAGCTGCCGAGCGAGCGCGGGATCGAGACCCCGGGACGCGTTGAGCAAGATGATTTGCAGGGATTGCTCCATGATCGCGCGGAAATGGGAGTCCCGCGCGCTTTCGGCGGCGTGACGGGCCCGGCCGACGAGGCGCCTCGCCGCTTGCAGGTCTCTCGCCTCGACCGCTTTCGTGAGATCGACGAGGATCTGCTCGAAGTCCGCGGCGTCGGCCCCCAGATCCCTCAAATCCTCCGCGTCGACTTGGAGGCTCGCGAACGCGTCCCGGACCGTCTGGAGGAGGGACGCCTCCCGCACCGCGTCGTGGGCGTCCTTCGCCAGCGCTCGGACCTTGCCGTACTCTTTCGCCGCGAGCGCCTTGCCGGCGTCGTCGAGGATCGCCTCGGCGTGGCTCACGTCGACCCCTCTCCGGCGCTCCCGCGCGGCTTCGCGGGCCGACTCCCGCAGGCCCACGTCGGCGACCGCATAGCGTCGCGCCTCCTGCAAGCTGCCGCGGGCCCTCTGGGCCAGGAGGGGGACGTCCGCGTACACGCCCCGTCGGAGCGCGTCCCGCGCCTGGGTCAGGACCTTGCGGGCCTCGGCGATGTTCACGCCGTCCCGACGGGCGGCCTCGACGTCCGCCGCGGCGCGGTCCAGGATTGTCTCTGCGCGCGCGTACTTGCGCTGCGCGTCCGCTTTCTCGATCGCCTTCGAAGCGAGCGGTCGAATTCGATGGTACTCTCGCAGGGCGAGCGCGTTCCGGGCTTCGTCGAGGTGGTCCTCCGCGTCCTCGACGTTCCCGCCGCGCTCTTTCGCGTATTGCACGCGGGTTTGGGCTTTTTCGACGATTCCCTGGAGGACCCGCTCCCGTCGCTGGTCGAGCGTTCGGATGGAGATTCGCCGAAGCAGGCGTTCCGCCGCGACGAAGTCGTTCCGGCCCGCGAGGGCCCGGGCCTGCTCGATATTCCGCTGGAACGCCAACGTTTCAATGCCGGCCTTCTTCGCCCCATCGAGGACCGCGTCCGCATAGGCGAGCGCATCCGCGACCCGCGCCTTTCGCCTCGCAATCTCGAGGACCCTCCGAGAGGCACGTGCAAGATCCAAAGCCCGTCCGAGGTCCCCGGCGGCCTCCGTCTGCTCCGCCCGCTCGAGGAGGCTCCGCGCGAACGATGGGTCGGCCGGATCGCGGTTCGAGGCCACGAGGTCCTTCCGGGCCGCCGCGATCGCCCGTTTCGTGATGTCGGGGGCCGCCCGCGCGGTCAAGCCCCGATCGAACGGCTGCCCGCAGATGTCGCAGGCGGACCGACCGTCCGGTACGTCCGACTCGCAGAGGGGGCAGCGGGCCATGTGGCTCCAACCGAGGGGTCGCCCTCCGCAACGGGAGGAATGACACCGTTGGATGTCGGGTCAGCCGGTATAAATGAAGCGTCCTCGATATCTCACCTGATAACCGTATGGCCCGGACCGGTTCCGCGCCCGTTCCCGAAAAGCTTCAGTAGCCGCGCGGTGTTCGGACGACGTCGGCGGTCCCGCGAAGGACGCACAGGGAGGTGTCTCGTTTTGGCGGCGCGGCGGGGTCGGTCGCTCGTCGGCATGGCGGTCGTGGACGGGGACGGCATCGAGGTCGGCTACGTCTCCGGGGAAGAGGCGAACACCCTCGTCCTCGGGGAAGGCTCCGGAGGCCGGATGCGCCTCGGCCGTCGGTACGTGAGCGGGGTGGTGGACCGCGTGACCCTGCGAGGCCCCGCGGCGGAGATCTTCGCGGGCCTGAACGTGGTGGATTCGGACGGGGAGTTCGTGGGCATCGTACGCGACACGAACGAGGCGGACGACGTCCTCGATTCGTTCATCGTCGAGGATGAGTCCGGGGAGATGGTGAACGTCCTGCTCGAGGACGTGCGGACGATCGACGAATGGGTCGAGCTATCCGTCGCGGGCGACTCGCTTTACGAAAAGAGCTAGGATTCGTCCTCCGAGGTTGGCGTGAGCAGGATGCCGGTCCCGAGCCACACGAGCAGGCCGATCGTGACCAGGATGCCGCCGTAAGTCGTGATGAGGTTGACCGCCAGGAGCGCCACGGGCAGCAGCGTCCCGATCACGAATCCGAGACGGACCATCGCAAGCGCCTCGATGCCCTCTTGCTCCTAAAGGTTTGCGAGCCTCGGATCGATTGCGAGGCGAAGCGTGTCCTAGACGCGCTTCGAACCGGCGCGCCCCTTCTCGGCCGCGCGACGGATGGCGAGTAGGTTCTCGCGGATCCGGTCCGGGAAGATACCGCTCCCCGAGACCAAGATGTCGGCGCCCGCCTCGGCGACGATCGGGGCCGTGTCGACCTTGATGCCGCCATCCACTTGGATCTCCGTCGTTAGGCCTTCCTTGTCGATGTACCGTCGGGCCTCGCGGATCTTCGGGACGACGTTCGCTCGGAAGGCTTGGCCGGAGAATCCGGGGTCGACGGTCATGATGAGGAGCATGTCTGCGTGCTCGAGGTAGGGGGCCGCCTTTTCAAACGGTGTCGCGGGATTGAGGACGACCCCAGGACGGACCCCGGCATCGCGGATCGTCCGAATCGTCGCGCGGATATCGTGGTCGCTCTCGACGTGAACCGTGAGATCGTCCACTCCAGCATCGGCGAAGGGCTTCACGAATTCTTGCGGGTGCGTCACCATCAGGTGAGCGTCGAACGGAACCTGCGTCAGCGGCCGAATCGACTTCACGATGGCCGGCCCCATTGTCAGGTTGGGCACAAAATGGCCATCCATCACGTCGATGTGGAGCATGTCCGCGCCGGCTTCGGCGGCTTCGCGCACCTGGACCCCCAAGCGATCGAACCGGGCGGACAAGATCGAGGGAGCAATCTTGATGGCCATCCGGCTGCGCAATGAATGCGCGTGGAATAAGATTTCCCTCCCCCGCAGCGAACGCCGCAGGGAAGGAACGCGTTAAGGTGGCCGCCTAGGCTCGATGGAACGACGCGAGTTCCGCGAGGATCTTCATGCCGCCGATGAAGGACACCGCCTTCACGACGTTTCCGACATCGCCACTGAACCACGCTTCCGCCGCGAGACGAGGCTGGCCGCACTCGTCGCCTCCGAGGCCCACGACGGGTCCCTCGCGATCGTCCGTTGCGAGGCGGTCGATCGTCGGGAGGGCCACGCGGACCGGGATCGACGAGAACGTCCCCGCGGGCGTCGTGACGTTCTCCAACTCACCCGAGTGGAGCATCAGCCGGATCGGCACCGTCACGTTGAAATCGTGCCAGAACCCGAATGAATCGTTCGGTGCGTCGAAGCGCCACGCGATCATCGCATGGATCGTCGCGTTGCTCGACACGTTCCAGGTCTCATTCTCCTCGATCGGGAAGGCCCAGATGTCGAGGGCGGGCTGGTACGTTGTCTGGACGGTCGCGGTGTACGAGACATTGAACCAACCGCGGGCGGTCCAGAGCGCGCTCTTCAACTGGACGGTGCGGACCTCTTTCATCTCCGCGAGATCCGAGGCGCGATACACGGCGTACCCGTCGACCGTCGCGTTCTCCATCACCGGCCGAAAGAGCAGTATCGTCGAGGAATTCGTCTCGTTCCCATCTCGGACCGGGTCGAAGACGCTCCCGAGGTGGAACGAGCCGTGGACGGTCACGTTGTACTCCGACCCACTGGCGGACGCGACCGTGCGGGTCAACGTTCCCGTGAGGGATGGGCTTCCCCACGTCGGCCCTGCGATGAAGACGTCGGGCGGGGTCGAGTTGACGTTGTACGTCCACGAATCTCCGACATGCCACGTCGGAACGCCGACCGACGAGGACTGCGGCGTGTTCGTGCCCGATGGCGCGCCTTGGTTCGCGAGGTTCGCGGGGCCGAACGCAACTGCCGCAACCGCGATGCCCACCAAGGCGATCGTAATCGCAACCAAGCCGAGGGGTCTGATTCGCATCCCGTTCCTCTTGTTGCGGAGCCGGCGAAGAACGCGCGAAGTATATGGGCGTTGTTAGACAGATGTAGAACTCCGCGCACCTCAGTGAAACATGTTCAGGAATGATAATGTTCGGGACGGGACCGGGAGTCTCTAAGGCACGCCCGCGGACGGATTGGCTCGCGCTCTCGGTCTTCTATGCTTGAAGCCATATTATAGTCGCGGTTCAACCGCGCCCACATCGATTGACGAGGGGTTCGTGCAAGCGTTCATCACCTCCGCAGGCCTTTCGACTGGGATGGCGTCGGCCGAACCGCGAGCCATCCGCCGGTCTGGCGGGATGAATCGATGGACCCTGGAACCCTTGTTCAGTGTGGTTTACATCTTGCTTCTCGCCACCGGGGTCCTTGCCGTAACGCTCGCGGCGGCCGGGTTGGACTTTGCGCTCGTGGTGGTTACGATGATCTTGTTATGGGCTGCGCTCGTGGTGGTGTGGTCCCGCAGAAGCGCCGCGAAAGAGTCGCGTTGAGCCCGCGACAAAGCCCTTAAGAACCGCCCGTCATGTCCCGGCCGACTCCGGGCGGGAGTAGGGGCGGGCAGGTCATGGTCGATATCTCCGAAGAGCTCATCGCGACCCTGAAGAAGAAGGCCGTCACCCTTCGGAAGCACATCATCCGGATGACGCACAACGCACAGAGCGGCCATCCGGGCGGCTCCATGTCCGCGGCCGATATCGTCACCGCGCTCTACTTCCACGTACTCCGCGTCGATCCGAAGAATCCGACCTGGCCGGACCGCGACCGATTCGTCCTCAGCAAGGGCCACGCGTGTCCGGTCTGGTACGCGGCCCTCGCGGAACGCGGCTTCTTCCCGGTCGAGGAGCTGCTGACCTTCCGGAAACTGAACAGCCGCCTTCAAGGCCATCCGGAGCTCGGGACGACTCCCGGCGTCGAGAACGCCGCGGGCGCGGAAGGTCAGGGCTTGTCGTTCTCGGTCGGGCTCGCGCTCGCGGCGCGGATGGATCACAAGCCGTGGCGGGTCTACTGCATCCTGGGGGACGGCGAGCAAGACGTCGGCCAGACGTGGGAGGCCGCGATGGCCTCCTCGAAGTACGGCCTCGACAACTTGACCGCTTTCATCGACCGGAACGGAATCCAGCAGGAGGGCCGCACGGAGGACATCATGCCGCTCGAGCCGCTCGCGGAGAAATGGGAGGCGTTCAACTGGCACGTCCTGACAATCGACGGGCACGACTTCCGCCAGATCCTCGCGGCGATCGAAGAGGCCCACCGGACAAAAGGGCGACCGACCGCCGTGATCTCCCGGACCGTGAAAGGCAAAGGCGTCTCGTTCATGGAGAACAAGATCAAGTATCACGGTGCGGCGACGAGCGACGACGAACTGAAGCTCGCCCTCGCCGAGCTCGAAGCTCAGGAGGCAGCGATTTGACCGCGGGCCCATGGAAGATGGAGAGCCAGCGGTCGTACTTCGGCAAGGCGCTGATCGCGCTCGGGCGCCGCAACCCGAACGTGGTCGTCGTCGGCGCGGATACCACGGAGTCCATCAAGACGATCGACTTCGGCAAGTCGTTCCCGGACCGCTTCTTTCAGCTCGGGATCGCGGAGCCGAACATGATCAGCGTCGCGGCGGGCCTGGCCGCGGCGGGGAAGATCGCGTTCGCGGCGACGTACAGCGTGTTCGGGAGCGCGCACACGTACAACGTGATCCGCCAGAACGTCGCGTACACGAACCTGAACGTGAAGATCTTCTGCTCCCACGCCGGCCTGACCGTCGGTCCGGACGGCGCGACGCACCAGATGAATGAAGACATCGCGCTCATGCGCGGCATCCCGCGAATGACGGTCTTGGTCCCCGCGGACGGCCCCGAGACCGCGAAGTGCGTCGATGCGGCCGCCGCGATGAAGGGACCGATCTACTGCCGTTTCTCCCGCACGAACGTGCCGACGATCACCTCGCCGGACGACGACTTCGCGATCGGCCGCGCGCGCGTCATCCGCGACGGATCCGACGTCACACTGATCGGTTGCGGACTCATGGTGGCGCGCTGTCTCGAGGCCGCCGACTCGCTCAAGCGCGCCGGGATTAAGGCCCGCGTGATCAACCTCTCGACCGTCAAACCGCTCGACACCGCGACGATCGATCGCGCGGCCCGCGAGACGGGCGGAATCGTGACCGCGGAGGAGCACACCGTCGTCCATGGCATCGGGGCGGCAATCGCCTCCGCGATTGCGGCGAACCACCCGGTGCCGGTCGCCATGGTCGGCGTTCAAGACGTGTTCGGAGAGAGTGGAGAGGCAGACGAGCTTCTGCGGAAGTACGGTCTGACCGCGGAGAAGATCGTGGATGGCGCTCACGACGTCATGAAACGCCGCGGCCAAGGGCGATGAGTCCCGCGGTCTCCGCGGGCCTTCTCTTGCTCAACTGGCTCGCTTGACCGGACCCTTTTCGTTGTACCGCTGCACGGTCACAAATCCGGCGACGTTCTCGTGGGCCATGTCCCAACTCGGGGCGTCGTCGCGAAGCCACCACCGACGGATGTTCGTCACGGTCGATTTCTTCATATTGATCCCGCCAGGCAAGAGGATGTAGCCCTCGAACGGGGCGCCTGTCACGGGATTCCGAATGTGTTCGCTCTCGACCGCCCCGACCCCATCGACTGCGAAGGAGCTGTCGACTCCCTTGAACTTGAAATTGATCTTCGCGGTTTTCGCCGGGAACGATTTTGTGAATGTCGACGGGAAGATCGCGAAGACGCCTCCGCCTTCCTTACCGCCCGTGATTTTCTCGATCGCCTCACGCTGGTCCGGTTTCGCCTTCGAGTCGACGTAGACCCGGCCGGTCCCGCCTCCCATGTGGATCGCCCGCGGCCACCAGAGGCCCCAGGCGAACGTCACGCCGTCGAGTTTCGTTGAGCCGAACGTCCCTTTTCGGATATGCCACGAGACAAGCGCTTCACAGTTTCCCGTCGTCGGAAGCGCGTCGAAATTGCACGGGCATCCCCACGCACAGTTGCAGCTCTGGATGTACTCCGCCTCAAAATTCCACTTCGTCGGCATCGATCGAACCCTCCTCGCCCAGGTTCGTATCGACTCTCGGCTACTTAAGCCGAGCACCGAAGCCCCTCCGGTCGCACTGGTTCCGCACGTTCATATCGGCACGTCCCATTCCGATCGCGGCATGGTCGAAACGGTCCCCGCCGAGCCCGCTTGGCTGCTGCGGCATCTCACCGTCCCCGTTGCGGCGGCGGTTGCCCTGGCCGTCGGGGCGGCCTGGTACGCCACGTGGACCTCCGCCGACGTCCTGATGGCGCTAACGGCGCCCTCCCTGTTGCGGTCCACGGACCTCGTCCTGTTCTTCGTCCTCCTCGTCGTCATGATGGTCGCGATGATGTTGCCGTCGGCCTTGCCGATGATCGTGGCGTTCCGCGGGATGACGCGTCTCGAGGCCGGTCGACCCACGAAGCACGCGGATGACGCTGCGACCGCCCTGTTCATCGCTCCGTACTTCCTCGTCTGGGGCGCGTTCGGAGTCGCGGCCCTCCTGGCGTTGAGTGCCCTCGGGCTCATGGGGACCATGACGGGTCCCTTGGCCTTCGCTTCCGCGGTGACGCTCGTCGCGGCGGGCCTCTGGCAAGTCACCCGAACGAAGGAAGTCTGCCTGACTCACTGTACGTCGCCGATGTCCTTCGTCTTGCATCACTGGCGATCCGGTCGGTCCGGCGCGGTCCGCATGGGCTTTCGTCATTCCCTCTACTGCATCGGCTGCTGCTGGCTCTTCATGCTCGTCCTCTTCGTGTCGGGATCGATGAGCCTCCTCTGGATGGGGGGCCTTTCGGTCGTGATCTTCGCGGAGAAGCTCGGCGTTCGGCAGGACCTCTTTGCTCGTGCGATTGGCGTCGTCCTCGTGGCTCTCGGTGGTCTTGCAGTTTTCGGGGCAGTCCTGCCGAGGTGAACGGGAACGATCGGGGCACCATCGAACGCGGAGGCGGGTGGATCGGACAGTTCACTCCCCCACGGGAGGCGGAATCGTTACGAGTTTCCGAACCGGTGAGAAGAGGATCCATGGGATCGCGAGAAGACCGCCGAAGGCCGCGATGACGATGGCCGGGTACAGCCCGAGGGCCTCTCCCAAGGCCCCGCCCAGGAGGTTTCCGACAGGGAGCGTGCCCCAGACGAGGAACCGCATCGTGGCATTGAGCCGGCCTTGGAGGCGAAGGGACACGAGTGCCTGGCGGAGGCTCACCTGGTTGATGTTGTACCAGAGCGTGCCCAGCGCGCCCGCGAATCCCATCGCCGTCAGGAACGCGAACGCCACGCCCGGGGTCGCGAAGACGATCCAGAACGAGCTCGCGGACCCCACCAGAAGGCCCAAGAGGATCGCACGACCGACGCCGAGCCGGCGCGCGACTCGGTTCGCGGTAACCGCACCGAGGATCCCGCCGATGCTCCCGAGTCCGCCGATGATTCCAAGTCCGACCTCGTCCAACCCGAGGTTCCGGACCGCATACAGCACGAAAAGGGCGAACAAGGCAGACGAGAAGAGATTCGAGGTTCCCGTGCAGCCTGCGATCGACCAAAGCCGGCGGTCCCCAAACACCACCCGAAGGCCTTCACGGATTTCCTTCGGGACGGACCGCCGCTCGGAGGGCTTTGGCACCGTCTCGGGCTTTCGAATGCGGGCCATGAGGCCAGCGGAGAAGAAGAACGATACGCCATCGAAGGCCATCGCGGCCGCATACCCGAGTGCCCGGATGACAAAGCCCGCAAGGACCGGTCCGCTGACCTGAGCCGTCGTGTTGGTCGCCTCGAGTTTGCTGTTCCCCTCGACAATCTGGTCACGCGGGACTAGCGCCGGCAAGTACGCTTGGTAGGAAACATCGAAGAAAACAGTGAGGATGCCCGTCGCGAACCCGAGGAGGTAGAGGTACTCCATCCGCGCCAGGCTGAGAAGCGTGAGGACGGCGATTGAAGCGACGACGAGCCCGCGGCCGAAATCTCCGGCGATCAGGATGGGGCGTCGTCGATGTCGATCGACCCACACGCCGACGAGGAGGCCGAAGAGAAGGAACGGAAGGGTCCCGAGCGCTCCAAGGAGGCCCATCTGTCCAGGGGTTGCCAGTAAGACCCGCACGGCGAAAAGCTGCAATGCCAAGCCTGTGAACTGGTTCCCAAATTGGGAGACGCTCTGCCCAATCCAGAGCTTCAGGAAATCGGGATGGTGCCAAAGCGTCGGCGCGGCCAAGCGAGGCGCGCAGGGGCCGCGCGCATAAAGTCGTTCGCCCACCAATCGGGGGACAACGTCTCCCAAGAAGCGGAAATGCTCATGTCGGGCGCCGGCCATCGATCGCCGGCGGCGCCTCAACGGGATATTTCTTGACACCCCGGAAGGCCGCAAGCCTCGGGAGCCTCGGGCGTGGATCTTCCCCGCCACGCAGGCCGCAACGCACAGGAGCCCGTCCCGCGCCGGCTCTGGAGTTACATTCGGCCCCCCGCGACAAAGATTAAGGGGAGGGATGTAGATACATGATGTGTCTACGCACATGCTCGCCAAAGTTAGACGATGGGGGAATGGCCTCGCGCTGCGGGTCCACAAACGAGACCTCGAGTCCGCCGGCGTGGCCGAGGGAGACGTCGTGCAAGTCGAACTCATCCGGTCTCCCGAGCGGGGTCCGTTGGACTTGAAGTCCCTTCCGACGTTCGAGGACGAGGACAAACGGGCCAGCCAGCGGCACGACCGTTATCTCTACGGGTGAGCCGGTGCAGATCGCAGACACCAGCTTCCTCTACGCTCTCTTCTCGAAGTCCGATGCGTTCCACGGCAAGGCTCGCAGGGCCGCCGCGGCGGCCGATTCCATCCTCGTTCCAAGCGAGATTTACTCGGAAACGGTGTCCCTCATCTACTACCGCGTGGGATTCGCTGCAGCGAAGTCGGCGGGCGCCTGGATGCGAGCCCAGAAACGATTGCAAGTCGCGTCCTCTTCTCGGTCCGTTTTGGACGGTGTCTGGGGGATCTTCCGGGCCGCGCGGGGACGGCTCAGCTACCCCGACGCCGTGGTCCTCGCGTGGTGCCGCGAACGGCGTGCAACGCCGTTGGCCTTCGACCAAGCAATCCTTCGTCGCGTCAAGAGATCCTGACGTGACGGACCGTCAACGTTCTTAACCCGACATCGTTATCGGAACTGGCCGGAGATCATGGTCAAGATTTTCCTCGACACGGCGAACATCGACGAGATCCGCGAGGCGGCCTCGTGGGGGGTCCTCGACGACGTCACGACGAATCCGACGCTGGTCGCGAAGACCGGCCGCAAGTGGTCCGAGGTCATCCAGGACATCCTCGCCCTCGTCGACGGCCCGATCTCGCTCGAGGTCACGACGACCCAGGCCGACGAGATGATCAAGCAGGGCCGGCAGCTCGCGAAACTCCATCAGAACGTCGTCGTGAAGATTCAGATGACGACGGAGGGCCTCAAGGCGATCAAGGCACTCTCCTCGGAGGGCGTGCGAATCAACACGACGCTGATCTTCTCTTCGAACCAGGCCATTCTGGCGGCGAAGGCCGGCGCGAAATACGTGAGCCCGTTTATCGGTCGCCTCGATGACATGGGCCAAGAGGGCATGCAAGTCATCCGGGAGATCGTCGAGATCTTCGACCACTACGACTGGGACTGCGAGGTCCTCGTGGCTTCCATTCGCCACCCGTTGCATGTGATCGAGGCGGCAAAACTCGGCGCCGACATCGTCACGCTGCCCTTCGATGTCTTGAAGAAGATGACCCAGCACGCCCTGACCGACGTCGGGCTGAAACGGTTCCTGGACGATTGGGCAAAGGTCCCCAAGTAGTCGTCCTCTCGCAGCGACCAAATAGCGTCCCCACGATGTCCCCTCCGAAGGGAGACTCAATGCGGCTCGAGGAGCTTTGCACGTTGCGAATGCAATGTCGCGAGGGGACGTGGCTGGCCCCGTACGGCGAGAACGAGTACGCCGGGTTCGGGACCGGGAAGGGCGACGTCGCTGGCCCGAGGATTCGCGGGACGATGCACTGGGCGAATCATCCGAGACGGCGCGAAGATCGCGTCTGGTGTCCGGACTTGAACGGGACGATTGCCACTGAAGACGGCGCGAAGATCCTCATCTCCATCAAAGGGTACAGCATCATCGAGGAGACGCCACCGTCAACCGCGCGATCGTCGCCGCGGTATGGTTCCAGACCGACGACGCCCGATACCGGTGGCTGAACTACTTCCTCGGGATCGACGAGGGAGAGATCGACGGGACGACGGAGGGATGGTGGATCCGGATCTCAGCGGTCCGGAACGACGTCGCGAAGGCACCCCCGAAGATCGAGGCCGCGAAGTGGCCCGCCTGAGCCTCCGGGAGTCTACTCAACAACGAGGTCCTCGATCGCCGGACTCGCCGCGACCTTGCGCCCGAGCGGCGTGATCTGATACCGGAACGACGCAGGCAGGGTGCTCGATTTCAGGAACGTCTTCGGACCGGCGTCGTACTGCACGAGGAGGTCGAGGCGCACGAGGTTGTCGAGTTCTTCCATGACCTCGTCCGGCTTGACGTCCCGCATGTTCGAGAACAGTTCGCTCTTCGTGATGCCGTTGCCTTCTCGACGGGCCGCGAAGACCAAGATTCGCTGACGGAGCAGTTTCCGTACTTTCCGATTCTTTTCCCCCGCCATCATCGCGTCCACGGCCTGGCCGATGATCCCGGCGAACGCTTCTTCGACCCCCTCTCCGGTGGCCGCGCTCGTCAGAGACGTCGGCGCGCCCGGGAAGTTGTCTTTGAGCCAGGCGGAATCCTCCGGCCCGATCTTGGAGCCCCTCGCGCGGTCGACCTTGTTGAAGACGATGCGGAACGGTACACCGCCCGTGACGGCCGAAACTGCGTGGATCCACTCCGCGAGAGTATGCAACGTGTCCGGGCGCTCGATGTCGCACACGGCCAGGGCGCCTTGCGTACCGTAGAAGAGCGCATCCCGGAAGTTCTCCCGGATCGCATGCTCCCCCATCTGATCGAAGATCGCGATGTTCGCCAGGATCAAGTCGCCGGGTTCGTCCCCGGGAAGCTCGACGTCGACCCGGTGCAGGTGGACGCCCAACGTCCCTTTGTATTCGGGGGTGTGGCGCGCCTCGACGTACCGCTGGATGAGGCTCGTCTTGCCAACGGCGCGCTCGCCGACGACGTTGATCTTCAGCTTCAGGCGTCGGATTCGCAAGCAGTCGGCGAGGCGATGGCCGGCCTCAAAAGGCCTCCGGGCCGGTTATCACGCTCTCAACTCTGCAAACGGACCGTTAGGCCGCGACCGAACAGGAGGGAATCCTTCAAGTGCCCTCGGCGGCATCAGTTTCCGGACGATGGACTCCGGCGGCGCGAAGATCACGTTGGACCAGGAGAGCTTCAAGGCGCTCGCCTCGGACGTCCGCGTGGGGATCCTGAAGCACCTCGACGCGCGGCGTGAGACGGTCACGGACCTCAGCAACCTGATGACCCTGAGCAAGCCGACCCTCCTCGAGCACCTCGAGAAGCTCCAGTCGGCCGGCCTCGTCAAGCGCGTCGACGAAGGCCGGAAATGGATCTACTACGAACTCTCCGACAAAGGCCGCAAGATCCTGCACCCGGAACGCGTGGCGATCACGCTCGCCCTGGGCATCGCCGTTGCGCTCGCGGCGATCGGCGCGTTCCTCGCGCTGTCGGCCGAGGCCGTGTTCGCGCCGGGGTCACGCCTCCTGAACGCCTCGGCGCCGAGCGCCGAGCGGAGCGTTCTGAGCGGGCCGATCGGCTACGCGGCACTCGCATTCGGTCTCGCGATCGCATCCGGCCTAGTCGCCCTCGCACTGCGGTTCATCGGCCAGCGGCGCCGCGACCGGTTCTTCGAGCAGCTGCGCGCGGCCTGACGGATCCTCGGCTCCCGCCGGAGTCCGGGAAACCGTTATGAGCGCACGGCGCCTTCGCACAGTCGTGAGCCCGATGTGGCGGGGGAGGGCCGAGTGGGCGGTCCCCCTGCTCCTGTTCCTTGCGATCCTGCTCGTTGCGGCGCTCGCGTTCAACGTCGCAAACCTCGACACCGGGGGGGAGGCGATTCCGGGGGCCGGCGCTGCGGGAGGCACCGAGCCGAGCGCGTTGGGCGGCTTCGACCCGATTCTGGCAGACGTGATCCTCGTCGTCTTTGCGGGTTTCGTCGTCGCGACCCTAGTCTACGCGTTCCGCGGTCGGAGAGTCCACTCGAAGGCGCTGATGAAACCATTCTCGTGGCTGCAGGTCTTCTCCTCGATCATGAGCCTCGTCCTCTTGATCGCCTTTCTGGTGGCCTGGCCCCGGGTGATTCAAACGCTCCGCGCCGGCCAGACCAACTCGACGACGAGTGACGCGGGCGCGGCGAACGGCACTGCATGGCCGGCGGCCGCCGGGGCACCCGGCAGCTTGTTCCTCGGTTTGATGGTCCTCGCGATGATCGTACTCTTGGTCGCCTTGCTCCGCCGCGGCAGGGGTGCCGCCGAGATGGAAACCGAGCCGCCGGGAGACGATCCTGCGGCGCGGCATGCTGCGGCCGAGGCGGTGCAGGACGCGATCGAGGAGCTCGAGGTGGGCGGGGACGTGCGGTCCGTGATCCTCGCATGCTTCCGCCGGTTTTGCGCGCTCCTGGGCGCGCGCGGGATCACCGATCAAGGACCTCTCACCCCGAGGGAGCTCGAACGGCTCGCCGTCGAGCGGCTCCAGGTCTCCCGAGAAGCGTCGGGGACCCTGACGTCCCTGTTCGAGGAGGCCCGGTACAGTGAGCATCCGCTCGGGGATTCGGATCGCCACCGGGCGATCGAGAGCCTCGCGGGCATCCGGGCCGCGTTGGGGGCGTAGGATGGTCCAGCGCCCGAGGTCGGCCACCGCGGGCCTTCCACCCGGGGTCGAGCCGCGACGGAGCCTCTCGCACCTCGCGGTCGGCCTGCTCCTGGCGTTCGCGGTGCTGCTCGGGACGCTCCTGTACTATGCCCAGTTCAGCGGCGGAGTCCGGTGGCTGCTCGGCGTCGTCACCCTGGCGGTCCTCGCGGCGATCGTGTGGAGCCAGATTCAACGGCGGACGGCCGAGCCTTCGCCGCTCGTCGGCCCGCCGTCGCCCGACGCGACCCGGGGAGGGGAGCTGGGTGCGTTCGCGGCGGCCGTGCGACGGGCAGACCGCGGCCTCCCGTACAGCCAGATGATCGTCGCATCCCGCGCGCAGGCCGCGTTCCTCGAGCGGGCCCGGCTCGCCCTCGGCCTCCCGTCGGCGACCCTCCGGGACATGCGTCGCGACACGGGCGCGCTCCGGCGGATTTTCGGCGACGATGCGCTCGTGGACTTCCTCTTTCTGGAGGAGCACGACCCTGATGATCGGTTCGCCTGGGTCCGACGGGCGCGCGCTCGAGGGGGCTTCGTCCGCGAGTTCCGCGACATCCTCACGCGAATGGAGGCGTGGCGGTGAACATTGCGTCCGTCCGGGAGGTTGGCGGCGATCTTCTCGATGCGGTCGAGACGGTGATCGTCGGCAAGCGACCGGTCCTGGAACGAGTCCTTTGGGCGATCCTCGGCGACGGTCATCTCCTGATCGAGGACGTCCCCGGGCTGGCGAAGACGCTCATCGCGAAGTCGTTCGCCGCGGGCCTCGGCCTCTCGTTCCGTCGCATTCAGTTTACCCCGGACCTGCTGCCGGCGGACATCACCGGAACATACGTGTTCGACCGCAAGAGCGGCGACTTCGTCCTTCGACGAGGCCCGGTCTTCACGAACGTCCTCCTTGCGGACGAGATCAACCGGGCGCCGCCGAAGACCCAGAGCGCGCTCCTCGAGGCGATGCAGGAACGCCAGGCGACCTTGGAGGGCGAGACGTTCCACCTGGACCGGCCGTTCTTCGTGATCGCGACGCAGAATCCGATTGAGCATGAAGGCACGTATCCGCTCCCGGAAGCTCAAGTGGACCGGTTTCTCCTGAAGATTGACGTCGGTTATCCGACGCGGGAGCAGGAGATCGAAGTCATCGAGCGGCGCCGGAAACGTCGTGGGGACGACGCCTCGATCGACCCAGTGACGACGCCCGAGGAGATTCGCAGTCTGCAAGCCGCGATCGAGGACGTCCACGTGGAACCCGTGATCGAAGGGTACATGGTCGACATCGTCGCCGCGACGCGGGCCCATACGCAGGTCGAGGTCGGCGCGAGCCCGCGTGGCTCCCTTGCACTCCTCAAGGTGTCGCGCGCTCGGGCCGCAATCGCGGGACGGGACTTCGTGACACCGGACGATGTGAAGGCGGTCGCGATGCCCGCGCTCGCCCATCGCATCATCCTGAAGCCGGATCCATGGATTCGAGGCGTCCGGACCTCGTCGGTCCTCGCCGACGTCCTGGGGCAGGTTCCCGTGCCCAAGGTGTCGTGACATGCGCACCCCGCTCTCGAGCGGCCTCGCGGCCGCGTCCCTCGTACTCCTCGTCGCGGGTCTGGCGCTTCGGAGTTGGCAGGTTGTCCTCCTCGCCTTGCCGCCAATCATGGTCCTCTCCCTCGGTTCGCTCTTTCCGCCGGCAAAGCCGCGTCTCAGCGCCGTCCGGACGCTCTCCCGCGAGCGAGCGGAGGTGGGGCGGGACGTCGAGGTGAAGCTCGTCGTCCGGAACGATGGACCGACCTTGGACCTCATCGAGATCGTGGACGTGCTGCCTCGTGAATTCGTGATCATCAGCGGTTCGAACCACGCGGTCGTGTCCCTGGAACGCGGCGACGCGATTCCGCTGTCGTACACCGTCCGGTCTCTCGTGAAAGGCGATTTCCGGATCGGACCGGTGCGGGTGCGGTCTCTCGATCCGCTCGCCCTCGGCGCCGAGGATGCGGTCCTCCCGATCGACGCCCGTCTCGTCGTCGCGCCCACGATGGAAGACCTCCGGCGAACGAAGCTCCAACCGCGCCGCACACGACCGTGGTTCGGACAGGTCCCCTCGAGGCAGATCGGCGCGGGAACGGAATTCTGGGGCGTCCGCGAGTATGCCGCGGGCGACGAGGTGCGCCGAATCAACTGGAAAGCCTCGGCCCGACTCGACCGTCTCTTCACGAACGAGTACGAAGGGGAGCGGTCCGGGGACGTCGTGATTGTCGTCGACGCGCGCCGGGAATCGTTCGTCGGCACGGAGACGGACAACCCGATCGAGCACGGGGTCCGGGCGGCGCTCGGGATTGCGGAACACGTCCTCGCGTCCAAAAACCGCGTCGGTCTCATCGTGCAGCGTGAAGTCATCGATTGGGTGCCGCCCGCGTTCGGACGGAAGCAGCTGTACCGGATCCTCGACCACCTAACCCAAGTAAGGCCGGGAGGCGAATGGCCCTTTGCTTACATCGCGTGGGTCCTGTCTCGATTCTTCCCGCGGGATTGCCTGATCGTCGTGGTCTCGCCCCTCGAAGACCGCACGGCGCTGACCGCGGTGATCGACTTGGAAGCGCGCGGGTACGACGTCGCGATCGTTTCGCCGTCGCCCATTGCGATCGAATGGAGACTCGGGCAGCAGCGGCCGGAGGACAAGACCGCGTACCAAATCCTGCGGATCGAGCGGGACAACTTGATCTCGCAGCTGCGCCGCGTCGCGCAGGTGGTCGACTGGGATCCCGCGACCCCGTTGGCGCTCGCCTTGAGGAGGATCGGCAGATGGCCTCGACCCGCCTGATTCCGGTCGCGTTACGGGCCGCACCCGTCGTGATGCTGGCCTTCCTGGTCGGCTGGGCGATGCTCGATGTGTCCACGATTGGAGACGGTCGGTGGAGCGCGGCGCTATTCGCGGTCCTGTTGATAGGCATAGCGGCCGTCATCCTGTCCGCTCTCTTGCACGGGCGAAGGATTCGGGCGATCGGGCCCATCGCGGTCGGCGCCGCCTACGTGGGCGCACACGCGTTCGTGCTGGGTGTTCAACTCATGCCGGCGTTGGTCTTTCTCTCGGTTCTCATCTCTCAGGTCGAGCTCCGAATTTTGGCGGAGCGATTCTCCCCTCTCTACGAAGCGGCGCTTCGTCCGGACGAGAGAACTCGAATCCATGGCGCCCTCGGCCGTGCGATTCTTCGGCTGATGGTCGCCGCCGTTCTCTCTGTTGTCGTCCCGGTGCTCGCCGCAGACCTCGCGGTGGCGGGCATCGTACCCGCGACGACGATCCCGACCGCGATCGCCCTCGCCGGGGCCTTGGTGGCCGTGGTCGCGCTCCTCGCGCTGTTGCCTTCTCTGAGCCGGAAGGCCGTGTGACTCGGGTCGCCGCCGTGCTACCGGGATGGCGAGAGCAGGCGTCGGAAGAATTCTCTCACTTTGCTGATTCGAAGGACATTGCCAAGGATCGTGAGGAGTTCCCGATCGGGTTTCGCCAGCGCCCTCTCGTACATCTCTTGAACGAGTGGGATGACACGACGTTGGTAGTCGAGGAGGTTACGCCACTGAAAGCCCGCGATTGCGAGCGAGACGGCAATCGTCCAGATCGCGGGGACGTTCTCGAGAAGTGGGTGGAGCCAGGTCGGGAGGTATGGCCGCAGGGCGATCATCAGGATCCAAAAGGCCGGGATTACGGTCGCAATCGCGCACTTGATTCGATCCCACGTGTGGCGTTTCTTGATCGAGGTCAAGAGGAATTGGAGCGCCTCGATTTCGGCCTGCCGCTCGGTAGAACGACGCGAGTGTGCCTTCAACGCAGCTCGCCCAGCCTTTTCGGAAGCCCGGCGCCTCAAAATTCTCATTCGGCCACCTCTCGAGTTGTTGCGTCAAGGAGGAATCGAACCTTTGGCCTGGACGGAATCGTTGCCAACGTCAGCCACATGGCATAGCGCGAATAAAAGTAGGCAAGGGCCTCTCGAATCGCAAAGCCATCCACACGAGTTGGCCTTTCCAGATGCGAGCATCGGTGGAGTCGGTTATTGGAAGCAAAGTAGCAAACGCTCCGCTATCCGATAGGAAAAGGATAATTAGGCTCCGAACTTTGCGACGGCCGCTGCCCCGGTGGTCTAGCGGTCTATGATCCCGGCCTGTCGAGCCGGGTGCTCGGGTTCGAATCCCGACCGGGGCGTTCTCATGGAAGCGTGACGACCCTCCCGCCCAACTGGCTCCGACCGCTCGGACAGCCTCGATGGACGTCTTTCGTCGTGAGGGCAGGCACTTCCGATTCGTGCTCTGAAATCGGGATCGGCTGCGGCCGGCGCGCCGATGCCCGATAGCCAGCTCCCGAGGTGTCCTTTCGCCTCGGTTGGCTGGACCTATGGATTGGTGCAGGACATCCTGCGCGACCTCCAAATACGCGGGAGACGGTTCCGTGTTAACTGATGTCAAGGCCGTCCGCAGGCGCCGACGTCGTGAGGATATGGAGGGGGCAAGGTACGTGACGAGGCTTTCGCGTTTGAGTGCGTTCGGCGCCATTGTCGCGATCACCGTCGCGGCCCTGCTCATGGGCTCCGCCGGGCACGCTTCGGCACAGAGCTCCGGGTGGATGGCCGCGGTGCCTCTTGAGACCGGCGTACCCGGAAACGCGACGGGGGCCAATATTGCAGCAGACTCCCAAGGAAACGCGATTGCGGTGTGGGTGCAAGAATACGGAAACCGCTCGGACATCTGGGCCAATCGGTTTGTGAATGGGCCAGGGTGGGGCTCGCCAACGGCAATCGAGACCGGCGATGACGCCTTGGACATTTCACCGATGGTAGCCATCGATGCCCAGGGACATGCTATCGTGGTCTGGGACCACTGTCCCCCGCCGCTCTTTTGGCCCTGCACCAGCATACACGCCATTCGCTTCGATCCCAACACGGGCTGGGGCCTCCCGACGACGATTGCGACCTGGTCTGTCGGGCAGGGCTCGCTATACGCGGCAGATCTCGCCGTCGACGGAAGCGGCACAGCGATGGTAGTGTGGGAAGACTCGAATGGCGCCGTTTGGGCGACTCGCGCAGCGCTCGGTCGTTCCTGGGAATCCCCGACGCTCATTGGCTTTGGGGCACGCCCTGGTCTCGCGGTGAGTCCCAACGGTACAGCGATCGCCGTGTGGCAGGGAGCCGGGAACTACCCGAGCTACCACTACCCGACCATCTTGGCGAAGCGGTTCAGTCCCGGTCAGGGATGGAGTTCGCCGATGCTGCTAGACCAGGTCAACGAAACGGGCGATACCTACCCCGGGCCCGTCGTCGCAGTGAATGCGGCCGGCGTCGCCTTCGCCACATGGAATAGGCAAAGCAGTTCGAACACCACTCGATCGGATGCCTGGGCAGCGCGGTTCGTACCTGGGGCGGGTTGGGGCAAAGCGACGCTGGTGGGGCGGGACAGTTACCAGAGACCCGAAGTCATCGTCGATACGAGCGGCAACGCTATCGCGACGTGGAACAGATACGACTTCGACAGTGGATACCATGACCTAATGGCAGATCTGTACGTGACCGGCCTGGGATGGACAACGGCGACTCCGATTGCCTTGGGCGTGGGATTCGATTTTAACGCAGGATCTTCCGCCATGGCCAGCGATTCGTCGGGAACCGCCCTTGTCGTCGTTTCCGACCACCACGGACGGATTAATGCAACCCGGTGGGTCCCTGGGCTTGGCTGGAGTGGACCGTCTCAGATCGGCTCCGGTACAGGCGAGTTCGGAATCGCCTACGGTCCGGCCATCGCGGCGAATAAACGAGGGATTGCGTTCGCCGCGTGGACCTGGTATGATAACCTTAGCCATACGAGCAGCATTTGGGCGAGCCGATACGTCGCATCGGATGTCGCGCCGAGCCCGCTAGATTTGTTGATTTCGAGTCCAGAGACACTGCTCACGGATATCCCGAATGTCACGGTTTCGGGGACCACACAGCCTGGAGCGACCGTCCAGGTCGATGGGACGCAGGTTTCCGTCGATTCTGCCGGGCGGTTCAGCTATGCGATCATCCTACCCGACGGCCTTCACACGTTCTTTGTGGTGGCGTATGACGCCTCGGGCCGCGTGAGCACGAAGACCATCACCGTCGTCGTTGATACTCGGGCCCCGGCGCTGACGCTCGTCAGCCCCGGCGCCGACGTGACCACCTTCGACGGCACGATTGAGGTGTCAGGAACGACCGAGCCCGGTACGACGCTCGTCGTCAACGGATTCTCGGCGGCCGTTGCGCTCGACGGCTCATTCTCCGTCCGCATCGGCCTCACGGAAGGGCGGAACACGATTGGGGTGACGGCCACGGATGCCGCTGGAAACGTCGCAATCAGATCTGCGACGGTGACGTACGTCAACCCCTTCATCCAAGATCTCGCTGCCTTGAGGCTGGTCGCGATTGCCAGCACGGTCGGTGTCGTCGCGCTGGCCTCCCTTTTCCTGGTCATGTCCATCGCGCGCTGGGCCCGTGAACGCGGCGGTCGACGCGGATCGCAAAATGGCTCTCGACTGGAAGAACCAGACGGCGGGTCGAGTCAGGCGGCCGATGAACAAAAGCAGGCGAACGGCGGTCCCTTCGTACGTGGACTCCCAGTGGAGAGGCGTTGGCCTGCGAAGGCGGCGTCAGTTCCGGTCCGTCTCACGGCCAAGGAGCGCATTCTCCTTCATCTCCTCCACTTCGCTCGCTACGCGGACGCACCAGAGGTGCCCCGCGAGCTGACGCAGGAGCGGATTGTGGAAGCGGCCGGCATCGACCGGCGTCACTTCGCCCAATACGCGCATCCTCTCGTTAAGGATGGGTTGGTCCGAGAACGGATGGCCCGCGTCCGGGGTGCGGTCCAGAGACGCAGGGTTTACGTGGCCACGGAGGAGGGGAGAAACAGGGCCCTTGGAGTCCGCGATCGCATCCGCTCCGCGATGGTCCGTATCCGAGATGACTCTGGGATCCGGGAGGTCACTGTGGCGGAAGCGCTCCTCGAAGCGCGCGGGTCCATGTCCGTCCTGGACATTCTCCGCGAGTCAATTGAGACTGGGGTTGTGGACCTTACGCGCTAACCGCTTTGGCGGGCTGACTCGATGGAGTCTCGCGCCGACCGAACGGATGCGGTTCCTGATCGCGCAACAACTGACAGTGCGAAGACGCCGCAGCGATCGGCCACGTCTGGGGAAACCGACCACGGCTTAGCTAGACCACTCCAGTGGATAATCCTCCGCTACCGACCAGACTGAGCTTCGGCACAAGAACGAATCCCGACCGGGGCGGCTTACCCGTCACTTCTTGGCTTTTTCTTTTCGGGCATCTTCCAGGATCTTCTTCTTTGCGAGTTCAGGGTTCTGGATGTACAAGATGATCGCGTTGGCATGACCATGTCCCAGCCCGCAGTCCGTCTTGAGCCACGCAAGTAGCTCGCCGTGTTTTGCAAGACCCTTCTCTTTCGCCACCGCTTGGAAGTATTCCGGATCCTTGCCTGTCTTGGCCTTGATGTTGTCGATGTACGCCTTGTATGTCATCGTTTTCGTCTCACGCATCGGCTAGGACCGTTTGAATGCTTAGTGTTCACTCGATCGCGCGGTCTCCGCTTCCGCAAGCCGTCATGGGCGTGGTGGGCTTCCCCCTGGAGCCCGCCGTTAACCGCCACAGATCAAGCGAGCCCCCAAACCGGGGCGAAGATAGCATGCGGAGTCTGCTTGGACAGTAGGATTTATATGGGCTGTATCGCAACTTGGTTAGCGGAGGTCAGGGGTTGAGCGACGGCCTTTCTCCCGAAAAAATCGCGGAGACGCTTGCCGAAATCGATGACTTTGTCCGATCCTCCGCCGCGAAAACCTGGATGGTGCCGACTGACCTCCTTGGATCGCGTCTGAACGGCGGGAGCCGGAAACGCTGTCCGATGTGCCGCGCCCATCTGATTCTCCGGGAGCCTCGCATCTACCGTCGTCTCCTGATCCCTGGCGGACCCATCGTGGACCTGAACGGGTCTGCGCGATCGAAACAAGCGCGACTGATCGGCATCGGCCTCGAAATCTCATATGTCGACGCGCTTCGGAACTTGACGGAGGAGGACGTCGCATACTTCGATCGGATTGACTTCCTCCACCGGTTGTTCGGCTAGGTCCGCCCCGTCGTTCGGATTCCAATCCCGTATTCAGGCCTTGGTCCGACCGATCAATTCGATCCAGATGCCATCCGGATCACTTGCGAACGCGAACTCGTACCGATCCTCACGGAACGGCTCCACCTCCGGGCGTGCGCCTTTCGCGACGATTTCCTTGAACGCGTGACCGACGTCGGAGACTCGGAACGCCAGGTGGTCCAACTCCTCCCCTTTGCGATATCGGGTGAAAAACTTGCTCTCGGCCGGATACCAGTTGAGCTCGAGTCTCTGTTCCGAGGCGGGACTCTTCAGCTCGACCCACACGCCGCCGTGGTGCATCCGCCCCCGCCGCGTGACCTTCATTCCCATCACCTTCCGGTAAAACTCGATCGAGCGTTCGAGGTCTCGCACCCGGATTCCGGTGTAGAAGTACTTCGTGAGAATTCCCCCTTCCCAAACGGTCACCATCCGGTCTTAACGGTGATGGCGGAGGGCGCATCCCACCAAGTCTCGCTCGGACCCCTGCAGGTGACCGACCATTCGACCAATTCTTTCACCAGCGGACGTCGTCACGCGTGTCCCGAAGCCAAGCTATTTAGCCGACTGTCCCTTGGGGAGGGCGCCATGTCGCAAGTCGCCACGCTCCGGCCGGAGAGTAAGCAGAAGGCCGCGATGCCGCGTTCATCGAAGAATTCCGTGATCGATGTCCGCCACTTAGTGAAGGTGTACGGGGGCCGCGGCCAAGAGGAGATCAAGGCCGTCAACGACGTCAGCTTCTTCGTGGGCGAGGGCGAGTTCTTCGGCTTCCTCGGGCCGAACGGGGCCGGAAAGACGACGGTCATCCGGATCATCACGACGCTCCTCGCGAAGACGAGCGGCTCCGTCCACGTCGCGGGCCTCGACGTCGAGCGCGATGGGCTGGACATCCGGCGCATGATCGGCTACACGGGACAATCGATCGGGGTCGACGGGGAACTCACGGGACGCGAGAACCTCTGGTTGATCGGGCGGCTCTATCACATGCCCAACTCGCTTGTGGACGAGCGCGTCGAGGAGCTCCTCGAGGTCTTGCAATTGAAGGACGCCGCGGACCGCCGCGCGTACACGTACTCGGGCGGGATGCGCCGGAGACTGGACTTGGGCGCGGGGCTCGTGCACCATCCTCGAGTCCTGTTCCTGGACGAGCCCACGACGGGCCTCGACCCGCAGACGCGGGCCGCGGTGTGGGAGTACCTGCGGCGCCTTCACCGGGAGGAAAACATGACGATCTTCCTGACGACCCAGTACATGGAAGAAGCGGACCAGCTCTGCCAGCGCATCGCAATCATCGACCTGGGCAAGATCGTCGCCGAGGGAAGTCCCGCAGAGTTGAAGGCCGCGATCGGCGCGGACGTCATCACGGTCCGGATCACCCGCGACGAGGCGTTCGCACAAAGTCGGGACCGGGCTCTCGAGATCGCACGGACGATTCCCGGTGTGAGCCGCGCGACGATCTTCGACGAGGGCGTGAGCGCCTACACCGCGGATGGGGGCGCGACGCTCCTCGAGGTCCTGCGCCGACTCGACGCGGAGAAGGTCCCCGTCCACCAGGTCGCGCTCGCACATCCCACGCTCGACGAGGTCTTCCTGCAACACACGGGGCGGCAGATGCGCGTCGAGGAAGTGAAGCCGATGTCGCGGTCATTCGGCAGGCGGAGGCGATAGCATGGTCACCGACGTGGGACACGCACAGCGGGTCATCAGGCCGACACGAGATGCAGAATCGAGCGGCGGGGTATTCACGGAGATCGGGCTCGTCACGTGGCGGAGCCTGGTGAAGCTCACGAGGACGCCGGTCCTGCTGTTCTTCAGTCTGTTCATGCCTTTGATTTGGCTCATCATGTTCAGCCAGGCGTTCGGCACGCTATTCTCTTTCGCCGCCCCAACGCTCCCCTACGACTACGTCGCCGTGCTCCTACCAGGTATCACGGTCATGACCGCCATTCAGAGCGCCTCGCAATCGGGCTTCGCAATGGTGTCCGACCTCGAGTCCGGGTTCATGGATAAGTTCTTCGTCGCGCCGATCCGCCGGGGCAGTGTACTCGCGGGCAAGCTCCTCGCCGACGGCCTGCGGATGGCCGCCCAGGCCGGGATCATCCTGGGCATCGCGGCCCTCCTGACGCTCGTGGGCTGGCGGATTCCGTTCGCCACGGGCGTCGTGGGCGTCGTCCTGATCATGCTCCTCGCGTCGACCTTTGGCGTCGCCTTCTCGGGCCTCTCGAACACCGTCGCACTGAGGACGAAGAACACGGAGGCTACCATGATGGTGAGCTTCTCTCTCACCTTCCCGCTACTGTTCCTGAGTACGGCGCTGCTCCCCAAGGGGTCCCTGCCCCCGTGGATCCAGACGTTCTCGACGGTAAACCCGGTGAGCTACATGGCCGACGCAGCCCGTGCGCTCATCCTGACGGGCTACGATTGGACGGCCCTGGGGAACGCGTTCCTCGCGATCCTCGCGTTCGGCGTCGTGCTCAACGGCCTGGCCATTATGGCGTTCCGAGCGCAAGGCAAGTGAAACGCCCGAACGGCCCTCGCTCCTCATTCAGGGCCGCTCTCGGATCGGCACGCAGAGTCCGCCGACTGCGAGGTTCTGACGACCGTCGGAGGTCGAGGCCAGCTACCCGGCTGTGATCAAGGGAGACATCGCTTCGGCGGCTTCCCCGGCGAAACGGCACGCGTCTTCCCAGGTTTGCAATCGGCCTTGCTTCCGACCTTCGAAGTCACGGATGAACCGAACGAGGTCGCGGCGGATCGCCGCGACGTTCGCGCTCCGGAAGACCGCGCAGACGCTCACATGAGCCCCTCGGACCGCGACGAACGCTTCCTCATCGAAGCGCATGCTCGTCACGTCGTAGCCCTGACTCTTCGGCACGCTCGTCTCGACGAAGTCGCGGACCGTCCAGATGATCGGCTCGAGCTGCTCCGCCGCGATCGGGGGAGCGTGGTCCGGCGCGACCATCGCGATGGGCTCGCCGGTCCGGTGGAATAGGTATACCGCCCGGATGTGGCAGGCTTTGCTGGGACCGCGCGAATGCATGCCGAACGGCAGCGCGAGCATGACGGCCGCGGCCGGCACGAGGAGAAGGGTCACGAGGTCAAGCATCCGAGTCAGTCCGTCCTAGGCGTCCAAGCGAGGGAGGATGTCAGTACCGTTTGGTCAAGGAGACTTGAGTAGGCCGGCAAGCGACGCGACAAACCTCAAGGCCCTTCGTGGACTCCCGGTTCCATGGTCTCCCGTCCCCTCCTGTACTCGATGGATATCAGCCACTATTGCGTCGCCGCGGATCGCACGCTCGCCTTCAAAGGCGTCGACTTCGACACGCGATACGCGCCCTACCACGACCGCCAAGAGGTGCTCAAGGCGACGGGCCAAGACTATGTGCCGACGTTGATCTGGGAGGGGAGACCCGTGATGTG
>VBMA01000141.1 GCA_005878985.1 Methanobacteriota archaeon
GCGGCCCTGATCGTCACTTACGATCCCGAGAAGAAGGAGGATCTCGATCCACAGATCTTCGCGAAGCTCGAGGCGTACATCTGGCACGTCTTCCACATGCTTCCCTCCGAGATCGATGGCCTGCAATCGACCACGTTTAACCTCGCCCTCCCGACGGTCGGGCGGTCCAAGGAAATCCTTCGTTGGACGCAGTCCCTTCCAGGCCTCGTCGGAGCACGGATTGGATTGTATGAAGAAGCCGAGACATTCTTCGAGGTCTTTGACGAGGAAATCGGCAAGCGGGTCGCCGCGCTTTCGTAGGCTCGGGAGGCTCCCTTCCACCGGATACCCGCGGTCGAAGGTTGTCCAATCAGACGACAACGCCTAGGAATTCATGACCTTTCTCGGCGGAGATGTTCAACCTCGCTCGCTCCGCTAGGCCGACTTCTAAGGCACCGTGGCCGATTCATGACCATCAACCCGCCCCGCTCAGGGGAGGAGAGAAAGGGAATGCGTCCAATCTCTGCAAAGACCGCAGCGGCTTGCGCCGCAGGCGTCGTCATGCTGATTTCGTTGCTTGGACTCGCGGGAACCGCCCGAGCCCAAGTCGTCACATGCGTAGGGCTCGAAGAACGCGTTGCCACAATCGTGGGGACTGAGGGGGACGATGTCATCGTTGGGACCTCGGGCGATGACGTAATCCAAGCTCTCGGCGGTAATGACCAGATCGATGGCGGCGACGGGAACGATCTGATCTGCGGTGGCGCCGGGGACGATATCATTTACGGCGGCGCGGGAGACGACGATCTGGAAGGAGACTCCATCATCGGAACGGACGGGAACGACGTATTGAAGGGCGGGGACGACTCGATTCACGGCGGCCCCGGGATTGACGACATGGACGGGGACCTTCTCATTGGCCTTGCCGGCAACGACATACTCATCGGCGGCGGTGACGTGCTAGACCCCGGCGAGGACGGCGCCGGTCCGTTTCTGCTCCCGTCCGGGGACCTGCTGGATGGGGGCGCAGGGAACG
>VBMA01000142.1 GCA_005878985.1 Methanobacteriota archaeon
AGGCCCGGGTGACAACTTCGTGGTCGGCGACACCATGAGGGGCGAGGAAGGCAACGATCTAATCATTTCGGGTGACGACACGATCGCCACGGGATCGGGCAGTGACGAGCTCCGCGGGGACGGGATCGCGGGTGGGCCAGGCAACGATCTCGCTCGCCTCGGCGACGACTTCCTGTCGGCGGGCGGCGGAGACGACATCCTGCGTGGGGATTTCATGGGCGACGTCCTGGAGCAGGTTCGCGGAGGGGACGATTCCCTCGATTGCGGCGCCGGAGAGGATTTCGCCGACGGAGGTCCGGGATTCGATACTGCTGCAGGATGCGAAACGACAGTGAACGTGCCGTGAAGGAATCGGCAAGTCGACGTTGGCACACGGATCCCAGTTTCCTGCGCAGGCTCTATTCACGGCCCGGTGTACGAGAACGTGCTGAACTCCGCATACTGTCCGGAGTTGTCGTACTCGAGTCCGGGAGCCTTGAAGCGAGACACGGTCGACATGCCGAGCTCCGAGCGCTTCGCGGTGAAGCCGGTGGGCTTGTCCAGGTACAGCTCTTCCTCGTCCCCCGTCACGGGGTTCTTGATCCTCGAGAGGGCCAGGTCGTAGACCTTCCCCGCGTCGACACGAATTGTGGACCGAATCCCGTTGAGACGGACGTCGAATGGCGCCACGATGGTGGGGAGCCAGCGTTCGGTGACCGACGCGAACACGGCGAACGGGCCTCCAGCCTCTCCCTTGCCGAGCGTTTCGAGCGCCTTCCGCTGCGCGGGCGTCGCCCGGCCGTCGATGAGTACCATCTGCGTGCCATGGCCGAGGTGGACCGCCCCGGGCCATATTCCAGGGAGGGCGACGCCGAGGCCGTCGAGCTTCACGTCCCCGTAGGCGCCCTTGTCGATGATCCAAGTGTACACGCCGCGGCAACTGCCATGCGACGGCGGAGCGTCGAAGCTGCACGGGCATCCCCAGTCGCAGTTGCACTCACCCAGGAGGGATCCGGACATCCGCCACTTCGAGACCATGGGAAGACCGTGCCGTGCGGGAACGGGCCGCACACAATAAAGGCCGCAGACCACTCCGCGGCACGAATGGGTTGCAAGGCCCGACTTCGCAACGGACTACGGATCCCGGGTTGTTGTCGTACCGCCGTCTCCGATCGCCGCTGGGGGGCCGGCGACGGCCTCTGCCATCCCCGCTCGCGTCACCCGGACCGCGACGCCAACGGCACCGAGCATGAGGATCGCCGCGACCAGGAACGGAAGGCCCAGCAGGTCGAATTGGGCGCGGGAGCCGATGGCGAAGGAGTACACGAGCCCGAAGAAGATCGGGCCGATGGCCCCGGTGAGACCCGCGATACTCGCGTTGGCCCCTTGCAGCTGGCCCTGTTCCGAAGGACCGACACGCCGGGTCATGAGGCTCTGCAAGGCGGGCGCCACGAATCCGATGGGGGCGAAGACGAACGCGGCGAGCAGCAGGACGACGTCGTTCGGCGCCAAGCCCCAGACGACCATCGCCGCCGAGCCGAAGAGCAGGCCCGTGAGCAACGCCTTGCGCTCGCCGAAGCGCTCGATGAACCGCTTCACGAAACCGCCTTGCACCGTGATGTTCAACGCGCCCACGAGCGCGAGGGACAGGCCGACGTTGAATTCCCGCCATCCGAACCGGTCGAACGCATACAGGACGAAGACGGTCGGCAGGACCTGGAACGCCATGAACTGGACGAACGTCACGCCGGCGAGACCGAGAAGCGCCGGATGGGAGCGGAGGAGGGTGAGGGACCCGATCGGGTTCGCCCGGCGCCACGCGACGCGTTGCCGGTGCTCCGACGAAAGCGACTCCGGGAGTACGAAGAGACCGTAACTCGCGCTGGCGAGGGAGAACGCCGCGGCGCCCCAGAACGGAATGCGGATGCCGAACGTGCCCAGCACACCTCCGATGGCGGGGCCGAGGATGAAGCCGATGCCCCAGGCGGCCCCGACCATCCCGAATGCGCCGGCGCGCCTCTCCACCGGCGTCACGTCGGCCACGTAGGCCGCGGCGGTCGCGAAGCTGGAGGACATGATCCCGGACAAGATGCGCCCGACAAAGAACCACGGCAAGCTTTGCGCCGTCGCCATGATGATGTAGTCGAGTCCGAGTCCGAAGCCGGACAGGATCAGGACGGGGCGCCGGCCGAAGCGATCCGAGAGCACGCCGATGAGCGGCGAGAAGAGGAACTGCATGAGGCCCCAGATCGTCACCAGGAGCCCGTAGATTGCCGCGGTCTCGGCCTTGTCTCCGACGAAATTCGTGATCAGATGCGGGAGGACGGGGATCGTGATCCCGAGGGCGAGGGTGTCCAGGACGATGGTCACGTAGATGAAGGCCATCGCGGCCTTGCGGTCCGCCCGCCCCTTCACCCGAATCCCGATTTTCAAGGGCTGGCCGATAAAGAGCGCGGTTCATGAAGGTTGAGGGGAGGGGTCTGCGAAATGGAACCGCGACGTGAGGGGCTTAGGCCGCGGGCGTCGCCGCATCCGTGGGACGGGTCAGAGTTCGAAGGTGGTCGGCCGCGACCCGGCGGAAGGCGGCCTCCACATTGGCCCCGGTCTTGGCGCTCGTTTCGAACCAAGGCCAGCGGAACTCATGGCACAGGACTTCGATTTCGCTCGACGGGATCGTCTTGGGCCCGCGCTGGTCCGATTTGTTGGCGAGGACCACGACCGTGACGTTGGGTCCCGCGACGGATGCGACGGCCTCGTACCATTGCGGGAGGTCGTACAGCGTCTCCGGTTGGTTCACGTCGCACACGAGGAGGACCCCGGCCGCGTTCATGAAGAATGCATCCTTGAGGAGCTCCCGGAACTGGTGGTTCCCCATGATGTCCCAGATCGCGGCGCCGACGGTCACGGACGACCCGGGCTGCCCGGGATCGTCCACGGCGAACTCCTTCGAGCTGATCTTGGTCCCGAGGGTCGAGATGTACCTCTCTTCGAACGTGTCCGACACGAACCTGCGGGTGAGGGATGTCTTGCCGACGCCGGGGTTGCCCGCCAACGTGATCTTGATGGTGAGGTCCGCCTGGGGCCGTCCGCCGCCCTTGGAATGCCGCGCCATTCGCCTGTCAGCCGCCGACCGGGGCGATAAGGGTTTCCCGAAGGGAATCAGGCGTGGTAACGGACCGCGCGACCCAGCGTTGGCATGCGGTATCCCTTCCGCAGAAACCAGGCGAGGTCCGCATCCAAATTTCCCGTGCTCGAGCGCAGGCCGTCCCACTTTTCGAGCCGGGGACCGTAGGCCGACTCCAAGCCCGCAAGGAACCGGACGAGCCGCGAGGAAAGCGCCCGCGGCTTCGTGCCCTTCCCGACGACCGCCAGGTAGAGGAACAGGCCTTTCGCGATCGTCACTTCCTTGTCGTCGACCTGGAAGCTCTTGAGCTCCCCGCCGGTGCCCTGAGGCCCTTGGAAAGAGTCCCGGACGAACTGGTGTACGAGGGTGAGCATGGCGGATGTGGCTACCTCGTCCCGGGGTCCGTCGGCTCCCGCGTTCCCAACGACCCGGCCGTCTGTATGGATGAGGAGCAGACTCGTCGCCGCAAACGAGGTTCGCAGCCGGAGTAGGACGAGGAGGGTGAGTAGCGCAAAGACGGCGATTCCCCAAGGAACCGCGGGATTCACGAGGGCACCGGAGCCGATGCGGTAACGGAGGGTGATGCTTTCCACATGGGGTGTCACGAGGGTGTCGTTCGTCGCGAGGATGATTTGAAGGCGGATTCCCCGGACGAGAGAGGCGGAGAGGTCCCCGCCACTGGAAACGGGGAGCCAGGAGGTGCCGTTGTCCTGGGAGTACGCCGACGAAATGACGGTGCCCGTTGGGGTCGTCCCATTGATGGTGAGATTCATCCACCCCTGGAGCCGATCCGGTTCGAATGCCTCCGTGGTGACAGACCCGGAGACGGAATATCTCGAATACGTCGCGGTCACATCCTGCACGCTCGGCGACGTGGCCGACGGGGTGAAGAGGTCGAGGACGTACTGAAAGTAGTGCGTCGGCGGAATCGCGAGGGGGGTCCCGAAGGTCCGAAGCGGCGCACTCCAGGGGGTCCAGGTGGTGTCGACCGGGACCGAGTCGCCGGTGCGGAAACGGATCGTGGCGTTCGTCCCCGCGGGAATCGTCGCGTTCCACCAGAGGCCGGTCCATTCCGCAAGGCCGCCCGCCTCAATGGGCGCGGACACGAGCCGGCCGTGGGAGCTCGGGGTCGTGTACGCCAGCTGGAGTCGCGGCCGACGGGTCACGTTCGGCTCCTCGGAGCTGGAGAAACCTTTCTGCCCCATGATGGCGGTCGTGTCACTCACCTGCCGGACCATGAGTCCCTGGTTCGGGATTGCCGAGGTCCACCAGGCGGCGACCAGGTTCGTCACGTTCCATCCGTACCAACCGGGGACATTTGTGATTCCGGCCACCGTGGCGACAACCGCTGGATCGAAGTCTCCGCCTGCTCCGTCCCATGGCGTGATCCCGTCCCGACGGTTCCAGGTGGAGCCGAACTCCGTCCAGTTGTTCGTGACCCGGTGCACGCTGATGTCCATCGGGGTGTCGTTGATCACGAAGCTGTAGTAGAGCTCCAGGCGGGCGCTCACGATCGTCGCGTTCGCGGGGAGAGGGAACGCGGGGGATTGGACGATTGACCGGGTCCAGGTCCCGTTGGTCCAGTTGCCCACGAAAAGCTGGGCCGCGTTTCCGAAGTTCTGGTTGCTGTTCCCCGAATAGATAAAGGTGTCCACCATGGAGGCGGCGTCCGGCTGGAAGGTGAGGTTCAGTATGGGACCCGGTTGGGACGTGTTCGCCAGGAGCACTCTTCCGGCGGATCTCAACAGGTCGATGTTCGTGAGGCTGGAAGACAGCGAAAAGTCGGTGCGAGTCGTGTCTCGGTGGCTCAGGGACAACCAGGCCAGCGAGCTGCCCACGGGACCCAGGACCACGTCCGAGGCCGTGTAGTTCGCGGGGTTCGAGAATCGCCACGAGACCAGGCCTTCGTCCGGGCCGGCATTGGAGATTGCCGGGTCGGCGCGGACGCTCGGCGCGAGGAGGATGGCCCCGATCAGGACGAGGGACCACCAATGACCCATGCGGGTTTCGTGGGAGAGGGGCCACCTAAACGTTCGCGGACGATTATCACAAAGGTCACGGGCTCGATGGCCAGGAACCGACGGAAGCGTGCAAGATGATGCATCGGTCGCGGCCCAAAGCCGAGCCTACGGTGTCACCGTTTCGCTTTGGAATTCTTGGGGGCTTTCTTCGGCAACGAGGACGCGTACGCGGTCCCGCGTCCGACCCATGTCCGAAGGGCCACGTCGGTTCGGTAGCCGGAGGGTGCCACCAAGAGCCAGCCCGCGGGGGGTCCCCGGCTGCCACTCAGGTCGAAGGGCTTCGCGCCGGGCTCGCGAAGCAGGACGTCCGTCTGCGCCGGATCCACCCGGACGATGAGGTCCTCTCCGTGAACCCCGACAGCCATGTTGCCGCCGAGGAGAAAGGCGATGCCGCCGAACATTTGCTTCTCGATGAGCCCTGGTCGACCTGCGAGCGCCTTCCGGACCCGCGCGGCTTGCGCCTCCGAATATGTCATCGGTCCCGCGAGGTCCTGTCGGCTCATGAAACTTGGCGACGACTCGCGACTCAATTCGCGATCGCGGGCATCTTCCGCAAGAACTCGTCGCTCGTCAATTGGCGAATCATGAAGTCGGCGACATCCGCCCGGGAGATGCGATAGCCGCCTCGAGGGATGCCGTCGGTGACGACGCGGTAGCGGCCGGTCCAAGCCCTATTCGTGAGAATCACGGGTCGCACCGCGATCCAGTCGAGATTCCGTGTCCGGAGTTCCTCGAGCATCGCACGGTGTTCCCGATACACGCCGGGCAAGAAGGCGCGGGCCATCATCAGGCCGAGGCTGCCGACGATGGATCCTGCCGGTTCGTGAAGCGCACCAGCGGCCGAGAGGACGATGATGCGTCTCATCCCATGCTTCTCCATGGCGTCTAGGATGTGACGAATCCCTTGCGGGAGGACCTGCGGAGACCCTCGTGTCGCCGTTCCGAGGGCCACGAGCACGCCCTCTTGACCGGCCACCGCGCGGTCGACGGCCGCGGAATCGAGGACGTCTCCTTCGACGACTCGCACTGATCGGTCGGGGATGTTCACGCGGGTGGGGTCGCGCACGAAGGCTGCCACCACATGGCCGTTGGCGCCCGCTCTCTCTATCAACAGGCGCCCCGTCTGGCCTGTTGCCCCGAAGATGACGACCTTCACGGTCCCGCCCGGCCTTCCTGATGGGACCAATGTGGAAAGAAGATGCCGCCGTCGCCAGGGACGCGAGTTTTCATCTCAGATGGGTCCTCGGGTGCCTTGGGCGGAACGGTCGTCCGCGTCCGAACACGGCCGAGGGGCATGATCGATCCTCAGGGATGCG
>VBMA01000092.1 GCA_005878985.1 Methanobacteriota archaeon
GCATCTGGTCCGCCGGTGCGGACATCAACCTGCTCGCCTCCTCGACGCCGGACTACAAAGCGATGTTCTGCTTGAACTGTCAGGAGACGCTCAACAAGATGGAGAGCACGCCGAAACTCTTCATCGCGGCGATCGATGGCCACTGCGTGGGGGGAGGCCTCGAAATCGCGATGGCCACGGATCTCCGGATCGCTTCCGACGGCGCATGGCGGGTGGGGTTGCCCGAGGTCACGCTCGGAGTCCTCCCTGGGACGGGAGGGACCCAGCGCCTTCCGCGGCTCGTCGGAAAGAGCCGCGCGATCGACCTCATGGCGACGGGACGCATGATCACGCCGAAAGAGGCCCTCGATTGGGGCCTGTTCAACCGGGTCTTTCCGCGGGCGAAATTCTGGGAGGAGGCGATGGCCTTCGCGAAAGGCCTCGCGTATCCCGAGCACTCCGGACGCGCGGTCGGACTCATCAAACGGTCCGTGACGGAAGGGACCGAGATGCCGATGTACGAAGGCTTGGCTCTCGAACGGGAGTTGCAGAACCGCCTCTTCGCCATGGCCGATGCGAAAGAAGGCTTTCGCGCGTTCCTGGAGAAGCGCAAGCCGGCATTTCAGAGGAAGTGACGTTCGGATCGCGGCCGGCGGACGTTGGCAGGGAAGGCGGGTGGCAGGTATCGGATCCGGTGAGCCGCGCATCCGGGTCGCCCGGGTCGCGGATCTCGATGCGCTCGCGCGGATGTGGGAGAAGCTCGAAAACTACCATGCCGATCTCGGTGGACCGGAGTATCGCCTCGCACCGGGCTGGAAGGGAGACTGGCGGCGCTTCACGCGCGGCCACATCGGACACAAGGACCGCCTCTGTCTCGTCGCCGAACTCGACGGGACCGCAGTCGGCTTCCTCTTGGGAGCGGTCCTCGTACGCCCGAGGGTCTTCGAGCACCGATCGTACGGACACATCTACGATCTGTTTGTCGATCCGGCCCAACGGAATCGGGGAGTCGGGGAATCGCTCGTGAACGAGGCCCTCCAATGGTTCCGCTCGCGTCGCGTCGAGAAGGTCGACTTGTACGCGCACGCGCGAAACGAGATGGGCCTGCGCTTCTGGGAGAAAATGGGATTCGACGCGACCGTCCACATCCTGGATCGTCGAATGTGACCGCCCGCGAGACAATCGTCTCCAGGGGGGATTGCAACCTTAAACAAGGTTAACGCATCGGGCGAGGCCTCAAGTCGCCGGGTGGTGTTGCCGCGCCGATTCCATGCACTACGATACGATTCTCGTGACCCACCGCGGCCCGATCGCGGTCGTCGCATTGAATCGGCCAGACAAGCTCAATGCAATGTCGATGATGCTGAAAGCCGAATTGGTCCGCGCGCTTCACGACCTCGACAGAGACGAGGAGACCCGGTCGATCGTCCTCACGGGTTCCGGCGACAAAGCCTTCACCGCGGGAGCCGACATTCACGAATTCCAAGGTCGCACCGCCATCGAGCAGTGGCGCATGTATGAGCACGGGACCCTGTATGACGCGGTCGACCGGACCGCCAAGCCGCTCCTCGCGATGATCAACGGATACTGCTTCGGAGGTGGTCTCGAATTGGCGATGGCCTGTGACATCCGGATCGCGTCTGATCGGGCGACACTCGGGCAGACCGAGATCAACATCGGAATCATCCCCGGCGGCGGAGGGAGCCAGCGACTGCCGCGGTTGGTCGGGCTCGGGACCGCGCTGAAGCTCACGCTGACCGGCGACCGGATCGACGCGACCGAGGCACTCCGGATGGGTCTCGTGGACGAGGTCGTGCCTCACTCGCGCCTGGAGCAGCGGACGTTCGAAATCGCCGATCGCATCGCTTCCCGCAGCGCCTTCGCCGTGCGACTTGCGAAGGCTGCCGTGCGCGCGTCGGCGCGGATGCCCCTGGGTCAAGGCCTCCGGTATGAGCAGAGCCTGTTCACCCTCGTGATGGAATCGGGGGACAAGGAAGAAGGCGTGCGCGCGTTCCTCGAGAAACGAGACGCGAAGTGGAAGGGGCGCTGAGCGCCGCATTCTCAAACTTGATTGTTTGTTGTCAGCGCCGATAACCACATGAGAGGGGTCTTAACCGCAAGGCTGAGTGGTTTTTCGGTATGTCTGCCTGGTCCGGCATCGCCGCGGCCGGATTAGCCATCGCCCTCGCCTTCGTCACGGTCGGACAGCCTCTCTGGCAATGGCAAATGAACGGGCCGCAGCAGCAAGAGACGTGGACGTATAGCCCGTTCTCCGCCCACCAGCAGGTCTACAACAAGACCCAGAACACGAACACGAGTCGATTCTACTCATACGACCAGCTCGCATCTTCACAACCCAGGATGAGCGCGGCACTCGCCGAGTTTGGAACATTCTTTACGTTGGGCCTGGTCGGAGGCCTCGCGGGCACGGTCCTCGCAGTCCTGACCGCCTGGAAGAAACTTCGGGGGATTTTCGCAGGCGTGGCGCTTGCGGCCGCCTGCGCGGCTCTGCTGTACGTGGGCTTCTCGATGGTATTCTCGATCCCCGCGGCTGCGACCATAGACCTGCCGAGAATCGGTCTTAACGGCACGGGTTTCTACGGGACGTGGGGCAGCGGATCGCAACTGCTCTCAACCGCCCCGCAAGTCGGGTGGATCCTGGTGCTAGGCGCCGCCCTCGCATTCGCGTGGGCTTCCTCAGACATCTGGCACCTCGTGCCCTCGAGGAAGTTGGTTCCAAAGAAGATGGAAGTGACGATCAAGCGCATCCCATCGGTGACGAACCCGCCACCGCCTCCCGCGCTCGCTCCATCGGCCCCTGAGCCGGTGATCGAGGAAGTCTTCGTCATCGGGTCGAACAGCCTGCTGGTCAAGCACATGTCGCGCAGCCTGATGAGCGACAAAGATCGCGATGTGGTCGGCAGCATGATCTCCGCGATCTCGTCGTTCGTGCGCGAGGCGTTCACGGAGAGAGACGGAGAGGTCCACGAGGTCACGCTGGGGGATCACCGTTTCGTCATGTGCAGCGACAGAGGAATCGTCCTCGCCGTCCTCGTCTCATCCGGTGACACGGAGGACATCGTGCACCGCCTGCGACATCTGCTCGCGATTCTTGACGACCGATACGGGGACCGCCTGGCTACGTGGCAGGGCGAGTCTCTCGAAGGGATCGAGGACGAACTCCAGGTCCTCTGGCAGCCGTACCACCTCCCGCCGCCGCCTGTGGCCTGATATCCTTTTCGGCCTTCCGTCCTTCGAGCCTGGGACAGATATTTATGGGTCGGAAGCGTCCGCTTCGCGGCCCGCACGGTGGAAGGCTGCGGGCCCAAACGATTTGGCGGTAATCGAATGGATCGGGCAATCATCCTCCTGTCCGGCGGCGTCGATTCGGCCGTCGCACTCTGGTGGGCGAAGAAACAGGGCTGGGACATCCGACCGCTCACGTTCGACTACTTCGGCCGGCCGAGACAAGAGCACGCGGCGGTTCGCGCGCTCACCATGCAGGCCGGGACCACGCCCATCCGGCACGTGGACCTTCCCTTCCTGAAAGAGGTCGACGACCTTCGGAAGGAGGGTTTCGAGAACCGCGTCCTCCTCGACGCCCCGGAGGGGTACATCCCGGGACGCAACCTGATCTTCTACGGCCTCGCCGGCTACTACGCGGAACTCGACGCGGCGCGCTACCTGGTGGGCGGTCACAATGGCGTCGACCCCGAATCGTTCCCCGACTCGAGCCCGAAATTCTTCAACTTCCTGAACAGCGTGTTCCACCTCAGCCTGTGGTCGTACGACAAGGCCCCCGTGCAGATCGTCATCCCGCTCAGCGGCAAGTCGAAAGAGGAAGTCGTCCGGATGGGCCTCGAGATGAACGTCCCGTTCGACGTCACCTGGTCGTGCTACTGGGACCGGGCCGTGCATTGCGGCACCTGCGTCTCGTGTCGCGAGCGCAAGGAAGCATTCGCGGCCGTTGGCGTATCCGACCCGGTCGAGTACGAAGCGTAGCGGGCGTCGCGATCGTCGCGCAAAATCTTTAGGAGACCGGCGGATTCCCCTGACGCCCGACATGTATACGACCACCGTCCGGTCGGTCGCCGCAATCCGATTCTTGGAGGAAGGCAGTCACAACGTCAAGATGAAACAGCTCATCGGGCACGAGGACGGAGCCCGGAAGACCGCGATGCACGAGCTGATCATCTCGAAAGGCGGCTACTCGACCCCGCACCGCCACGAATGGGACCACCAGCTCGTCGTCACGGACGGGCGCGGCGTAGCCATCATCAGCGGGAAGAAACTCGCTCTGCGTCCCGGCGTCGTATTGCTCGTTCAGTCGAACGAGGAACACCAGTTTTTCCAACGAGGCACGGAGCCGCTGAAGTTCCTCACCGTCACGCCGATCTAGCGCCTGCAGGCCAAGCTTTATGGCGGCCCGGACCTTCGGCCGGAATCGATGAAGCTCGGGGTCACGGAATACATCGACTGCGCCCATCACCTCCCGGGCCACGAGCGCTGCGGCTCCCTGCACGGGCACACGTACCAGGTCGACGTCTACATCGAGGGGGACCACAAAGGTGGCATGCTCCTCGACTTCGCGGAACTGAAGAAGAACCTCCGCGCCATCCTCGCGGACTACGACCACAAGGACTGGAACACGTTCCTCGAGTACCCGACCGTCGAGAACATCTGCGAGCTGATCACAAAGCGACTGCACGAGAAAATCAAGTTCCCGCTCCACGTCCGGGTCTGGGAAGGCTACGGCAAGTGGGCGGAGCTGTGAGGAGACCAGCTATCCTACGTGAGGTCTGCACAACCGATGTCCGATCTGCTCGACGCCATCGAGGCGGAGGCGCGCGGGGACTTCGCCGCCGCACTGCCGCACTACGAGAAACTGACGACATCCGGCTCGGCTCTCGACCGCGTCGGAATCCACCAGGCGTTGGCCCGGTGCAACGAGAAGCTCGGACGCTTGAAGGATGGCGGGAGATGGCGTCGGAAGGCAGGACAGGGATACGTCGCCCTGAGCGACGATGAAATGGCCCGGGACGAACGGCAGTACCTGGCCCTCGTGGAATACAGGAATGCCGTGCAAGACCTCCATGGCGACGCGTCTCTCCCGGAAGTCGCCAAAGAATACGCCGCGGTCTTGAAGGACAACTTCTCCGGCGGCGCGGAAGGCCTGACCCACGAAGGTCTCTTCGCTGGTGCGTTCTTCCGGGCGCTCGGGGACCACCTGACCGCCGCGAAATACCTCTTCGACACCGCGGAGGCGATGAGCGAACAGGCCACGACGACCGGGGACGCGAACCTCCGGGAAGCGACGATCCTCGCGTACGAGCGGGCGATGGATTCGGCGACGAAAGCCGGTCGAGCCGACGTCGCCCGAGTCGCCCAGATGCGCGCGTACGACCTCAAGCAGATGACGTGAGGTGCCGCGGTGTGCACCCTCATCGCGTTCTGGCGATCGGTGCCGGGCTACGGCATCGTCATCGGGATGAACCGCGATGAATCATCGATGCGGCCCGCGGATCCGCCCGCAATCCTGGAAGGGACGCCGACGATTGTCGCACCGAGGGACCGGCAGGCGGGCGGGACTTGGCTCGGGGCGAGCGACACGGGACTCCTCGTCGCGCTCTCAAACCGCCGAGGTCGAACCTCTCCGAGCGCCCGATCCCGGGGCCAACTCGTCCTGGATGCGCTGCGACAGCCGAGCGTCTCCGGCGTCGATGTCTTCCTCCAGCGGGAGATTCGCGAGCACGAATACAATTACTGGAACCTCCTCGCCGCCTCCGGAAAAGAACTTCGGTTCTTCCGGTACGAGGGAGAGCTCGCAATGAACCGGGGGCATGAGGGACTCAACGTCCTCACGAACGAAGGCGGCAATGTCGTGACCGATCCGAAGGTGCAGTTCATCCAAGGCCTGCTCGCGAAGACGCCGTCCCGGTCCGTCGATGAAGTGATCCATGCTCTGCAGGGCGCGCTCCGCACACATGCATCGGGCGCGGGAGGGGTGGGCCTGTGCGTCCATTTCCCAGGCGGCGGAACGGTCTCGTCGACGATCATGGCTCTGAGCGGCGCCGATCCGAGTGAGAACGTCCTACTGTACGCGGACGGCTCGCCCTGCACAAACCCGTACCGCGACTACCGCGAAGTGATCCGACGATTGCGTTGGCCGAACTGAACCAGGGAAACGGCCATCAAGACGGAACCTGCTGCTCCCACGACGAGTTGCACGCGAACGTACGCCAGTTGGGTCGCGATCACGAGACTTCCCGTGACCGAGCCTGTGTAGTTCGAGCAGGGCGGGGTTGCGGGTGTCTCGCACAAGTAGTATCGAACCCACGCGACATAGGAGCCGTCGGCTGGTGCGAGATTCCCTGTCGCAAAATCGGTGGGTGCCGGGAAGGCCGATGGGGAAGTCACGAAGGTGGTCGCGCTGCCCTGCCGCTCGACCATCGCGCCGGTCCGGTTATCCGTCCAGGTGATTGTGAGTCCAGGGTAGAGGGCCTCGCCCTCGAAGGCGGAGAAAGGGCGGGAGACGAAGTAGTTCTCGTAGGGACCGCCCCCCGGGACGGTTCGGAGATGAAAATCGGACGCGGCGAACTCAACGGTTCGCTGGGGTGCCGGCGGGACACTCATCAAAGACGCGATGAGGATCAGCACGACAGCCACATAGGGCGAGAGCGACCGCCACCGTTGCGAAGGCGGCCAGCGACCCTCTTCTCCTGCTCGCCCCTCCCGCTTGGATAGGACGAACCCTCCAACCGAGAGGACGACGCCAAAGATGCACGTGTAAATCCCCTGGGTGATCCGCAGGGTGAGCGTCTGAACGTAGCTCGGCGGGCCGAGAGTGGACCCGGGTGGCTGGAGTTCGGCCCACTGGAGGGATGTGATGACAATGAGCAGGAGCCCGGATACCAAGATCAGAAGTCCAGAGAACCAAGGAATGCTGGACCCTTGTGAAGTACGGTATTCGGGACGAGACCGAGCGACGCTTGACGTCGCCGAAGGGCCTCCGTCGGCAGCCTCCATCGCCCACGCGAATTGCAAATTCGGAGCATAAAGGGCTAGCATTCCCCCCGGAGGAATTCCACATCCGAAAGGGATTTCCCCCGTTCCAGGATACCGCGACTAGATTGACCGGAATCACCGACGTCCATGTGCACGTCGAGCCCTACCGCTCCTTGAAACCACTGATTCTGGACACCTTGTGGAGGGAAATCCCGGATCGGCAACGCACGTCCGCGCTCATGGACGAACCCCGATTGTTCCTCGAGCATCTCGACGGTGCGGGCGTCGAGCGGGCGTGCCTGATCAACTACGTCTCGCCCGAGGTGATGGGCTTCACCGAGGATGTGAACCGCTTCGTCGGTGAGTTCGCGAAGGAGGACCGAAAGCGCTTGATCCCCTTCGGCTCCGTCCATCCGAAGCGCACGAAGGATCCGAAACGGGACGTCGAACGACTCGCGTCGAAGTGGGAAATGGGCGGAATGAAGATCCATCCGCCGCACCAGCTCTTCGCCGCGAACGCGTACGCCGACGGGACGCTACCTGCCCTCCGGACGATCTACAAAACCGCGGAGCGACTGAAGATGCCGGTCATGGTCCACACCGGGACCTCTGTCTTTCCGGGCGCGCGATCGAAGTTCGGGGATCCGATGGCCCTCGACGATGTCGCCCAAGACTTCCCCGATCTCACAATCCTGATGGCTCATGGCGGGCGACCGCTCTGGTGCGACACGGCGTTCTACTTGCTTCGACGCCATCGGAACCTCTATCTGGACATCTCGAGCATTCCGCCGAAGCGATTGCTCGACTGGTTCCCGCGCCTCGAAGAAATCGCAGACAAGGTCGTCTTCGGGTCGGACTGGCCAGCGCCGGGAGTTCCGGGGATACGCGAGGAAATCGAAGGGTTGCAGTCTCTCCCGCTTTCCGAAGGAACGAAGCAACGGATTCTCAGCGGGAATGCCGCGGCTCTTGTCAAGTGACCGGGAAGGTCCTCGAGAAGATGGCAAACCTTAATCCCCAGCCGAGGCGAATCCCAAGATGAGGAGCGTTATGCCCGAGTCGAAACGAAGCAGCGAGGTCATCACCCTCGCGGGCGGATGTTTCTGGTGCCTTCAGCCGGTGTTCCAGGAACTCCGCGGGGTCGAGAAAGTGGAGGTCGGATATTCCGGCGGTCAGCTGGCGAACCCCTCCTACGAGGCCGTCTGCACGGACACGACGGGCCACGCGGAGGCCGTGCAGGTCACCTTCGATCCCAGCGTCATCCCGCTCGCGGACCTCTTGCGGATCTTCTTCTCCGTCCACGACCCGACGACGTTGAATCGGCAAGGTGGCGACGTCGGGACCCAGTATCGGTCTGCGATCTTCTACAATTCTCCGGAGCAAGAGAAGACCGCGCGGCAAGTCATGGCGGAGATCTTCAAAGCGGGGATCTGGGGACGGCCAATCGCTACAGAAGTCATGCCCCTGCAGCCGTTCTACCGGGCCGAGGAATACCATCAGGACTACTTCCGGAAGAACCCGACCGCGGGCTACTGCCGCGTCGTCATCGCCCCGAAAGTCTCGAAGTTTCGCAAGCAGTTCGCGGCGCGGCTCAAGACGGCCGCGGTCGCACCCAAAGGCACTTAACGCGGCCTCGGCTGCTTCTCCTCCATGGCGGAGAACCGGCTCTCCCGGGAATCCTCGACGTACCTGAAGGGAGCGGCGCACCAGCCGGTCGCGTGGTATCCGTGGGGCGAGGACGCCTTCCGCCGGGCGAAAGAACTCGATCACCCGATCCTCTTGGACATCGGGGCTACCTGGTGCCACTGGTGCCACGTGATCGACCGCGAATCGTACGAGGACCCGAATCTCGCGTCCGTCATCAATGAGAACTTCGTCGCGATCAAGGTGGACCGGGACGAGCGGCCCGACATCGACGCGCGCTATCAACAGGCCGTCGGCGCGATCGCAGGCCAGGGCGGCTGGCCGCTCACCGCGTTCCTCACGCCAGATGGCAAGGTGTTCTACGGCGGCACGTACTTTCCGCCGAAGGACTCGTACGGGCGGCCGAGCTTCCGCCGCGTCCTGCTCGCGATGGCGGACGCGTACCGCACGAATAAGGCGGACACACTGAAAGAGGCGGAGGCCCTCCATCGAGCCCTCGCCGAAGGCCGCGTCTCCCTCGTGGAAGAGGGCGCCGTGAACGAGGCGATGTTGAAGGAGAGCCTCGACTCGCTTCGCGGCCAGTTCGATCCGGTGAATGGCGGCATCGCCGGCCAGCAGAAGTTCCCGCACCCCGGGACGATGGAATGGGTCATGGCCCGCTACCACCGGACGCGGGAGGAAGGCCTCGAGAAGATCTTTGCGCGCACGCTGTCGTCGATGGCGAAGGGCGGCGTGTACGACCAGATCGGCGGGGGCTTCCATCGGTACTCGACGGATGCGCGTTGGATCGTCCCGCACTTCGAGAAGATGCTGTACGACAACGCAGGTCTCCTGGCGAACTACGTGCACGCGTGGCAGCTCACCCGCGACCCCCTCTACCGCGAGACGGCCGAAGGCATCCTGGCATGGTCCGGAGAAGTCCTCTCGGACCGACAGCGTGGCGGATACTTCGCGAGCCAAGACGCGGACGTCGGCCTCGACGACGATGGAGACTATTTCACCTGGACGTTGGACGAGCTCAAAGGGGCGGTGAACGAGGACGAGGCCCGGGTCCTCGCTCTGTACTTCGAGGTCGCGACGCGGGGCGAGATGCATCACGACCCGAAGAAGAACGTCCTCTTCATCGACCAAGCGCCGGAGGCGATCGCGAAATCGATCGGCCTGTCGAGCGATCGCGTGCGGGATCTCATCGCGAGCGGCAAACGCACGCTGAAGATCGCGCGCGATCAACGTCCGATGCCGGCCGTGGACCACACGATCTTCGCCTCGTGGAACGGGATGATGATCACCGCGGCGCTCGAGGCCGCGATGGCGTTCGATCGGGAGGACGTCCGCCTGTTCGCGTTGAAATCGCTTCATCGGGTCCTGTCGGAGATGTGGTCGAAGGATCGCGGGATGTGGCACGCCCTCGCGGACGGTGAACGAAAGGTCCGCGGCCTGCTCGAGGACCACGTGTACATCGTGGACGCACTCCTGTCCGCATACACCGCGACGGGCGACGCCGTACACCTCCGCAACGCCGAAGAGATCATGGTCTTCACCTTGGCCCATTTCTGGGACAAAGCCGGCGGCTTCGTCGACATCGCCACGGACCTGCACGACAACGTGGGTCTCACCCTGAAGGAGGTCCGTCGACGTCCGGTTGAGGACTCCCCGTACGCGGGGGCGAACGCGGTAGCCGCGCTCTGCCTGGCCCGTCTCCACGCGCTCACCGGGAACGACGACTACCGCCTGCACCACGACGAATTGATGACGGCATTCGCAGGGGAGGCGAGCCGGTACGGTCCCGTCTTCGCCGGCACATATCATCTCGCCGCGGAATTGTGGATCCACCCGTCCGCGGAGGTCGTGCTGCTCGGGCCCCGCGACGATCCGCGAGTCCGCGCGTTGCAGGACACCGCGAGGAGCACGTACGCCGCCGGGAAGACCGTGCTCGTCGTGGACCGCCACGACGCGTACATCCCGCCGGCGGTCGAGCCGATGCTGAAGACCAAAGAGGCGAAGGCCGGTCCCGTGGCCTTCGTGTGTCAAGGCCAGCTGTGCTCGCCGCCGACGTCGGATCCGGAACGATTGCGAACAATCCTGGAGATCGGCGCACCGAAATCATGAGTCGGACCGAGTGCAACCTTAAACAAGGTTAACATCTTGGGAACGCATGCTATTCCGTGCCATGGCTTTTGAACCCCTGCGTCATGCTTATGTCCCCCTGGCCGCAAGGCTAATGGTCCGCCGCCGCCTCTGTTGGAACCGAGGTTCGACAGCATACCCTCCGACCCACCGAATGTTCTCTTGATCGGGTGCGGAGCGGTCGGTTCCGTGGTGGCCGAACACCTCTCCGCGAGCGATTCGGTGGCCGAGGTCATCCTCGCCGACGTCGACGGCGAACTCGCGAAGCGCACCGCGTCCCGGCTGAAATCTCCGAAAGCCCATGCGACGCAACTCGATGCGAGCGATGCCGAAGGCCTCCAACGAACGATGCGTGGCTGCGGCCTCGTCATCAACACCGCGCTCCCCCAGTTCAACCGAACCGTGCAGGCGGCCGCGCTCGCCGAAGGACTGAACTATCTCGACCCGGCGAACGACTCGAGGGATCCGTTCGCAGATTCCGACCGGTGGAAGGCCGCCGGGCTGACGGCCCTGTGCGCGATGGGCGAGGATCCGGGATTGAGCAACGTCTTTGCGCGGTACGCCGCCGATGGGATGGAGCGCGTCGACTCGATCAAGGTGCGGGACGGCGACACCGCCTCGAGTCCCGACTACCCGTTCATCGCCCTCTTCAGCCCGGAGACGTTCGTCGAGGAGACCCTCGCGCCGTCCCGGATCTGGCGCGACGGCAAGTACGATTCGGTGCCGCCCTTCGGCGAGTTCGAGACGTACGAGTTCCCGGCGCCGATCGGCTCCCTCCCGGTGTATTCCGTGGACCACGAGGAGGTCGACACGCTGCCGCGATTCATCGGGAAGGGCGTGGGCTATGTGGACTTCAAGCTCGCGCTCGACCCGCCGACCGTCCAGACGCTGAAGTTGTTCCGCGACCTCCACCTCCTCGAGCCAGGCCCGCCGGGAGGCCCGAGCCCCCGACGCGCGTTGTTCGGCGCCTTACCGAAGCCCGCAGACCTGGCCGGTCGCGTCGATGGCTATGCCGCGATCCTGGTCGAGGTCGCCGGAGCGAAGGACGGACACGACATCGTGCACACGATCTATGCGATGCTCGGACACCGCGAGGCGGCGAAGCGGTTCGGTTCGACGGCGACCGCCTACCTGACGGGGAGCGGCGCGGCCGCCGGCGCGCTCCTCCTCGTGAGCGACTCGATCCGCGAGAAGGGCAAGCTCTCTCCCGAGAACCTCGACCCGAAACCGTTCTTCCCGCTCCTCCGGAAATTTGGGATCGACGTGAAAGAGGTGCTCCGCTCGGAGCGGTCCGTCGGCTAGCGGGCGTGCTTCCGCAACGCCGATTCCATTCCGTCGAGGGCCTTGTCCAGCAGCGCCTCCTCGATCGTCAGGGGTGGTTGGATCCGGAGGACGTTCATCTCGTAGTCGTACAATGGGATGACTCCGCCGCGGACACAGTCGAAGAAGACCTCGCGGGCCGCGTCGTTGTCGCGGGCCTTCGTCCCTTTGTCGCTGACGATCTCGACCCCGATCGCGAGGCCGAGGCCCCGCGTCTCGCCGACGATCGAGAGGTCTTCCCACTCCTTCACGCGCTTCAGAGCCCTGCCCCCGATCCGGGCGGCGCGCTCCGGGATCCGGTCGCGCTGCAGGATCTCGATCGTGACGGTCGCGGCGACGCAGGCCGCGGGATGGCCGCCGAACGTGGTCCCGGCGACGACGTCGTCCTTCCCCATCGACCGGTCGTCCCCGAGGACCGCAGCGAGGGGCATCAGACCGCCCCCGAGCGCCTTGCCGATCGAGACGAGGTCCGGGGCGACTCCGAAATGCTCGATCCCCCACATCTTCCCGGTGCGACCGAGTCCCGCCTCGACCTCGTCCGCGATGAAGAACCAACCGTGCGCATCCGCGAGCTTGCGAAGTCCGCGGACGAAGTTCTTCGGGGGGATCCAGACGCCGGCCTCCAAGGCGACCGGCTCGAAGATGACCCCGGCGATCCGATCCGGATAGGCGACGTATCGGAGGATCTGGTCCTCCAGGAAGCCCAGGCACCACTCGCCGAACTCCTCGTCCGTCATGCCTTTCGGCTTGCGATACGTCATCGGGTACGGCGCGTGGACGGCGCCTCCCGAGAAGGCCTCCCAGTTCCGCCGCATCCGCGATGCGAGGGTCCCGAACGCCGTGGCTCCGATGCTGAGCCCATGATACTGGCCCATGAAACTCAGGATCAGCGGCCGGCCACTCGCCTCGATCGCGTGCTTGACGGCCCCTTCGGCGGCGCCGGTGCCGGAGAGCTCGAGGAACACGCGGGTCAGGTTGTCCGAAGGACGAATCGAGAGGAGTCGCTCCGCGATGTCGATCATCGGCACGTGCGGATTCATGAAGAGGATGAGGAAGCCGTACCGCTCGAGGGCATCGACGGTCGCCTTCAGGATCTCCGGATGGACATTTCCGAGGTTGTTCGTCGCCCACTGGCTCGTGAGGTCGATGTACTCTTTGCCTTCGACGTCGTAGAGCAGGGAGCCTTTCGCCGACGCGACCACGATGTCGGCGAGTTTCGTGTCGTCGGCCCAGAAATATTTCGGGTAGAGCTCGGTGTACCGCTTCCAGTACCAGTCCGCCGCGCCCTTCGTCCCGACGGGAGGCCTCGCCTCCTTCTTCGCCATCCTCGCCGGGAACGCCGGTCCGGTCATAGAGGCTTTGGGCCGGGGTTCATGAACGCGCGATCAACCTCGGGCTAGGCTTCGAGGGCCGCCTGCAGGAGCGTCCGGAACTCGTCCGGAATCGGCTTCGACTTCCGTTTCTCGTAGTCATACGACACGAGGACGCTCTTCGCCCGCGCGAGGATCCGCCCGGTGCGCTTCTCCTTGACCTCATAGCTCAGCGTGAACGAGGAGTTGCCGATTTTCGAGGGCCAGACCGCCACCTGAATCTGATCGCCCCACGTCGCCTGGGATTCGAAGTCGATCTCCACATGGGCCAGGATGAAGTCGATCTCGTCGAGCGTCCGCTTGTTCGCTTGGTGCATGTAGAATTGGGTCCGCGCGAGCTCGACGTAGGAAAGGTACACCGCGTTGTTGACGTGGCCCATCCCGTCGATGTCGCGGAAGCGCATCTGGATGTCCGTCGTGAAGCGCGTCATCCTTCGGTCGATGCCGAACGCCGACGAAAAACGTTCCGGTGGTCCCTATTCCTCGCGGACGAGCCGCGTGAATTCGTCGGAGAGTTCGAGCGAGACCTGCCTCGACGGATCGCCTTGGATTGCGGGCCGCGTGGGCAGCGTGGCCTTCGCGAGCTCGCGATAAATCGACCAAGACAACTCGATCCGGCGCCGAAGGGTCTCGTCGACCGTTCGGATGGGTCGGGCCGGCACTCCCGCCAGCATGGTGTCCGAAGGGAATTCGGCGTTCTCCCGCACCACGGCCCCGCTGGCTACGACCGATCCGGAACCGATCACCGCGCCACTGTTGATCGTCGAGTTCATGCCGACGAGACAGTCGTCTCCGACGGAGCAACCATGGACGACGGCGGCATGGCCGACGGTCACGCGTCGGCCGATCACGGCGGGCAAGCCACGATCGACGTGCACGACCACGTTGTCCTGGATGTTCGAATCGCGCGCCACGACGATCGAGTCGAAGTCGCCGCGCAGCACGGCGCCGTGCCAGATACTCGCCGCGTCCTCCACGGTCACGTCGCCGACGAGGACCGCGCTCGGGGCCACGTAGATCATCGTGTCACTCGAGATTCACCAGCACGTTCTTGACGTGGGTGTAGAAGAGGACGGCATCGACGCCTTGCTCCTGACCGAGTCCGGACTGCTTCCATCCGAGGAACGGGGTCTGCGGGAAGGTGACCGGGAACTCGTTGATCGAGACCATGCCGGCCTGCAATCGCCGCGCAATCGCGTGTGCCTTGGCGACGTCTTGCGTCCAGACGCCCGCCGCGAGGCCGTACGGGGTGTCGTTCGCCCGCGCGATCGCGTCATCGAGATCGTCGAAGCGCCACGCCGCCACCACGGGCCCGAAGACCTCCTCCCGCGTCACGCGCGCGGCAGCGGGCGGATCCTCGAACACGGTCGGCTTCACGAAGTTCCCGTCCTTCAGCTCGCCGGCATCCACGCGGCCACCTCCCGCGAGGAGCTTCGCGCCTTTCCCGATTCCGTCCTCGATCGCGGCGACCACGTTCGTCGCGTGCTCGCGCGAGACCAGCGGACCCATCTGAACGTCGTCCTTCAGCGGCGGCCCGAGTCGCAGTTTCTCGACCTGATCTTTCAGCTTCGGGAAGAACGACGGCGCGATCGATTCGTGGACGAGCAGTTTCGATCCGGCCCAGCACATCTGGCCCGCGTTCTGGAAGGCGCCCCAAAGAGCGCCTTTGACGGCCCGGTCGAGCTTCGCATCCGCGAGGACGATTTGCGGATTCTTGCCGCCGAGCTCGAGCGTCGTCGGCACGACCCGGTCCGCGACGACGCGAAGGAGTTGCTTCCCGGTGTCCGTGGATCCGGTGAACGTGACGGAGTCGACGTCGGGATGCGCCGCGAGGGCCGCGCCGACGTCACGACCGGGGCCGGTGACGACGTTCACGATCCCCGGCGGAAAGCCGGCCGCACCCGCGAGCTCCCCCAATTTCAAGGCCGTGAGCGGCGTGAGCGTCGCGGGTTTCAGCACGACCGCGTTGCCGGCCGCGAGGGCGGGCGCCACGCCTCGGGAGGCGAGGAGGAGCGGATAGTTCCAGGGGGCGATGTGGGCCGTCACTCCGAGCGGCTCCCGCACCGTGTAATCGAACCGCGCGCCGGGGACCGGGATCGTCTCGCCCTGAATTTTATCTGCCAACCCGGCATAATATTCGAACAACTTGTAGACGTACGCGATGTCGCCTTTCGCTTCGCGCAACGGCTTGCCGACATTTTGCGACTCGAGCCGCGAGAGTTCCTCGAAATGGTCCCGGACCTGCTGGCCGAGGAGCCACAGCAACCGACCTCGCTTGCTCGGATCCAGATCCCACCAATCCGGGGAATGGAAGGCGGTCCGGGCCGCCTCGACCGCGGCGTTGACGTCGTCCCGGGACCCGGACGCCACGCGGGCGAACGGTCGGTTCGTCGTGGGATCGAGGACGTCCGCGGTCTCGTTCGACGAAGCGGGGACGGACTTCCCGGCGATGTACAACCCGTAGTCGCGGACTTCCATCGTCGCTCCGCGCCAACATCGGGCCGAGGACTATAAGCGTGTGGCTTTCCCCTTCGCGCACCGGTGGCCTCTTATGCCGCGCATCCCTTGCGAGACCCCGAGGACATCGTGCCGGACGTCGTGCGCGAGAGCCGCACGCTGCCGTGGAGGGAGGCGGCGAAAGAGTCCGACGCCCTCCGTCCGATGCTGATGGAACAATTCCGGCACGAGGACTTTCGCGGAAAGCTCGTGTTGGATGTCGGCACGGGAGAGGGGCGGCTCGCGTTCGTCGCCGCACACGCCGGCGCGCGGGTCGTCGGGGTGGACCTCGACCGCACGAAGCTCATGCACGCCCGCGCGTACGCGGGCATCCGCGACTTCCGGAACGTCGAGTTCGTCCTCGGCGATGTCGACAAGACGCCGTACCATGAATTCGCCCGGGATCCGATCGGCGCGGTCGTCAGCAACCTGTGCATGTCGCCGGAAATCGTGTGGCACGCGTCGCGGGCCCTCCGCCCTGGAGGAGCGTTCGTCTTCTGCTGCCATCACGGGGACCATTGGAAGGAAACCCGGCGGGGTTCCCAATGGGCCTTCTACGAGGACGTGATGACGGACCTGCTCCAAGACAACCGCTTTGAGGTCACGTTCATGGGCGTCGACACGACCGTGGCGCGGTTCGACGAGTTGCGTGAGGTCGAGCTGTTCCTTCGCGATTCGATTGTTCGACGATGGGTCGAGGACGGCCGCTGGGAGGAACTTTCAGATTCGTTCGCTCGGGGCGAGAAGCAACTGACCCTGTCGTATCTGGTCGTGAAGGCGCGGAAGCTCGCCGCCGCGTACGAGACGACGTGACAGGAGCGCGGACCGAGGTCGCCCCCAAATCGGCAAGCTCATCCGTGCGAAGGCGATTGCCGCGCGGGGGAGCATGTTCCTCGGTGCCCACGTCTCCATCGCGGAGAGGATCGCACTCGCCCCGGAGCGCGGCAGGTCCGTCGGGGCCGACGCGATCCAGATTTTCTCCCGCAGCCCCCGGATGCTCCGCCGGACGAAGCCGATTCCCCCGGAAGAAGCGACCGCCTTCCGGGAGGCGATGCCCGCGAACGGCATCGCACGCGCGATCATCCACGCGAACTATCTCATCAACCTCGCGGGACCGGACGACAACACGCTCACGTACAGCCGCGACGCGTTCGTGGAGGAACTCGACCGGGCCCAGCTCCTCGGAGTTCGGGACGTCATCTTCCACCCGGGATCCCACATGGGGAGAGGCGAGGCGTACGCCATCCAGATGATCGCCGCGAGTCTGGACTGGTGCTTCGAGCACGCCAACGCCCCAGATGTCTTCGCGGTCCTCGAGAACACGGCGGGCGCCGGCACCGTCGTCGGATATCGCTTCGAGCAGCTCGCCGAAATGATGAAAGGCTCCGCGCATCCGGATCGCCTCGGGATCTGTGTCGACACCTGCCACACGTTCGCGGCCGGGTATGACTTCCGAACGAGGGACGGCTACGCTGCGCTGCTCCGCACGATCGATGAGACCGTCGGAGTGGGTCGGATCCGCGCGTTCCATCTGAACGATTCCGTGGGCGACCTCGGATCGAAGCTCGACCGCCACGAGGACATCGGCAAGGGGAAGCTCGGAAAGGAGGCGTTCCGATTCCTCGTGAACGAGGAGCGCTTCCGCGAAGTGCCCGGGTGCCTCGAGTTCCCCGGGAGAGATGCGGGCTACCGCCGGAATCTCAAGACGCTGCGGTCCCTCGTCACAGGGACGAACCCGCCGACGGCGGGGCCGCGTCCAGGCGGCAAACGAGGCGGTCGCGGAACCGCGTGAGGAACGCGTAGAGCCGGTGGACCTGCCGCATCAACCCGGACGACCCCGCGAGGAGGCGACCCAACCCCGCGCCGATCGGGAAGGCGCCGACCAAGGTGGGCACGGCGTCGCCCCCCGTGGTGACCCGACCATCCGGGGTGACGATGTGCCAGGCGTCGAGCATCCGTTCCTCGGGAATTCCAGTCAGCAGTGCGCGCCCGGACTGAATCGACTCGAACCGGATTCGTCGGCGGAGGTCGACGCGGTGGATCCACCGGGAAAGCGCGCTGCAGATTCCGCAGTCGCGGTCATAGAGGAGGACGTAGGGGCCCGGCATGCTCGGAGAAAACTAGGCGTCAGTCGGCTTAAACAAACGGGTTGTATCGAGAATCGTTATTCCTCCGTCCGACGTTCCGGCGGCGGGACCGTCCATGATGGTCGACCCGTCGTCGCTTCCGGAAAGAGACTCATACCGCCTGATGATCTCGGCGTTCGTCCCGAGGCCGATCGCGTTCGTCTCGACACGCAGCCTCGCGGGTATCAACAATTGCGCGCCGTTTTCGTACAGCATGGGGGTGTCGAGCCGCCCGATGGTCCTCGCCGTCTCCGTGGGGGAGCGTGACGGCCGTCCCAAGGACACGGCCCGAAACATCCTCGATACCCGGGAGTTCGTCGTGAACATGGTGACCGAGGCGACCGCCGAGAAGATGAACGTCGCCTCCGGCGACTACGCCGCACACATCAGTGAATTCGAAGAAGCGGGCCTGACTCCCGTCCCCTCCGACGCCGTCCGGCCCCCGCGGATTGCCGAGTCTCCCGTGAACTTCGAGTGCCGCCTCATCCGGGCCATCACGGTCGCGGACAACACGGTCTTCTTCGGTGAAGCGATTCGACTGCACGTGGACGACGCGGTCCTGACCAACGGAACCGTGGACATCCACAAGGCGAAGCCAATCGGTCGGCTCGGCGGGCCGCGGTACTGCCGCACGCAGGACGTCTTCGAGCTTCGGCGACCGACCGTCACGGGACCGAAGGGCGCGGGAAAGACCGAAGCGCGCTGACGACCTGTCCCCGTTCCGGAGGAAGTCGCAGCGCATCTCGGGTTGCAAGAACCATTAAGTAGGTCGAAATCTACATCGAACGTGGGACGGCGGCGAGGTCGAGCGCCCGTGCGCTCGGCGTCCGCGGCCGCTTCCGAGTCATCGTTGGAATTGGAGGAGTGGAACTGCGATGCGGACCGCAGAGGAACTGAACGCGAGCTGGAGGCAGGACGAGCGGTGGGCCGGCATCATTCGGCCGTACCGAGCCGAGGACGTGGTGCGGCTCCGCGGATCGATCGGGATCGAGCGGACCCTCGCGCGGATCGGCGCGGAGCGCCTGTGGTCGCTCCTTCGCGCGGAGGATCCGGTGACCGCCCTCGGCGCCCTGACGGGCAACCAGGCGATCCAGCAGGTCCACGCGGGCCTGGCCGCGATTTATCTGAGCGGCTGGCAGGTCGCGGCCGATGCGAACGACGCGGGCCAGATGTATCCCGACCAGAGTCTGTACCCGGCGGACAGCGTCCCGAACGTCGTACGCCGGGTGAACAACGCCTTCGTGCGGGAGGACGAGAAGCACACCGCCGCGGGCGGGTCGCACGTGGACTGGTTCGCGCCGATCGTGGCCGACGGGGAAGCCGGATTCGGCGGCCCCCTGAACGCCTTCGAGCTGACGAAGGCGCTGATCGAGGCCGGCGCGAGCGCCGTGCACTTCGAAGACCAGCTCGCGAGCGCCAAGAAGTGCGGCCACCTCGGCGGCAAGGTGCTCGTCTCGACCGGCGTCTTCCTCCAGAAACTCGTCGCGGCCCGTCTCGCCTCGGACCTGTGTGATGTCCCGACCATCCTGATCGCCCGCACGGATGCGAATTCCGCGAAGCTCATCACGACCGATGTCGACCCGCGCGACCAGCCCTTCATCATCGACGCGGAGCGGACGACCGAGGGCTTCCACCGGTTCCGCGGAGGCATCGATGCGTCGATCGCCCGCGGTCTCGCGTACGCGCCATATGCCGACCTCTTGTGGTGCGAGACGTCGGGTCCCGACCTCGACGAGGCGAGGACCTTCGCCGACGCGGTCCACGCGCGATTCCCGGGGAAGCTGCTCGCGTACAACTGCTCGTCCTCGTTCAACTGGAGGAAGAAGCTCGACCGAGAGACGATCGCGCAGTTCCAGCGGGAGCTCGCGGACATGGGGTACCGGTTCCAGTTCGTCACCCTCGCAGGCTTCCATGCGCTGAATCTCTCCATGTTCAAGCTCGCACGGGGCTATCAGGAAAAAGGCCTGACCGCCTATGCCGAGCTCCAGGACGCCGAGTCCGATGCCAAAGCGGACGGCTACCGTGCATTCGAGCATCAGACGTTCGTCGGGACCGCGTACTTCGACGAGATCGCCCAGGTGATCACGGGCGGAGAGGCGTCGACCCTCGCGATGGCGGGTTCCACGGAGAAGGAGCAATTCCAAGAGCTCGCCGCGAAGGCCGAACCGATCGAATCACCTTCGCCTCGACTCAACGCCACCGAGACCGGCTAGGCATCGGCTGGTCAGAAGGGCAGCTTGCTCAGGCCGATCGCGAGCGGGAGGAGGGCGTCCTCCCTCCCGAGGAACTTCGCGGTCTGCAAGACCGCGTTCAGGTAGCTGATCGTGTGTTCCTTCTCGCCCACCGTCCACTGACCGTAGAAATCCACGATGGCCGCGAGGAGTTCGTCGAGCGGGACGTCCGCCTCGAGTGCATGGCGCACGGTCTCTTCCGCGGGGGGCGACTTGTATCGCAGGCTCGACTCGAGGGCCGCGAGGAGGGACGGTCGATCGGTCGACGTCGTCGCGCCGAGTCGGAGAAAGTCGGGATAGCCGAATTTCGTCGTCAAGGTGCGATACAACTTCCACAGGAGCCACGCATTCTCGGATGGCGTGAGGTAGCGACTCGCGAGACGCGCGGCGTGGACCTCGCTCAACGTGTGACCTAAGAAGCCTGGATCGGCGCTCGCCGCAATGAGGAGCGGCCGGTATGCCGAGTCGGCGTTGGCCTCGAACGCGAGCGCTCGGAGGATCTCCTCGACCCGCTCGAACTCCCAGTCCTCGAGGAGCCGGCCCAACAGCTCGACGTCGGGCTTCCCGGGCCCCGCGCCCTCGAGACTCGGGATGTCGACGGGCGGGACCCCTTGCAAACTCACGGCCTGGGCATATCCGAGATTCGCGAGCGGAACGAGCCCGCGTGGAACGCCGAGGGTCGTTGCGACATCGCTGTACGCAACGGCCGTCGCGAGATTGTGACCCAGGCGTCCCAGGTCATCCAGCGATGTGCGGATGGCTAAGTGAGATGCTTCCTCGATTCCATGATTCAGACCAATCCGAGTCAAGAGCGCCGCCGCTTTGGATCCGGCGTGATCGTGGACGACCTTTCGATAGGCCCGCTCCATGTCCTCCTGCGTTGCGGCGGGAATCGCTCGCGCTTCCGCATCGACTCCGGCCAGTGTCAGCGTGCGTTTCTGCAGGCTGAAATTGTAGAGGACCAGGAACCGCAACAGCCCGAGGCCACCCGGAGGACGCGTGAGCCGCAAGAGGTCGCGGCCCGCCTGCAGCGTCAACAGGCCGTGCGGTGTGTGCAGTTGCGGATCGTCATGATTGGACCCGACGAGCAACAGTCCTTCGAGAATCGGCGCCGAGTTCGCGGGATCTTTCGCGAGTTCGTCGAAGAGCCGGATCCCCTTTTGGTGCTCGAATGTCGGGAGGAGGGCGAACAGCCGTTCCAGGTCTTTGGATGCCAAGCGCCGATGGAAAGGTCGGGGACGCTTTTAGGTTGCGGTCCGCTGACAGAGCAACTCTTATGGGGAACCGGGACCTTCAACAGGGGTCATGCCTCTCTACGATATCATCGTCATCGGCTCGGGCCCCGCGGGCCTGACCGCCGCCATTTATGCGACGCGGTCGAACCTGAAGACTCTCGTCATCGCCGGGGCCGTCGCGGGCGGTCAGCTCATGATCACGACCGACGTCGAGAACTATCCCGGTTTCCCGAAAGGCGTCCAAGGCCCGGAGCTCATGGAGCTCTGGCGTCAGCAGGCCGAACGGTTCAAGGCGGACTTCGTGGACGACAACGTGACTCGGGTTGATTTCTCCAAGCGGCCGTTCAAGGTCTGGACATCCGACCGTGTGCACGAGGCGCGTTCTGTGATCATTGCGACAGGGGCGAATGCAAAGTACCTCGGGCTCCCCAACGAGGAGCGACTGAAAGGCCGGGGAGTAAGTGCATGCGCAGTCTGCGATGGGTTCTTCTTCAAAGGCCTCGACGTCGTCGTTGTTGGCGGCGGCGACACGGCAATGGAGGACAGCCTTTACCTCTCGAAGCTCTGCAAGAGCGTCACGGTCGTCCATCGTCGACACGAGTTCCGCGCGAGCAAGATCATGCAGGACCGAGTGTTCAAGACGGCGAACATCAAGGTCATCTGGGACTCTGAAGTCGTCGATGTCATGGGCGACGCGAAGGTCGAAGGCGTCCGTATCAAGAACAAGAAGACAGGCCAGACCTCCGACCTCAAGGCTCAAGGACTGTTCCTCGCGATCGGCCACGAGCCCGCGAGCGAGATCTTGCGGGACCAGTTGAAGCTCGATAAGGGCTATGTGGTCCTCCGACCGCACGACGGGCTGTCCACCGCTACATCCGTGGACGGGGTGTTCGCGGCCGGAGACGTTCACGACTTCCGCTATCGACAGGCCGTTACCGCGGCGGGTTTCGGCTCCATGGCCGCGCTCGACGCGGAACGATGGCTCTCACATTCGAACGCCTGAGCGCTCCGAAATCTTGAAGTCGATTCGCCCGTTAGGCACAGAGGGACCCGGGCATGGTGCGCATCTTCCGCGGCGGCGTGCTCGACGAGCGCTTCGAAGGCTCCGTCGTCGTGATCGGTCCGCGGCCGACGACGATGACCGGGCTCGTCCGCGGCGATCTGTTCGTCCGTGACAGCAGCGTGTGCGACGTGACCGGGATGGTGTCCGGAAATCTCCTCGCGGAGCGGACCGGGAAGGCGGTCCTCCACGGACTCGTCACAAAAGCCGCCAAAGCCGCCGGCGGGGATCTCGAGGTCTATGGGATGGTCCAGGGCGACGTCGTCAACGAGGGCGGTCGCCTCTACGTCGACAAGGGAGCGGTCGTCCGGGGAAAGGTCGTCGGCCAGACCCATAGCGGGCCGCTCCCGCCACCGGAGAAACCGGTGACAGCGCCTACCGCCACGCCGTCGCAGACAACCACTCCGGCTCCGGCCGTTTCGCCGCCGAAACCCCCAGCTGCGCCGGGCCCGTGAACCTCAGGCTTCGACGTTCGGTTCGATCAGCGTCCCCTTGAGCGGCATCTTGTCCGGCTTCTTCTCACCGGACGAGAACAGCTGGAGGTACGGGATCAGGTTGCCCATAACCCGATTCTCGGCCTTCCGCAGGTGCTCCTCGTAGGTCGATCGGCTCACGCCGAGACTCCGGGCGATGCTCTCCGTCGTCACGTCGCGCGGGGAGCTGTAGTACCCGTAGCGGTGCGCCTTCAGGAGCGCGTCCGATTGCTTCGAGGTCAGGTCGCCGAAGAGGCTGTTCACCCAGATGCTCGACGGCAAGACGCTGAGCGGAAGTTCCCGTTTCCGGATCAGCTCCGTCGGCCCGCGCTTGTTGAAGTCCTTGAACAGGTCCCGGGTGCGGACCTCGTCGAAGGCAATCACCCGGAAATAGCCCCAGCCGTCCTGGAAAATCGCCGGAGGCGCTTCCACGGCCTCGTGGGGTTCCCACACGTTCCATGGGCTGTCCCAGGTGGCGCACGTGCACTTGAGCATGAAGATGCGGGAGTCCCCCGCCTCGGCCCATTGGTCGATGCACTTGCCCGCCTTCCGAATCTCTTTCGCGATTTGCTCGAGCACGTTCTCGTCTCGGGTCGGCACCTGGATCATCTCGCGGTTCCAGATACACCACATCGAGATGGGAAGGCCGGGATGATGCGCGGAGATGGTCATGAACGGGTAGTCGTACTGGGTCCGGAATGAGATCTCCCAGAGGCTCATGGACCGTCCATGACGTCCGCGGGGGATATAGGTGGTGCCGTCATATGACGGCCGCCGAAGGCGGGTCAAAGAGGTTCGTCGCGGGGGCCTTTTACCCGTTCGAGGTACAAGACATGTATCTGATCGCACCAAACAGCACACGGATTTGGACGGACAGCAACCGCAACTTCACCCTCCGGGAGTACAGCCGCCTCGAATACGGCCGCTCGGACGTCGGGTGGATCCTCGCCTCGGTGAAGGCCTCCCGGCCTGCGCCGAAGAAGCGCGCGACCCGATCGCTCGGGTTGCGGCTGCGGTACTTCCTGAACTCCTTCCGTGGTTTCGCCGCCTTCGACGTGCACGGTCACGACGACACCCAGTGCCCGTGAGGCGGCGGCGCACCTTTTTATCGGACGGCCTCCGTCCCTGGAAGGGATGGCGGAAGTCACGATTCGATATTGCTCCCCTTGCCGCTATCTTCCCAAGGCGATCCAAGACGCGGACGCGATTTTGAAGGAATTCGGTGGGACGTTGTCTGCGCTTCGACTGGTCCCGGGCGACCACGGCGTATATGATGTCGCGGTCGACGACACGGTTGTGTTTTCGCTCGAGAAGACGAACCGGTTCCCCGAGTCGACCGAGCTGATCCAACAGATTCGGGTTCGGCTCAAGCCGCGTAAGGCTCGCAAGAAAGTGTAATCCTCCCCCTGCGGGGGTCTTCATCGACCCGTCATTTGACGGCCGTCTATGGCGGGTCAAAATCCCTCATCGACCGCGTCGTTCTCCATTGCATGTTCGGAACCACATATCCGATCGTCGATGCGAGCGACCTTGTGAACGAGTACGTCCGGAACCCCGATTTGGCCGAGTACGTCCGGTGGGAATACCGTCCCGCGGACCGGTCGAGCGTCATCGGGTCCATCCGGAGAGGCCGGAGACCGAAGCCACGTCGGGTGGCGGGTGCAAGGCGCCTCGTGCGTCGCCTGCGAGCCTGGGTCAAAGGCGCGAGGGAGACACCTGGCGGGCCGATCGGGTCCGGTCTCGTGGACCGCGCGACGTCGCGCGAGCGGATTCTCTAGGTTCGAGGTTCAGGCCGGCGAATCGATCGAGAGGACGACCTTCCCGAATTGCTCGCCCCTCCCGAGGTACTCGTGCGCCTGGCGGGCCTGCTCGAGCGGGAAGATCCGGTCCACGACGGGCTTGAGGCGGCCCATGAACACTAGCTTCATGACCTCCTCGAATTCCCGCTGGTTCGCCATCGTCGACCCGAGCACGGAGAGCTGCCGCCAGAACAAATATCGCGCGTCGAGTTCGAGCATCGGACCGGTCGTCGCCCCTGGGACCACGATGCGACCGCCCTTCCGGAGGCTTCGAACGGAGTCTTTGAAGGTCGCCTCGCCGACGTGGTCCACGACGACATCGACCCCGCGCTTCCCCGTGAGTTCCCAGATGGCCTTCGACCAGGGCATCGCCTTGTAATTCACCAGGACGTCCGCGCCGAGGGCCTTCGCCTTCTCGAGTTTCGCATCGCTCGAACTCGTCGTGAAGACGGTGCAGCCGGCGAGCTTCGCGACCTGGATCGCGGCCGTCGACACGCCGGACCCGGCCCCCAGGATCAAGACGTCCTCGCCGGGTCTCACCTTCGCGCGGGTGATGAGCATGCGCCACGCGGTCATGAACGCCAAGGGGACCGCCGCGGCCTGGGGGAACTCCATGTCCGTCGGGATCGTCAGCACATTCCGGGCGGGGACCGCGACCTTCTCCGCGTACGTCCCGGGGAGGTGCTCCCCGAGGATCTTGTAGTCCGCGCACTCGGAGTCCTCGCCCCGCAGGCAATACTCGCACCGCCCGCACGAGATGCCCGGGTTCACGACGACGCGGTCGCCCACCTCGACGTCCGTGACGTCAGATCCGACCTCCGCGATGTCGCCGGCAGCGTCGCAGCCGAGGATGTGCGGGAGCGTCAGCTTGAGCGTCGGGATGCCGTCGCGGACCGCGAGGTCCAGGTGGTTCAACGAGGCCGCGTGCACCCGCACCACGACCTGATCCGGACCGGGGACGGGATCCGGGTGGCTCCGATCCAACTCGAGGACCTCGGGCCCGCCGAAGCGGGGCACGACGACCGCCTTCAGCGTACCACCTGCGCGACGGCGGCGAAACGGAGCGGTCCTAGATAAGGGCCGCCGTCACCGCACGTTGTAGCCCTTCGACTGGAGCAATCGCACGACGTCTTTGCGATGGTCGCCCTGGAGGACAATCACGCCGCCTTTGCCGGAACCGCCCGTGGCCAAGCCCTTCTTCAAGTCCCGGGCGAGCTTTTCCGCCTCGTCCGGTTTCGATTCCAGGCCACGCACGACGGTCACGGCCTTTCCGTAGCGGCGCGTGTCCATCTCGACGGACAGCTGGGTCGTCTCGCGGCCCAGGTCCTCGCAGACGCAGATCTCCTTAGGCAACCCGCATGTCGGGCAGATCCCCGCGATCAAGCCGCCTCCAATGGCGTCTCCTTCTCTGCCAGGGATTCCTTCAGTAGGCGATAGTGTTTTCGGATGGTGACCTCGCTGACGCCGGTCAGGCGCGCGATCTGGGCTTGCGTCAACGGCACGCCCAGCTCCTCCGAGGCCAGATAGAGCGCCCCCGCCGCGATGCCGACGGG
>VBMA01000193.1 GCA_005878985.1 Methanobacteriota archaeon
AATCGGTTTGCCTAACGCGCGTTCGATTGCCCGGAGGTCTCCCTCGTCTTCGGGCGTTACGAACGTGATGGCCTCCCCGGCCGCCTCCATGCGCGCAGTCCTTCCTACGCGGTGCACGTAGTCGGTCGGGACGGTCGGCACGTCGTAGTTGATCACATGGGAGATGCCTTCCACGTCGATCCCGCGGGCCGCGACGTCGGTCGCGACGAGGATCTGGTGCCGTCCACTTCGGAATCCTGCGAGAGCCGTCTCTCGCTGACTCTGACTGCGGTCCCCGTGGATTCGCGCGACGTCGAAGCCCGCTTGGCCGACCTGCCGGGCCACGCGGTCCGCGCGCCGCTTCGTGCGGACGAAGACCAGGACGGACAGCATGTCCTCTCTCCCGAGGAGACGGACGAGCAGGGAGGTCTTGAGGTGCTGCGGGACAGGATAGACCTCGTGGCGGATCGTCGACGGGGGTCGGTGGGGCGGCGAGACCGAAATGCGGACCGGATTGCGCATGATTGTCCGCGAGAGGGTCTCGATCTCTGGAGCCATTGTCGCAGAGAAGAGGAGGGTCTGTCGTTCCCGCGGTAGGGCGTCGACGATCCTGCGGACGTCTGGTAGGAAGCCCATGTCGAGCATCCGATCCGCCTCGTCGAGCACGAGGACCTGGAGGCCGCGGAAGTCGACGTTGCGGCGGGACATGTGGTCCAGGAGCCGGCCCGGCGTCGCGACGACGACATCGACGCCCGCGCGGAGGGCATGCTCCTGAGGCGACATGCCGACGCCCCCGTAGACGGCGTGGCCGTGGATCCGCGTGCCTTTCGCGAGCCCGCGGAGGGCGACCTCGATCTGGGCCGCGAGCTCGCGCGTCGGCGAGAGGACGAGGGCCCGCGTCCGGCCCGGGGATTGTTTCATGAGTCGCTGCAGGATCGGTAGAAGAAACGCCGCGGTCTTACCGGATCCGGTCTGCGCGGTGCCGATCACGTCGCGCCCCGACAGAATGCCCGACAGAATGGCGGGGATCGCCTCCTTCTGGATCGGCGTGGGAGCCTCGTAGCCGAGGCCGTAGACGGCTCGAAGAAGGACCGGGTCGAGGCCGAGGAAGTCGAAGGGGTTCTTCGTGTGCGTCGTTTGCATCGCGGGTCCTACGGGTTCATCGGCTTAAGGATTCCCACGGTCGACGAGGGCGCGGCAAGTCTTATCTCGCGTCACGACCGTCCCCGAGTCATCGGCTCAGCCGAGGCATCGATACCATGAAAGGAGAGAGTTCCCGTCGGGGTCGCACGAGTCCCGAATATCGCATCCGCGTTTCGTTTGGGGTCCCGCTCGACTTTGCGTTCGCCTGGTGCACGGACTACACGCCTGAGGATCCAGACCTCGAGGGGGAGTCATACCAGCGGAAGATCATCGAACGCACCCCGCATCGGGTTATTTTCGAAGACTTGGAGGAGAACGAGGACGGATGGGATTGGGGCCGGGATGTCGTCACGTTGTTACCCCCGAACCGCTGGCA
>VBMA01000143.1 GCA_005878985.1 Methanobacteriota archaeon
CTGATATGTGGCGACTTCTTCGGGCGACTCGCCGATGAGATAGACCGCGTCCACTTGCTCGGGTGCTGCGGCATCGAACGGATCGCCAATCCGATACACGTACACGGAGAATGCCCCAAATGTCTGATACCCGGTCACCAAACCTCCCCCGGACGCTGGCAAGGCGGCCTTTAGCGTTCCCATGTCTGTGCTGAGCCGAGCGACGACAATCTCCGCCGATTCCTCCACCCGCGAAATCAGAGCGCCGACGGTCACGTGTGTGGCGTTCAAGGCAGACCTTGTGACTTCGACCGCTCCACTCGTTAGCCACATGGGCATCAGGAAAAGGGTCGCCATTGGCTCGTCGTCCACTCGTACGACGTGATCCTCTCGTGCGACCTCTTTCGGAATCCGCAACTGAAACTCATACGTGTGGTTGTCGATCGCGGCCCCGACGGCCAGGTTCCGATAGAACGGCGCGGTCGTGAGGAAGTCCGAACCACCAACTAAGGAGTATGCTAATGCGGGAACGACCGTGTCGCCCCCGCGGTCCGCGTCCGGGCTGATTGAGAACTGCAGGACGACCGACTGCGGCTTCGAGAGTTGAATCGGAACCTCAAAGATCGTATGGTAGTACACGTCACCGGAGTCGTCCCGGACCGCCACCTCGGCCGAGTTCACGAAGTCGATGCTGAAGGCACGATCGTCGTGGACGTACTCGAACCGATATTGGCGCGGTGCCAAGAGGTCGCAGGCGCCGTAGCTCGTCGTCGAGACCCCGAAGCCCTGCTGGCCGAGATCCTCCGCCTCCGTCGCGGTGAAGTTCGTCTCGCCGCCTTCGGTCAGGACTCGATTGATCGTCGCGAGGACGTTCTCGACCGATTCGTCGCTGCTCCGCATCGCCGTGCTCGTATGGTCGGACAAGAACACGCATGCGCCGTCCGTGATTCGGTACGTCCAGATTGTCGCGGAGAGCCCCTGAACGCCCAGGGCGTGGAACGTCTGCGTGAACCGAATCAGTCCGGGCTCGAACGTCGTCTTCCACGTTGGGGCCCAGAGTTCCGTGGGCGAGAGGTCGAGGCCATCGATCACCCCGTCGCCCTCGGTGTCCGATCGAAGCGGATTCGTCGGCCGACGATTCAATCCGACGACTTCGTCGCGATCCGAGAGGCCATCCCGATCCGTGTCCGGATCGGTCGGGTCTGTGAGGAATCCGTACGCCGATTCGCCGTCCCATTCTTCGTCGTCCCGCAGACCGTCCCCATCCGTATCGGGGGCGCTCGGAGAGGTGACGACAGGGCGGTCCACGAATTGCCCATCAATCTCCGCGCGGAACGCGCGCGGCGTCACTTCGACGTAATCGGAGAGCGTGTCTCCGTCCGTATCCGTAAGAGTCGGATCGGATCCGTGGATCGCTCGCTCCGGGCCATCGCGGAGCCCATCTCGGTCCGTGTCTGGATCCGTCGGATCCGTGGGAGACGCGCCCGCGCCGGGCCGCAGCTCGAGCCCGTCCAGAAGCCCATCGTCGTCCGTGTCGAAGTCGAACGGATCGGTCCGGATCGTCCGCTCGCTGAGGGTCCCGTCAATCGTGAATCGGACAATGCGGGATGGGACTTCCTCGCCGTCCGCGATGAGGTCGGAGTCGAGATCGGGGAAGACGGGCACTGTGCCGATCGAGGAGCGTTCGAGGCCGTCGGATAGCCCATCGCCATCCGTATCCGGATTCGCGGGAGAGGTCCGGGATGCAACGAACGCCGCGGCGCCCACGACGAGTCCAGGGTTCAGGCCATGGTTGTGAACCGTGACATGCCATGTGCGGACGCCAACCAGATCCTCAAGGGCCAGGTCAGTTCCGACGAGACCATCCGATTCCGGCAAGCTCCGAGGCCGCGTGACGTCGAGGAGAAGATGGACCCCCGATGCCGAGTAAACAATCTGGGGCCGCCATGGAACGCGGAACGCCTCGAACAGTTCGGCGGATCCCCCGGAAGAGAGAGGTAACACTCGGCTCGCGGGGCTGATGCTCAGCGACGGCAAATCGCCGGTCGTTGTCCCGGCGCCGAGGTTACAAACCGGCATGCACGGAGGGGGCGGCACGTTGTCGTTGTTGCTCACGGCTGCCGTCACAGACCGGACCGCCTCGTTGCCGGCGCCGTCTCGTGCGCGCACCTCGAATGCGTGCAGCCCGTTCGCCAGGTCGAGCGTCTCGTACGCGAACGTGTACGGCTCGTCGGCGCGTGCGTCGACGCGGACGCGGTCAATCCACAGCTCGACCGTCGGGACCCCTTGGCCATCGAAGACGCCCGCCTCGATCAAGGCGAGGCCGCTGAGCGTTTCGCCGTTCGCCGGGCGGATGAGAGACAGCTCCGGGGCCGTGCGATCGACAAACACGAGGAGGTCCCGCGAGGATCGCGTCAGCGTTTGTGCCCCGTCCACGAGCTCCGCGAGGACGGTCAGATGATGGGCCCCCTCGGTCCATGCGTCCGAGTCCCACGGAATCTCGAACGCACCGTTCGAATCTGCATCCGACGTTGCCGTCACGACGTTGTCCACGCGCAGGCGGACGGAGGCGTGGGGTTGGACGACGCTTCCCTGTACCCGGACCGCACCGTGGACCGCGGATCCGTACGTCGGCGCGAGGATCGTCGCTCCGCGGACGTGGAGTCCCGGGTCCCACAACACCTGTGTGCGAGGGCCGGTCGCCCCCGAGAACGTGAGTGCGACCGAGAGGTCGGTCGGGTTGGCGTGGTTGATCTGGAGGTCGATTGCTGCGGACGCTGCGAGCCCCGCCAGCGGCGGCGATTCGATGTCCGACGTCGTCAAGGCCCCCGGAGCGAGCGGTCGGGCGACCGGGGCGGCCCAGACTCGCGCCGCGTAAATCCTCGCCTCCTCCTCGAGATCAGGGAGGCCGTCCGCGTCGGTATCCCTCGAACCGGCATCGAGCATGAAGTCGTCGAAGTACAGCGAATAGCGGGCCCCGGTGAGTCCCGCTGCGCAGAGGAATCCGATCGAAATCTTCACGTAGTCCGCGGATTGCCAAGGGGCTGCGGGAAAGTCGGCCGTCGGGTTTCGGGCGAGGTCGGTCCACGTTCCAAGGCCAGCCGGGCCCGGAAGGGCGACGTCCGCGAGGGTCGGCGCGCATCGTCCCGCATTCTGGCTTGCATGGTACGACGTGATGTACCGAAGGCGTCCGAGATTGTGGTAGTTCGCATCGAGGAGGTCGAGGCTGACTCCCGCCGAGTAGGAGTCCCACGGCGACGGGGAGATGTCTTGGAGGCGCTCGTACAGGATCGATGTGCGCAACTCCGTAATCGGGGCGCGCCGCGTGGCGTACAACGCGTATCCGTATGCCGACCCGAAACCGCGGACCGTCCAGCCTGATATTTCTATATGATATGATTGCGTGCCGGAACGCGCGAACCCCGAGGAATATCCGGCGAAGGCGCGGTCCCCCAGGTGAAAATGCGTGAACGGAAACCAGAAGTCTTCCTCCATGTCGTCGATGAACGCCACGGCGGAACCCGATCCGCCCAGCATCATCCCGACGAAACCTATCGCTACGACAAACTTCCAGGAGCCGCGCATGATCCCTCCCCGAAGCACAGGGACGACGGCCCCACGCTCCCTCCGCCGTCCGGATTCGACGGAGAGGTATTTCAAACTACTTCGCAGATGTAACAAAACGAGGGGTTCGGGGGAGCCGCCGCCTCGATCCGACCGGATCGCGTAGTCGCATTGGAATAATGATGTGCACCAGAAATATAACGGTGTAATACTTCGGAACTCCCGGAGTGGCATACAATGGCCAATTACGCGCATCCCGAAGTCTTGGTCGACACGAGCTGGGTGAAGGGCAACATCGGCAGCGAGGCCGTGCGGATCGTCGAGGTCGACTACGATCCGACGCCGAACTACAACCTGGGGCACATCCCCGGGTCGGTCCTGATCGACTGGAAGAAGGACATCAACGATCCGGTGCGCCGGGACATCGTCTCGAAGAAAGGCCTCGAGGCGCTCTTCGGCCGCCTCGGCATCTCGAACGACCAGCGGATCGTCTTGTATGGCGACTTCAACAACTGGTTCGCGGCGTTCGCGTTCTGGGTGTTCAAGTATTACGGAGTTGACGACGTCGTCCTCCTGAACGGCGGTCGGAAGAAGTGGATCGAGCAGGACCTGCCCGTGACGAAGGATGTGCCGTCGTTCTCGGCGACGACCTTCAAGGCGAAGGAGCCGGATGAGACGCTCCGGGTCTACCTCGCGTACGTCCGGGAGGCGTACAAGCAGGCGGGCAAGGTCCTCGTCGACGTCCGCGGACCGAAGGAGTTCAGCGGCGAAATCCTCGCGCCTCCCGAGTATCCGACCGAGCACGCGCAGCGCGGCGGGCACATCCCCGGAGCGAAGAACATCCCCTGGGCGCAGGCCGTGAACGAGGACGGGACGTTCAAGGCGCCGGAAGAGCTGAAGGCCCTCTACGAGCCGAAGGGGGTGACCCCGGACAAGGAGGTCATCGCCTATTGCCGGATCGGCGAACGGTCGTCCCACACGTGGTTCGTCCTGAAGTACCTCCTCGGCTACCCGGACGTCCGGAACTACGACGGCTCCTGGACGGAATGGGGGAACCTCGTTCGGACGCCGATCGAGAAGCCGTGAACGGTCGAAGCCGCCTTAGGATCGGTAGATGTCCTTCCGGTGCCCGAACCGGGTGAAGACAATCTTCGACTCTTCGATCGCATAAATGCCGCGGTAGTCCCCCACCCGCAAACGCCAGGCATTCGCCGCCCCGGACAGGAGACGAACATCGCACCCAGGCCTTCGGCGCCGGGGGTCCTGCCCGAGGAGTACAAAGGCGGCTGAGAACCGGTGGCGAACAGCCTGCGGGAGCCGTCGGAAGGCCTTCTCCGCGCTACTCGTGAAATCAATCTCGTACGCGGCCAACGATCCGTCCTCAGAGGTTGAGTTCTTTCTTGATTTCGGACCAGGGCCGCCTGGGTTCTTGCTTCAGCCGTCGCAGATGCTCTAGGAAGAATTCCTCCGGCGGGTGGGCGTCAAGAAGGTCGTTGAGGAGCTCGTCATAACTGACGCCGCCCACCTTGTAGCCCTTCAGCCTGCGCAGCGTCTCTTTGCGGACCGGCAGGGTCGTATACTCGCGGACCTTCGAAGCCATTGGATGCATGATATGCATTGATTTCATGATACTTATGGATTCGTGCCAGGTCGCCGAATCCGGCCGGACGGACGGCGAACGGTCGTCCCACACGTGGTTCGTCCTGAAGTACCTCCTCGGCTACCCGGATGTCCGGAACTACGACGGCTCCTGGACGGAATGGGGGAACCTCGTGCGGACGCCGATCGAGAAGTGAAGCGACGTTCGACCGCCGCGCCTACGGCGGCGGCCAGACGCGAAGGAGCCCCGGAACTCGGTCGAATACTCGGTCCTCGGAGAGAATCTCTCCTTCCCCCGCTTCCAACGCAGTCGCGGCATGGATCGCATCCCTCGGTCGCATCGGCAAGGACCGGTAGAGGTCCGCTGCGCCGCGCAACACCGTGAGGTCCACCCGATGCCACGTGAGATTCGGGAACGCCAGCAGCTCCGCCCCCTTCGCGACCGAATCTTCGGGCCCGAGGAGACGACGCACGACGTAGACGACCTCGTCCCAAGTCAAGGTGGCGGTGGAGACTTTGCGGGTCCCCCTCGCGAGGGCTTTCAGGAACCGTGCCGCCGAAGCGGCCGGGGGCACGCGGTCGGATTGGAGCACGGGCACGAGAAATAGCCCCGCATCCGCGTACATTAACGACCCGCAACCTTGTATTCGTCATCGAGGACCGATTTCCAATCGACCCGCTTCCGGAGCTTCTTCCCCTTGACGGAAAGGAAACGCCCCACGAACTCCTCGGGGCTCGGCTCGGGTTTCACCACAATCGCGTCGTCCTCGACCTCGAAGTCAAGGATCGCTCCTTCGGTGAGGCTGAGCTTGTCCCGGATGTCTTTCGGGATCACGACCTGGCCCTTCGGGCCGAGTTTCCGCTTCATTCCTACCGACGGATAGGAATTCCGACTACATATACTCACTCTCCATAATCCGGGAGAGGACAAGCCGACCCGGTGGCACCTCGCACCATGGTTCTTATGCGGATCCAACGTTCGTCCCACGTTGAGTTCACGCACCAGGCCGAGGGCAGATCGCAAGACTCGACAGACCACCTTTCGGTCCGGCGCATCCGGAACAATGGAGGCCGCCATCGGCCTCCGGGTCCGGACGGGGTACGCGACCGCGGTGCTCCTCGGAGGCCCGACCGCTTCGCCTCGAGTGCTCGCCCGGGTTCGGGTTTCGCTGGTCGACCTGGACGATGAAGACGCCCGGCAACCGTACCACGTGGTGTCGGAGCAGGACGAAAAACGGGGCATGAGGCTCGTTCGCCAGACCCGAGACACCGCGACGGCCGAGGCGACGCGCGCGATCCGTCAACTGATGGAACAGGCCGACCAAGCCGGCCACCGAGTCCGGGCCGCTACCCTCGTCGTCGGCAGCGACGTGGACCCGGCGACGCTCCGCCATCCCCACATCCGGGCCCACGCCTTGGAGGGGCGCCTATATCGCGAGGCCGTCGAGGCCGCGGCATCCCGATGCGGACTCGCCTGCGAGGTGCTCGTCGAGGGCGAGGCGCTCCCGAGCGCGGCGGTCGCGGTCGGAAAGCGTCCGGTCGAGATCAAGGCCGCCACGGACGCGTGGGGCAAGGCCCTGGGTCCGCCCTGGGGGGCCCAGGAGAAGGCGGCGGCCCTCGCGGCATGGGTGGCCCTGGCCGGCCGGTGATGCGCGACCCGATAGTGTTCGACTGTCGCCAGGTGTCCGCGACACACTTATGTGGCATCGGACCGTCACTGCGACGCCGAGGGGTCGTTGGGTTCCGTCCCGAGGTGCGCAAACGCCTCGAGCCGTCTTCTCAAGGAGCGCCTTCGGGCGGTGACCGCGTGAGTGGAG
>VBMA01000144.1 GCA_005878985.1 Methanobacteriota archaeon
TTCACCTTCGCCGTCGCGGGGGACATCGGATGGAACGAGACCGGCGCGAAGTCGCAAGTGATGCTCCGAGCCCTGCAGAGGGACAAGGCGAACCTCTCGTTCTTCCTCGCGGACGGAGACCTGAGCTACAACACGACCGCCGGGACGGAGGGCGCATGGTGCAACTTCGTGAAGTCCTACGTCGGATCCCAGCTCCCGTTCGAGCTGCTCGCAGGGGATCAAGAAGACAACGACGCGGTTCGGATCGGAAACTTCGCGGCATGCCTGCCGGACAAGCTCGGCGGCAAGGGCGCTTACGGGAAGGAGTACTACTTCGACGTTCCCGCATCGGCCCCTCTCGCCCGGTTCATCCAAATTTCACCCGACCTCATTTTCCCGCCGGAAGCGAAGTGGACGTACGTCGCGAACAACACGCACTTT
>VBMA01000145.1:0-7659 GCA_005878985.1 Methanobacteriota archaeon
CGTGACCCGCTTTCGACCCGGCGACGAGGTATTCGGCATGCGCACCGGAGCCTTCGCCGAATACGTCGCCGGCAAAGAGCGGAACTTCGTGGCGAAGCCGGTGGGCCTGTCGTTTGAGCAAGCCGCGGCGGTGCCCGTGGCCGGAGAGACCGCCTTGCAAGGTCTCCGAGACAAAGGCCAGATTCGGCCGGGGCAGAAGGTCTTGGTCAACGGCGCGTCGGGAGGCGTGGGCACCTTCGCCGTGCAGGTCGCCAAGTCGTTTGGAGCGAACGTGACGGGCGTCTGCAGCCCGCGAAACGTCGACCTGATCCGATCGATCGGTGCGGACCGAGTGATGGACTACACCCGTGAGGATTTCGTCCGGGACGGGCAGCGGTACGACATGCTCTTCGACGTGGCATGGACTCATTCAGGATCCGACTGCCGACGAGTGCTAACTCCGAATGGGATCCATGTCCTGGCCGGACAGTCGAGCCGCGAGAAGCCATCGATCCTGCCCTTGCTCTTGGCTCCCCTGGTCTCGCGCTTCAGGAGGCAGAAGTTGGTTTCGTACATCGCGAAGCACAGCAACGCGGATCTCGTCGCTCTGAAGGAACTCATCGAAGCCGGGAAGGTCACGCCAATCATCGACCGGACCTTTCCATTGCGCGAGGTCCCCGAGGCGGTCCGGTATCTCGGAGAGGGACACCCTCGAGCCAAGATCGTCATCACGGTCTGACGCGATTACCCGGCTCGAGAGAACTGTGGCCCTTGAAGACAGCCCGCGGGCGCTTCAACCGCGAGGGACCCTATTCAGCTCGCGACCAGGCAGCTATAATAATAGGCGCGGAGACAACTTCCGTCACGTGTCGCGTCATCTACGACTCGGAGTTGGACTGGCAGGGGCCCTCGTCTTGCTAGTCTTCGTCGGTCCGGTCGCGAGCGGCAATTCCCCGGAGCCCGGGGGCTTGCCCGTCGGGTTTGATCTGCACTGCCCGGCGTCCGCGCCGCGCGCCGGTACGTCGTGGTCCGGGAACGTCTCAGTGAGCCCCACGATCCTTGCGCCGGGTCGGAACGCTACCGTCAGCGTCTCGTTCGAGAACACCGGACAAGCCGACCTCACGCTATGGGACGTCTGTGTACACGTTGATTGGTGGGGGTCCGGCATGTGGTACGACATCGTGGGAAAGCCAGTCCTCGAGTCCGGCGCCGCAATCGTGGGCTACGTTCCGCTTACCGCGCCGGATTCCGTCGGGACACACCTCGTTTCCTTTCAAGTACTCGCGAACGTGACCCCGGACCCCTACCCGACCATGACGAACTACACGCAGCAGGTCGACATCGGATCTCCGAGCTCGGGGTCTCTCCTCCCCCTCGGCTTCGCGGTAGGGTTCGTGATCGTTGCCGCGGTGGTGGCTGCCGTAACGGCTCTTGCGTTAAGCCGCCAGAAGCGCGTGCCGAGGTCACCGCCCCGGGCTCCGCCCCCTCCGCTCCCGTAGCCAACCGGTTCGCTGGATCCGCGCCGTGGATCGGTGCGGTCGTGTCGTCGACTAGGCAAACGTACGGATTCTGTCAGCTGGTGCTCCCGAACTATTGACCTGGTCACTTGACAAGCTTAATAGCCGCGACATCGGGTGTCAAATTTGTGAGTGAAGCGGCGATCTCGACGACCTTGGAACGCGCAAGGCGTCTGACTGTCACGAAGCAGCGTCTTGCCGGCAAGTTGCCGACAGGTCCAGCGCGTGAAGCCATCCTGACCGTGATTCGCGACCTCGGTTTCGTTCAATGGGACCCGGTCAACGTGGTCGCGCCGTCGCATGTCCTCACCCTATGGAGCCGGATCGGCAATTTTCGTTTGTCGGACCTGGATCGATTGTTGTGGGACGAGAAGAAGCTCTTCGAGCATTGGTCCCACGCGGCTTCGATCGTGCTCATCGAGGACTATCCCCTCTTCTATTCGATGATGCGAAGGTACCCGGAATCCCTCTCCAAGTCTTGGGGACGATGGCGCGAGAGGGCCAGGACGTGGCTGCCACAGCACGCCGAACTGCGAAAGGCCATCCTGCGTCAGATGAAGAAGGGACCCCTCCGACTGAGCGAATTTGAAGATCACGTCCGAACCAAGGGACAGGCAGACGGATGGGGCTTTGGGAGCGATGTCTCCACGATGCTCTTCCACCTGCAAATGAGCGGCGAGGTGATCATCGTGGGCCACGAAGGAAACCAGAACATCTGGGGCCTCTCTGAAACGTTCCTCCCGAGTTCGGTGGAGAGGAAGCATCTCTCGGAGGACGAGGTCGAGCGGGCGGGCGCCGAGAGGACGATCCGAGCCCTCGGAACGGCTTCCCCTTCCGAGATCAACCGCTATTTTCTCCGCGGCCGGTATCTGAACCTGAAAGACGCTCTGAACACCTTGCAGGATGAATCGACGATCCATCGGGTTCACATCACGGGGATTGGTGGCGAGCGATACGTGCATGATCGGGACGTCCGCCTCCTTGAATCGATGAATTCAGACGCGTGGCAACCACGCATGTCGCTGCTAGCTCCCTTCGACAACCTCCTTGCCGTCAGAGAAGGAACGAGCCGACTGTTCGGGTTCGACTATGTCCACGAAAACTTCCTGCCGAAAGACAAACGGAAATTCGGGACCTATGTGCTCCCGATCCTCTGGGGGGACCGGTTCCTCGGCCGCGTGGACCCGCGGATGGACCGACGGACCGAGAAGCTCCATATCAATTCGATCCATGCGGAGCCCGGGGCGCCGGGCGGGAAAGATGTTTCGTCGAAGATCGGAGAGACGATTGCGCATCTCGGTGAATTCCTGGGGGCCAAGGAGGTCGTATACACTGCTCGCGTCCCGAAAGCGTGGAGGAATTCTCTTCGCTGAGTCAAGGCTCGCTACATGACGAGTCGCGGTCGCCGTGAGGTAATCGAACCCTTCGTGGGCCTAGAGTCACCCGAGGTTGCTTCGTGGGAGGAAGCAAGACCGAGCGCGAGAGATGCGGTCAATTCCGACCCTGTGGAACCTTGCCGGATAAGGCAGACGCCGGCTCGGTTTCCGGGTCGTAATCGGCTTGAGCGAATTCGTCTTGCTCCTTCTGCAACAACCAATTCTCACGTTTGCCTCCGCCCATTTTGGTCTTGATGATGACCCAAAGCCCCCGAAGTTTCTTGCCATACAGAGCAAAACGCAGCACTCCGTCGCGGAGCGCTACCGCGGCATCGTCGCCCTCCGGTCCGACGACCTCAAACTCTCCGAAGTCCCACACGATGACTTCGCCCGCGCCGTACTCCCCTTCGGGGAGTGTTTCCTCGAAGAGAAGGTAGTCGAGCGGGTGGTCCTCCACATGGACCGCGAGACGCTTGACCTTGGGATCCTTGCTCGGCCCTTTCGGCACCGCCCACGAGACGAGCACTCCGCCGATTTCAAGTCGGAGATCATAGTGGAGATTCCGAGCCCAGTGTTTCTGGACAACGAATCGGGCTCGCTGGGCCGCGGTCCGAGGAGCCGCTTCGGGGATGGCGGGGGAGGTCATGCCCACGACCTTGGGCCGGAGGTTAGTGCCGTACTAGATTCTTCGTATTCAATCCCGCGATGCGCCTCGGCCGCGATACGCCTCGGTCCCGTAAATGGTCATATAGCGTGTGAACGTTCGCGCATCGAAAGGGTGACGGTGAGCGCATGAGCGAATGGATTACAATGCGGCGGTTCCACGAGTCCGCCGGCGTTGAGGATTGGCGCGGGGTGGGCGAAGGAGCGTGCGCGTACTTCCGGACGGGGTCGTTCGGGGCCGGCGCCCGACTCGTGAACGCCATCAGCGAGTTGCCCGGCCTCGACGACCACCACCCGGACGTCGACGTGCGACACGACGGCATAATCGTTCGGCTGATTTCGGTCGCGCCCGACTACTACGGGCTGAGCGAGCGCGACCTCGAGCTGGCCCGCCAGATCTCGGCGATTGCGCGCGAGCTGGAGGTCCCGGCCGACCCGGCGATGATTGAGACGGTCCTAGTCACGATCGACGCGTTTGACATCGCCAAAGTGAAGCCGTTCTGGCGCGCCGTTCTCGGGTACAAGGACCGCGAGGACAGCCCCGAGGACCTCGTCGATCCGCGGGGTCGCGGCCCGTCAATCTGGTTCCAGAAGATAGACGCGCCAGATCCACAGGTCAACCGGATCCACCTCGACATCTGGGTGCCGCCCGACCAGGCGAAGGCGCGGATCGCAGCGGCGATCGCCGCCGGCGGCCGCCTCGTCACCGATAAGTACGCGCCCGCCTGGTGGACGCTGGCCGACCCCGAGGGCAATCTCGCCGACGTGGCCACCGCGACGAGCCGCGACTGAGCGTTCTTCCCGTTGGCGACGGTCGGTCCGGCTCGGTGGGGTCGGTCCCGAGGCTGCACAAGAGACTTACCGGAGCACGGGTTTCGTTGGGCCATGACCCAGAAGACTCCTGCCTACGGCGCCCGCGCAGCCAAGGTATCGCTCGCCTCAATGACGATCGAGCGACGCGATCCGGGACCGCGCGACGTCGAGATCGAGATCCTCTATTGCGGCATTTGCCACAGCGACGTGCACAAGGTGAACGACGACTGGGGGACCACGCACTTTCCGGTCGTACCCGGCCATGAGATCGTCGGCCGGATCGTATCAAGAGGCGCCAAAGCATCCCGTTTCCATGAAGACGACCTCGTCGGCGTGGGCTGCATCGTCGATTCGTGCCGGGCGTGCTCAGAATGCCGCGCGGGCCGCGAGATGTTCTGCGAGAAGGGTGTCACGTTCACGTTCGATAGCCTCGAGCAAGACAAGCAGACGTGGACCTACGGAGGCTACTCGGCGAACGTGGTCGTCGACGAGCGCTACGTGCTGCGAATCCCGAAGGGGCTGGACCTCGCGCGCGCCGCACCGCTCATGTGCGCGGGGATCACCACGTACTCGCCGCTGCGGCAATTCGGGTGCAAGCGAGGCGACCACGTGGCCGTCGTGGGCCTGGGTGGCTTGGGCCACATGGTGGTTCGGCTTGCGGCTTCCATGGGCGCGGAGGTCGCCGTGCTCAGCACGTCTCGCGACAAGGAGAAAGACGCCGCCCGCCTCGGCGCGAAGCGATTCGCCGCCACGAGGGAACCTGGCGCGCTCGAGACCTTTGAAGGCGCCTTCGACCTCATCGTGGATACGGTCAGCGCGCCCCACGATCTCAACAAGCAGTTGACGCTCTTGCGGAACTTCGGAACCCTCGTCCTCGTGGGATTGCCGCCCGCCGCCACGCCTCTCGACGCGGGTGTGCTGATCCGCGGCAACAAGCGCATTGCGGGCTCCAACATCGGCGGGATTCCCGAGACGCAGGAGATGCTCGACTACTGCGGGAAGCACGGCATCGTCGCGGACGTCGAAGTCATCAAGGCGAACCAGATCAACGACGCCTATGCACGCATGGAGCGCGGCGACGTGCGCTACCGGTTCGCGATCGACGGCGCTAGCTTTGGAGCCTGAGTCAAGCGAGAGGGCGCGTGGAGGACATGGAGATCAAAAGAGGCGGTTCGCGATCGTCGAGCGAGGGTCCCAGGGAATGGTTCACCGGCAAGGTGCGCATTGAGCCCCTGTTCCAGGCAACTACCCCGGGGCGCGTTCAAGGGTCGAGCGTCACGTTCGAGCCAGGGGCCCACTCGGCATGGCACACCCATCCTCTCGGTCAGACGCTCATTGTAATGGCCGGTCGCGGCGTCGTCCAAAGTTGGGAAGGTCCCGTCGAAGAGATCCACGTCGGGGATGTGGTCTCGTGCCCTCCCGGAGAGAAACATTGGCACGGTGCCACGCCGACCAGTGCGATGACGCACATCGCCATCCAGGAAGCACTCGATGGTAAGGTCGTCAACTGGATGGAGAAGGTCAGCGACGAACCGTACCGGCGAGTTCCAGGTACGAGAGAGGTCGGTCCCTCATGACCGCTTTCAACGGATGGGAAAACTTCTACGTGATCGTCGGCTCGTCCGCGGGGGCCTTGATCGGATTGCAATTCGTCGTCGTCACGCTCATTGCCGGAAGGCCGCTTGGTCGAGCGGAGGCGCAAGCCGGCGGCACCTTCGCGACGCCGAACATCGTTCACTTCGGAGTCGTGCTGTTGCTATCTGCGATGGTCAGCGCGCCATGGGACGCAATCACCATCGTCGCAGCTCTTTGGGGAATCGTGGGTCTCGGTGGGGTCGTTTACGTCGTCTTCGTGTCCCGCCGTATGCGGTTGCAAGGCGCCTACCGGCCTGTGTTCGAGGATTGGTGCTTTCATGTTCTGCTTCCCCTTGCGGCGTACACCATTCTGGCGATCTCAGCATTCGCGGCCCAATACGACGCGGGCCCAGCTCTCTTCTTCGTCGGCGCGGCGGCGTTGGTGCTGCTCGTGATCGGAATTCACAATGCATGGGACGCCGTCACGTACCAGGTCTTTGTCCGGTCAAGGAAGGACGGGTAGCATGCGCGTTGGGATTTTGGGTTCCGGGTTGATGGGCGGCAAGCTCGGAACGCTCCTCGCGCGCGCCGGACATGGGGCGGTGTTCAGCTACACGCGCAGCCCAGACAAACTTGCGGGACCGTCCGGCATCAGGACTGTGTTCCCGCCGGCTGGCGGGATCTGCCCGCGATCACGGCTCGGTGGGCGGGCGTTTCGTTCGCGTCCGATACCGATAGAACAAGAGTCCCGTGACGACGGCTGCGGCAACGATGAGGACTACAAGGTATACGATCCAAGCCGGGAGGCCCTGAAATCCCGGACCCGACTCGCTTTGCGGACTCCCGATGACGGAGATGGTCCCTTGGTAGACGTTGCTCACGTAGATCGCGCCTGTGGCGGCGTCGATCGCAACCCCGCCGGGTCCCATGCCCACGTCGATTGTCGCCACTTCGGCATGCGTTGCACCGGAGATGACGCTCACGTTGCTCGAGCCATAATTGGTGACGAACACGTCTCCGGTTCCCGCGTCGTATGCGACGGACTTTGGATTGCGTCCAACGGGGACGGTCGCGACGACCGCGTTCGTCGAATTGGAGATTACGCTGACGGTACTGGAAGATCCGTTCGCGACGAAGAGCTCTCCCGTATCCGCGTCAAAGGCAACGCCTTCCGGGTTGAGCCCGACTCGGAACGATGCCACCACGCTGTGTGTCGCATCCGAGATGACGCTGATATTGCTGGAGAGAAGATTGGCAACGAACACCTCTCCCCTGCGAGGATCGTATGCGATTCCTCCCGGATTGCGTCCCACCGGGACGGTCGCGATGACGGCATTCGTCGCATCCGAGATCACGGTCACGTTGTCCGAGAAGTAATTCGCGACGAACATCTCTCCCTTCGCGCTATCGTAAGCAATTGCAGAGGGATCTGAACCGACCGAGATGGTTGCCACAACACTGTTCGTCACGTCGGAGATGACGGTGACAGTGTTCATTCCCGGATTGGTGACGAAGAGCTCTGATCGGTCTCGATCGTAGGCCAGGGCACCCGGACTTTCTACGGGGGTCGTCGCGATGACCGTGTGCGTCACATCCGAAATCACGTTGACGCTGTTGGAGGCATAGTCAGAGACGAAGATTTCGCGCTTCCCCTCGTGGTAGGCGAGCGCGCCTGGGTACCGGCCCACGGGCACTTCGGCCACGACAGTATTTGTCGTGTCGGAGATCACCCCGAC
>VBMA01000145.1:7780-11747 GCA_005878985.1 Methanobacteriota archaeon
GCCGGGTCGTAGGCAACTCCTTCCGGATTGCTCGGAAAGCCTGGCACCGGGACGTTCGCCACCACCGTGTTCGTCGCATCCGAAATGACGCTGACGGAGTCAGAGAACTTGTTCGCGACGAAGACCTCTCCCTTCGCCGGGTCGTACGCGATGCCGTACGGACGGTCTCCCACCGAGATTGTCGCCACCACGGTATTCGTCGTATCAGAGATCACGCCGACGCTGAAGGAGTTGAAGTTCGTCACGAACACCTCTCCCCTGCCCACGTCGTAGGCGAGGCCGAGCGGATTGCTCCCCTCCGGAATGGTGACGCCGACAGTGTGGGTCGCGTCTGAGATTATGCTAACGGTGCTCGACCCGTAGTTTGCGACGAATACGTCCGCCTTCCCCGCATCGTACGCGACTCCCCATGGATTCGATCCGACCGGGATGGTCGCAATGACCGTGTTCGATGCATCGGAAATCACGCTGACGGTATCCGAGTATCCGTTCGCGACGTAGATTTCACCCTTCCCGCTATCGTAGGCGATGCCCTGAGGGCCCTCCCCCACGGGGATGATCGCTACCAACGATTTTGTCGCATCGGAAATCACGCTCACGCTGTTCGACTGAGCATTTGCGACGAAAATTTCTGCTTTGGCTGGGTCGTAGACGATCGCCACCGGTCCCAACCCGTTCGCGGCCAGGAAATTTCCGGGGAAGACCGAGTTGTTCACGAGCACCAGGGTGAAGGCGACCGACAGTACCGTAGCGTTCGAAGGGACGATTTCCACATCGCGGTTAGTTGCCTGTAGGGGATTCGGGCCGTCGATCCCGACGAACGAGGCGAGTGCGGATTCGCCGGACAGGGCGAGAACCGATATGACCACGCCTAGCGCGATCAACCCGGCCCCGACGTGCGTCGTTCGGCGACTCGCGATGATTCTCCCTCCGCTGTCTGGGCAGGAACGATGAATCGCGCCGGGGATAAATCTATCTTGTCGCGCGATTCGGCATGACGCCCTCTTTGGCCTGGGTCCGGTGCGATCCGCAATCGCGAAGCGTCCAGTAGCCGGCGACCTGCGCCCCGGGTCGTTGCCTAGTCCGGTCCGTCCGGGGGAGACGACTTCTTCCCCCGTCGACGCCACCAAACGAAGACTGCCGCGGCGATCGCAGAGAGGCCGCCGACGGACACACCGATTAGGAGGAGGGACACGGGCGTCGTGAAAGGCGAGGTCGGCCCAGATCCGATGTGGAAGCTCTCGATGATCCAGTCTCCGGTCTCGCGATATTGCGGCTGCATCCACGAGACGTTCATCGAAATTACGTACACCCGTCCTTGCGCTGCCGAGACGACGTACGTTTGCGTGAGGATCGTGGCGTTCGTGTTCACCCCAATGATGTTCGTGCCGACCAGCGCGCGGATGCGGGCCGCAGGATGACCATCGACCGTGGTGTTCAGGACGAAGTCGGGTCGGCCGAAAGAATACTTGGCGACCTCTTGGAGTCCCTTGATTGCCTCCGTGTATGCGGCGGCTTGCGTCTCCTCGATGCCCGGGCGCCAGCGAGCCTCGACGGTCGCGCTCGTGTTGTAAACGTAGGTTCCCTCGGGTGGAGCCAAGAGCATCGCACCGAACTTGACATTGGCTCGCCCGACATTCGGATAACCCGTCCATCCGGGTGGAATCGATACTTGGAAGCGATCCGGTTCGTCGATGAGGCGATTCTCAAACGAAGGCCAGTAACGGACTACGACGCTGTTGACCGCGGTATTTCCCACCGTGTCTTCGGCCATCACGCCCAAGGTGTTGTTCCCGATCCACAGGTCCACCGCGGCAGACCAATTGCGGCCCGACACTGTGGCCGATCTGTTGCCCCCGACGTCGACGCGCAAGAGGTGGGGATCGTCGACCGTTCCGGACAGCATGTACGGCGACGTGGCCGTGACGATCGCGGATGTGATGATGAGTTGAGGCGGGGTGCCGTCGGTCTCGAACGACACGCTGTCGTCCAGGGTTCGGCCAACGCGATCCATGCCGGTGATTCGGCCGACGTGCGGGCCGTCCGCCAGGGCGAGCGGGGGATACCCCGTGGATCCAAAGCATGCTTCCGTCATCCCGGGCGTCCCGCCGCCGATTCGAACTCCGTCCCGGTACATGGCGATCGAGCTCGCATTCAGCCCGCCCGCAGTGATGAGTGGATAGCAAATCGGGTCGAATCGCGAGTTCCGAAGCTGCCCATCATTCGTGGCGTTCATCCAAGGATCTCCGTCCCACATCCCGACGGTGTAGTGGCCTGAGACGGACCACGCAAGAGCGACGAGGGCCGTTCCATCGGCCGTCCATCCGGCCGTGGCCGCCTGCGCGGGCTCCGCTCCGGTCGTCTGGACCTGGAACGTTCCGACATCGCCGGACTCCACGACGAGCCGACCCGAGCTCGGCAAGGCGAGGACGCCCGTCACCGGATTCTCCGCGGGTGCCTCCGGACACGAGACGCCGGACCCGTTGAACGTGTCGTTCGCGAGCCAATACCATTCAAGGGAATACCAACCGCAAATCCAGACGCGCCGACCGTCTGCGGAAAGGACGACGTCATTCCCGGGCCCGAAACCGGCGGCCTGGCCGGTCGTTAGATTAACGCGGTAGAGATCGCCCACGAGCACCGCGCTTAGGGCGACGAAAAACCAACGTCCGGCCGGATCGACTGCAATCGAGATCGCGTCTCCTTGTCCGGCGATCGTGTAATTGCGAACGACCGCTCCGGTTTGGGAAGACAAGCGCATGACGCTCCCGGTCTGGCAGCACGTGCCGACAAACAAGTCCCCCGCCTGGACCGCGATCGTGGTGAGCCCGCTCCAGTAGGTCCAAGAGTTCACGATTTGACCGGTGGCCGGATCGACGCGCATGATCGTCCCGTTGCGGAGCGACGCATACACGTCGCCGGTCGAGCGATCGATGTCGAAATCCATGACTTCCGCGTTTATGGACGAGGATAAGGAGATGTTGTAAAGGAGATTCCCCGATAGGTCAAGGACAAGCAGATTGTAGCTCTCGGCCCCTCCGGACGCGTTCGGATTCAATCCCCAAAATCTCGCGGCTACGATCACTCTCCCGCGTTCGCCGTCCACTTTGAGATGCCAGGCCGCGCCACCACTAATCTGGTACATCGGATACCAGCCCGCTAATCGAGAAGCGGCAGTGGTGGGCGGTCCAGCCAACGCCGGGTGGACCGTGCGATCGGTCGTCTGCCGCGGACCTGGGAAAACGGCTCCGGAAACCACGAACAGAAGTATGACCAGGAAGGCTTGCGAGCTCCTCAACACGCTACGACAATCAAATTCTCGGGTCTTAAAGACGCTTGCGGACGACCGCCCCGTGGGGCCTCTTCGTCCTCATCCTGCTCCCGTTTCTCCTGGCGTGGAAAGTTCACGGTCTGTCGAAGGCCCCGTAGAAGCTTGGCCGGCCAGTCCGACCGCCGCACGGGCCTTCGACCTCGAAACATTCACTTGAGAGACAACGAGAACATCGCTGAAACATGCGTCTCGAACGACTCTGCGAGATGGAACTGATTAATCGTGACTCCTCGTTCGGCGAGAAATCCTTGGTGGCCAGGCCGTTTGGCGGTCAAGAAGGCTCGGGCTACGGAGAAGGAGACGGGTCCGTCAAGGGCGATCGAATCAGCGGCACCCTGCGCTGGATGAACCATCCCACCGTTGGTCACTACGACAACTGATAACAGGAGAGAGACCGAATGAATCCGACTTTTCGGGGAAAAATCGATTGCTCCCGACGGAGAGTTCGGCCCCCGACCCACGCTACCCACTCCTTCTCCATAGGGGTATTCCAGTGGCATAATCTCGGGCTCTAGGGCTTGGCTCTTGTTGCGCCGCCGGGCCTGCCTTCCTTCAAAGTCTTTCTGGGTCTCTGCAAATGTGAAGGTTCTCGCAGTCCCTCCGCGGATAGAGTAGCACTACCGTTGGTCAAGGGCC
>VBMA01000146.1 GCA_005878985.1 Methanobacteriota archaeon
CCGGGATGGATCTTACAAAAGTAGTGGTATGTTCCGGGGGCCAAGCCGCTCGTATCGAGTTCGTACACGGAGCCCGGTGCGAGGAGCTTTCCCGGTCCCATGTCCGCCAGGGCTCCCGCGGGAGTAAACAGCGGACTCGAATCGTACACGAAGCTGCCGTTCGACAACGTATCGGCCGACGTGACCGTGTGGACGGCGCCGACGAGATGCCACGTGACCGTGTCCCCGGCCGTGATTCGAATCGTCCCGGGCGAATAGCCGTTGAATCACACCACGCTACCTGGCGCGAGCGGCGCCCCCGCGGTGACCCCGCCAATATACACGTCGTGCGTCGTGGCGGCAAAACTCCGTGACGCGGAGAAGACGAACGTCATGAAAATCGCGACGGACACTATTGCCGCCACCCTCGCAAAACGAATCGCTCGTCGATTCACGGACTCCACCCGCGCGGGGGAATCACGCCTCGTGGTATTTAACGCCCGACAGAAGGCAGACAGGCAGCAGAAAAGGGAGACTTACCCTGCATAGCGGTGATGTCGGGATAACGGGTCGTCGCTACCGGAAGTATTCGGGTGTGAATGAGTGTAAACATACGCCTCATACCCGTCCTCCCACGCTGGGGCGCCTGTCGGTGGCGATAACAACGACCCTGAAGTGGCTCCAAAATTCGGCATCGCGGACGACGATTTTCTTCATTGCCATCGTCCTTCTCGCAGTCGCGACATTCGGCTCGAGCTCTCTCGGACGTGGGAACGTCTCGGCATCCGGGAGTCTTTACTCCTGGAATCCGAACGTTCACTGTGTCCCGGATCTCGTCACAATCCGCGATGTGCTGGGGCCGGCGTATCCACACCAGAACCTCAACGGCAGCCGATACCAGGTCAATTCAACGTCGGGCGGAATCCCGCTCGAACGATCCCTCTCGCCGCCGTGCACCATCACCAACATGACCGGCCAAGTCGTGTCACCCTTCGTCCAGATCAACGGCGTCTCCCTGTACGGGTATGCCGTCAAGACGACGGACTGCTCCGCATGGTACTCGAAGCAGAATGGCGGCCAGCGCTATCCCGGCAACCAGACGTATTGCACGGACGGCGGACAGATCATTACCCTCGGGACGACGAGTGGATACCTGCGGATTGAGGTCGACCGCGACTGGCTGGGCAAGGGATACTGTGGGCCGAATGTCCCGAGTTGCGACAACGCGACCCTCTTCCAAGAGCAATCGAACGGGACCATCTCCATCGACGTCCAAGGCTTCGTGTTCTGGGAGGGACCATGGCACTGGGAGCTCCATCCGTTCACCGCGTGGAAGCTTTCGAGCTCTCCGCCGCCCCCGCCGCCTTCTCCGCCCGATTTCAGCCTCGGCGCCTCGCCGAACTCCCTTACGTTCGTTATCGGTTCCTCCGGGACATCGACGATCACGTTGACGAGCATCAGCGGTCTTGCAGGGACGGCGAGCCTGAGCGCGTCGGTTTCCTCATCCGATCTCATCCTGATCTGGCCGACGGCCTCGGTGAGCCCGAGCAGTGTGACGCTGACGGCCAACGGGACCGCCACGTCGACCCTGTCGATTTCCACATCGCTGCTCACGACTCCGGGGACGTACACCGTGACGGTCTCGGCGACAGTCGGCTCGATCACTCACTCGACATCGGTCCTCGTCAAGGTGGTGATCGTCTAGCGGATCTCAAGCGGCGGATCGTTGCCCAGCCTACGCGGTGATCCCATTGGCCGCGTCGAGTTCGTCCCAGCTCCCGATTGCGAGGACGAGGAGTAGCGCGGCGAGCACGGCGGTGATTCCCAAGCTGACGGCCGAAACGCTGTCAGGAATTCTCCGCCCACGGCCGCGACAACCGACGTCGTTCCAACAATTGCACCGATCGCGTTCATTCGGTTTGTTTCTCCTGAAGCTCACGCCTCAATAGGCACGCAAGCTCCGGGGGTCAATGTCGCTTATCGCAGAACCCTACCAAATCGTTCCCAATCATTGATTGATGTTGCGCTGACCGAGAGATAACTTAGCTCCGGACCAGCATGGAATCCGCTCGATTCAGAGCACGTCGTTCTGCGCAGGAGCTGGAAGTGACGACTGCATCGTGGCAAGGCGGGCAGAGCGGGGCTCATCCCGCGACGAACGCGTTTTGAGAGCCCTTGATTCCGAAGGCATCGAACAGGAACTCGTCGAAGAGGGAGGCGATGACGACCTCCGGTGCGGCCTGCTTAGACCGGAGCGCAGCCAGGAGGAGGGAGGGCGTGAGGTAGGCACGGAACTGCTGAAGGACCGTCGCCTGTGAGATGCGACCTCCCTTTCCGTCATCGATCGCATTCGCCCCCGCCTCCTTGAACCGCCGGTCGGCGGCCTGCATCGCGTATCCTTCCCACTGGGTAACGTTCTGGGCCGTCTCCGGCGTGAGGACCGTGTATCGAAGCGAGAAGCCGCTGGACCCGGGAGCGTAGATGAAGGAGCCGAGGGTGAGCACGCCGACCGCAACCGCGGTCGCGGCGCGCTCGGCTCCACTCCTCGTTTTGAAACTCACACTGTGTTCACCCGCCCCTCGGTTCGTCGGAACGGAAACGAGCTGAACGGCCCAGCGGCCGGGATGTAGCGAAAAGGAGAGGTTCCCCCTCATTCCCTCCGGGATTTCCGCATCCGTCGCGCGCAGGCTGTGCTCCTGTTGCCGTTTCGTCAGATTGAACGCGGCGAGGTACACGTTCAGCCAACCATCGGGCTTCACGACGCTCGATTCGACGATCGGAGCCACCCAGAAGCCGCCCCAGAGCGGGAAGAGCCGCGACCGCCGGACGATCGGCGCGGGGATCCAGTCCAAATGAGCGGAGAACCAGAACCCCAAACTCCGCGCCTGTGGATCCGCCGCGAGGATGCGGGAAAGGTCTAACGCGCGGCTCGGATTCGAATTGAGGGCGGTGAACCCGAGGACCGGTGGGGTCTTTCCCTTCGCGCCCGGGGTGAATCGCATCTGTGGGAACGCATACGCAAACTCGGGCCGGTCGGCCGTTCGGGTCCACTGCGCCTCCGACGCGCGCCGGACTTGGGAGGCCAGACCCACGCGGCCTTGACCGATCATCGCGAGAATCTGCCCCGTCGTCATCGTCGCGGGAGGCAGGTCGGCATCGGTGATCACCCATGCGTCTTCGTTTCCCGGTGCCCGTGATACACCTGCCGGAGAAGCCGTCGCGCTCATGCGTGCATCAAACTTCCACGGGTGGACTTCCGGATGGAACGCTGACGCCGCGGAAGAGGTCCCTCCATGTCGCATCACCCCGAGGATTGTGAACGGGATGCGAGAACTTAAGCGTGGTGTTGCGCCAGAAAGCCGAAGTCAGATCATTCGCTCGTATTCCGCGATCGCGGCACGCCGTCCGCGTGGCTACCGTCGTATCTATCCGTCAACGAACGGCAAACGCAGGGGTCTTGTTATCATCTCGAATACTCGCGCGTCGCCTTTATAGCGAGCAACTCCGTTTCCGTGTCGCGGTCCTTCGGGACGGGCGGAGGGTTTCTGTGATCGACTGCAAAGGAGTCGCAATATTCGGAACCGTTGTGGTCTTGCTTACGTCTGCCGGTTTCGCGCTCACCGGATTCGAGAGTCGAGCGGCCTCTGTGGCGTCCGTGGGCGCCGTCCAACCCCAAGCCGCGTATTCGATCAACTACCACTTTTATGATTTCTTCAACGTCCCCTACCGGGAATACTGGGACCTCCGGACGGCGGCAAAGTACGGAGACCTGCCGATGAACGCGGAGTGCTTCTCCGCGGAAGGCGTCGCCGAGGGCACGTGCGTGCCGTCCAATCCGAGCGTGCCCGACGTGGCGTCCTATCCGTACGCGGACTGGTATCCGTCGACCACATCCATTAGTCCGACGTCCACGAGCACAATCCCGTTCATTTACGCACCGTACCGAATGCAGGCAATCGGGACGAGTGTGCCCGGGTACACGCTCACGGACCCCGTGTACCTGCCGATCCAGAATCCGGCGGCTGCGGTCGGAACCTCGCTGGGGATCGACTGGAGGATGGACTACATCACGAAGGCCCAGGGAAACACCCTGAAGAACGTCGCAGGTTGCCCCCTCAACCCGAGCTTCAACGATGGATACTACGTGCGCTCGGAACTCACGGTGACGCTGGACCTCCAGGAGTCAAGACGCTTGTTCGGGGTCGTCGCCACGGATGCCGCGTCCGCACAGAACTGGTGGTCCGCGAACACGAATCCGGCCTGCGGCACCTCTGGCACAGAAGAGACCAATTGGCAGAACGCGATTGTCGCACTCGGTGGGTCGGCAGGAACGCCCGGGAAGTTCGATATCTTCAACGGATACGACTACTACTACTCCCCATTCTACACAAACATGACCGCGAGCGTGGCCCTCGACGGCACGACCACGGTCAAGATCGACCACTTGGCGTTCGGAACCGAAGTGCTTCTCGCGCGGATGTTCTACTGGGGGAATGCGGGTTACCTTGGCAACACCCTGAACTCCTCGAAACGGACGGGCTGGTGGGGCATGGAGGCCCCCTGGTTCGAAAGCTTCCACTTCACGACCACGATTGGCGCCGCGACCCACGACTTCTCCCTGACGACCGCGCTCTTCTATCACCTCCAAGCGAATGCGGACGCCGGGCCGAATGGGCTGTACGACAAGACGGACGATATCCCATTCTGGGATTGGGGACCGTCGCTTGCGGACTACGGCTTTTTCAGCCCCGTCAAGCACCCCGAAAATGAGCTCAGCCGATATCCCGATCCGCCGTATGCGTACCCGCACGCGACGACGGGGAGCTTCGACTACGGAGTCAGCAGTGCGTACGATTACGTGCCGGTCACATGGAACCTGAAGGCGGGAGAGAGCTGGTCCTTCACCCTGCCGAAGGGGAATGTGAACTTCTACGATCCGAACCACACGCCGGCAGGCGCGGACCCGACGAAGGGCCAGTTTGTGACGATCCAAAAGCCGCTGTACCTCATGCGGACGTTGCCATCGTCGTACGGCACCTGGGATGAACCGACGAACACATGGACCCTGACCGGCCCGGCCACGACCGGCGGCCCCCCCGGGAACCCCGGGCCGGACGGTATGCCCGGGACGAGCGACGACCAGTACCCGACCTACTCGTATCCGTCGATCGACTTCCAACCGGGTCCGGCGTTGCTCCGCGTCACGACGAACCCCGCGCTGCCCGGAAAGATTATCGTGGACGGTGTGCCGCGGGACGAGTGGGGTCTCGCCTGGATGAAAATCGCGCCGGGCAGGCATCTGGTGTCGTTCGGCGGCCTCAACGGCTTGGCGACGCCGGCGGCCCAGACCGTCACGGTGACGTCCGGCGCGACGGCGACGGTCCAAGGGAACTACGGAGTCAATGGCTACCTGAGGGTGATCACGAACCCCGCCCTGGCGTCGACGATTTCCGTGAACGGGGTCCCGCGGAACGACTGGGGCATGTGGACCGCCTTGCCGCCGGGCACCTACACGGTGCACTTCGGCCTCGTCGCCGGATACAATCCGCCGGCGGACCAGACCGCGATTGTGTCGGCCGGATCGACGATGACGATCACAGGGACCTTCACCTCGAATCCGACGGCGCCGGGACCCGATCCGACGACGTTCGGCTACTTGCGCGTGACGACGAACCCGGCAAGGGCCGCGCAGATCCTCGTGAACGGCGTGCCGCGGGACGACTGGGGCCTCACGTGGGTCAAGCTGGCGCCGGGGACGTACACGGTGTCGTTTGGCGAAGGGTATGGCTACACGCCGCCCGCGCCGAAGACGGTCAACGTCGCCGCGGGCGCGACGACGACGTGGGACGCGCCGTTCGTCGTGCACGGATCCCTCCGGGTGACGACGGACGCCCCCTCGGCCGCGACGGTCTTCGTGAACGGCCTCCCCCGCGATGATTGGGGCATGTGGCAGTCGATCGCGCCGGGCACGTACACAGTGAGCTTCGGTGACGTGTCCGGCTACGTGACGCCGGCCTCGCAGACCGCGGTCGTGACGGCGAACGCTCTTACGTCGATCGCGGGACATTACGTCGCCGCAGCGCTCGCACAGGCGGCGACAATTCCGTCTGGTGCGGTAGTCTGGATACTCCCAATCGCCGCGGGGATTGCATCGGTGGCCTCATGGACGAGCGGGACGACTTCTGCCGCCGCGCTCGTCAGCACGTCGCCGTCGAAAGTCGAAGACTAGCGAGACGAAGGATCGCGAGTGGGTCCGTCCGGATTTGAACCGGAGTCTAGTGGTCCCGAACCACCAAGGATAGACCAAGCTACCCCACGGACCCGCGCGACGCGGCGTACGCCCGGGGTCTCTATAAGTGTTGCGCGCTCCTGCGTTTCAGTGCGCGAAGATTTCGGATTCTTGGTTTCGTCAGACCTCCCTTGTTCTGCGTCTGGATACTCAGTGGCGAGGCTTGATTAGCGTGGCCTTCCAATTTATTCGGGATGGACCAGCTCCAGATAGAGCCGCGGGCACGGAAGAAGAAAAAGTCTTCAAAGCTCGAATTCGACGCCTCGCAAGTGTTCGGGACCTCGAAGGACACCGAGATTCAGATGGACCTGGACTCGGCCCGGTACGCGGCCCAGAAAGGCGAAGGCGGAGACCGACGAGCGTAGTTCTGTTGGCGTCTCGTTACGATCGCGTCGGCGCAGCCTGGGCATTGGATCGCGGCGTGACAAACGATGAATCATGGTCGTCTGGATAAGCCGCCGACCGCGGGCTCGAAATGTCTAGGAATCGAAGGTGCTTCGAACCCACGCGCGCGATATTTTCGCGCGTGATAATTTCGGCGTCAGTAACACACGTGGCCCCTGTGTGTTCACTGCGGGCCCAAGGCCCTTATCCCGGATCCCGGGGTCGGGCCGCCCACTAGGAGGTGGGGAAACATCCACAACCGAATAGCCATAGTGGGCCTGATCGTGCTCGGCCTCGGGCTGGCGGCGTTTTCCGTGGCCTTCGTGCCGCGGGGCTTTGCGTCGACCATCTCGACGGCGGGTGACTCGATCGGGAAGCAATCGGTGAGCGCGGACGTCCCGATGCCGGTCGCCGTCCACGTCGACGCGGCCTCGTCCGGGTGCGACAACTCCCCCGGACCGACGATCACCCTCTCGGGTGAGCTCGCGTTGGCGGGACTCGGCGTCCAGATGACGTTCCAGAACAACGTGAAGGG
>VBMA01000147.1 GCA_005878985.1 Methanobacteriota archaeon
TGGACGTGATAATTGAGCGCCGTTGCCACGCGATCAAAGCCTCTCGAATCCATTGACAGCGATTGGTCGGAGAAGAGCCACCGCGGGCTGAGCCCGTGGACGCGACCCGGACCAATGTTGACGTCCGTGATACGAGTCTCCCGGTCCACACGACGAAACTGCTTATACCCGGGCTCCGAATGAGGAGCCCTGCCGATACCGATGCCGACCGTACGACACATGAAGGCAAAGCTCGCCCTGATGGGGGAAGGCGGTGTCGGGAAGACCTCGCTGATTCGACGGTTCGTCCTCAGCGAATACCAGGACACGTATCTCCACACGGTCGGCACCCGGGTGAGCAAGGTCGAGCTGACCGTCCCGCATGGCGCGGACACCGAGGTCCAGATGGATATGTCGATCTTCGACATCATGGGCCAGCGCGGGTTCAAAGATCTCGTCCGGGAGACGTACTACCATGGCGCGCAAGGTCTGATGGGGGTGTGCGATCTCACGCGGAAGGACAGCCTCTACGCGCTCAACGAATGGATCCCCTCCGCGCTCGAAATCGCGGGCGACGTGCCGGTGTACCTCATCGTGAACAAACGAGACCTCGAGGAACGGCGAGCGATCTCCGAGGAGGAGGTGCGGCATGTCGCAGAAGCGTTCGCCGCTCCGATCGTCTACACCTCGGCCCGGACCGGGACCCTCGTTGACGACGCCTTCAACGCGTTGGCGATCGAGATGGTCGACCGCGCGTTCCGACAGGATGCGGCCCGGGCCGTGGAACGGGGCCTCCGGGACAAGGTCCTGTTGCTCCTGGACAAACGCGGTTCGATCGGGCTGAAGAAGAACCAGTTCTTCGAGATTCTTCGAGGTGTGAACTTCGACGATCTCCAGAGCGAGCTCGGCCGCCTCGAGGGCGAAGGCCTCGTGACCCTGCTGTGGCACGGCGCCTCCGACTTCACGGCGGTGATCACCCCGCGCGGGATCGCGGCGACCAAGCGAGAGTCGACCTGGGACGAGGAATGAGTTCCCCGACGGGGTGAGGCGACGAAGAAGGTCCGACTCGAGAAGATCTTGGAGTCCCTGGACCCGCTGCCTCATCCGGCGGCAACCGCGGAGCAATATCCGACGCCCGCCGGAATCGCCGCCGAGGTCGCGTACCTCGCTTCGGCGAAGGGCGACATCGAGGGCCGGTCGGCGGCGGACCTCGGGTGTGGGAACGGCGTGCTCGGGATCGCCGCGAAGCTTCTGGGCGCCGGTCGGGTGATGGGTTTGGACTCGGATCCGACGGCGGTCGAAATCGCACGCCGGAACGGGGAACGCGCGCGAGTCGACGTCGAGTGGCGCCTCGCCGACGTCGGATCCGTCGGCGAGCGCTTCGAGACGATCTTCATGAATCCCCCCTTCGGCTCCCAACGTAGGCATGCGGACCGTCCGTTCTTCGATGCCGCGCTCGCGTGGGGCCACGTCGTCTACGCGTTCTTGAACGCGAGGGCGGAAGCGTACGTCCGTCGGCGCATCGAGTCCGGCTCCGGGAAGATTACCGACCGGCTGCCGTACGCCTTTCCGATTCCGCACACCTTCGACTTCCACCGGGAGGAGGTTCGGCGGATTGACGTGGTCCTCTACCGTTTCCAGATGGCGAAGGGATAAATACCGACGGGCCTACTCCGTCCGACTCGAAGGAGTCGCTGCACCGAATGGAAGCGAAGATGGTCCTCCCCGGCGACGAGATTGCCGTCGCGGAGGAATTCGAGCCCGGCGAGGGGACGTACGAGCGGAACGGACTCGTCTTTGCGGCGACGACGGGCGTGCTCGTCCTGGACCCGGAGAACCGCGTCGCGCGGGTGCGGGCATTCAACCCGCCCGCGGAACTCAAGGTCGGGGACATCGTGTACGGGGTGGTCGACGACATCCGCGGGATGATGGCGACCGCGACGATCACCGCGATCCATGGACGTCCCCGCCAGATTAGCGGCGAGTCCGAGGGGACGATTCACATCTCGAACGTGTCCGAGGAGTACACCGAGGACATTCACGACATGTACCGACTCGGAGACATCATTCGCGCCAAGGTGATTCAAGTCAAACCTTCGGTGCAGCTGACGACGGCCGAGCGGGACCTCGGGGTCGTGAAAGCCCTCTGTTCCGTCTGCCGTGGGCCCCTTGAGGTCCGCGGCCGGGAGCTCTATTGCCCGCGGGACGAGCGAACGGAGCGGAGAAAACTCGCCGCCGATTACGCGGACCTGAAGCTGACCGTCCCCGCAACCGAACTCGGTGGCGGCAAGGTCGAGGCGAAACACCGCGAGCCTCGCGGGGAGGGGCACGATCGCGGCGGCCGTGATCGAGGTCGGGGCGGCGGGCGCGATCGATTTCGCGACCGCGGCGGGGGCCGAGGTCGTGACGGACAGGGTCCCGGAGGTCGCGGCGGAAGGGATCGGGATCGCGGCCGACGGTGAATCGTCGCGAAATTCCGTGACCGTTCCGTTCCGAGAATTAGCATCAAGAATCGAAGGCAAAAAGATATGAACCTACCCTGTGATAGCAGCGGTTAGAGGTTCTGAATGCCCGCTTCCAACGAGGAAGTGATGAAGGAGTTGGCGCGCCTCCGGACGGAGATTCAACAGCTCCGGGAGGTCGTTAGCGCCCTCTTCAACGCTGTTTTCGAGGAAGGGGACGAGGACTGGGACTCGGTTCCCGAGAAGGACGAATTCAACCTCTACAACTGATCCGTGGACCGAAGGGACGCAAGTTTTTCGGACGAGGCGGCGCACCCCGGAGGTCTCTCCACGGGCTCGGCGATATCAGACCATCTGGCTCAGTTGTCGCATTCGCTCCATCGCACCGCGACAGAACGCGCCGATGTCGCGTAAGGCGATGAGGACCGCGAGTGCGAGGAGAAAGCCGAGGTCCAACACGCCCGTCCGGAACCAAGAGAGCAGGCTCACCACGACCAGGATCAGCACGAGCACCGTCAAAATCGTGAAGTCCCTCGTGAGCCGGTCCAGTGCATTCTCCATCGCGAGCCACGCGGACGGCGCGGTCGACACCATCGAATCCATGCAATCCCCGCCGTTAAGCGGCGCGAGCAGGAAAGAATTTTTCGATTGTGAAGTGGTCTCTTCGGCGTCGTTTGCCACGGTGGCGGCGGGCGAAAGGCCATAAGTGGCGCGCCCCTTCGCCGACCGTGCCGCCGCCGAATCGGTACCGTCGGCAGGAAGTCCTTCCGGAGATTGGTGTCGAGGGCCAGCGCAAGCTTGCGGGTGCCCGCGCCGTCGTGGTGGGATTGGGGGCCCTCGGGAGCATGTCGTCCGACCTCCTGGCCCGCGCGGGGGTCGGGCATCTTCGGCTCGTCGACCGGGATGTCGTCGAACTCACGAATCTCCAGCGGCAGTTGCTCTACAGCGAACGCGACGTCGACCGGCCGAAGGCGGAGGCCGCCGCGGAACGCCTCCGCTCCGTGAACTCCGAAATCGAGATCGAACCGGTCTCGAAAGACGTCCATTCGGCGACGGTCCGAGAGATCCTGCGCGATGCCGACGTCGTCGTCGATGGCACGGACAATCTCGAGACGCGTTTCCTGATCAACGAGGCCGCGATCGAGTCGAACATCCCTTTCGTGTACGGCGGGGCCATCGCAACGTACGGAATGGCGTTCGCGATTCGACCTCCGGTCACCGCGTGTTTCCGTTGTTTCAACCCAAAGGCCCCTCCGCCGGGCAGCCTGCCGACCTGCGAGACCGCGGGCATCTTCAACGCCGCGTCCGCGATGGTCGGGGCGATCCAGGCCGGCGAGGCCCTTCGTCTGCTCCTCGGGGAGACGCCGTCCGGCGCCCTGTATGTGGTCGACGGATGGCGACCGGACGTCCAGAAGATTCGGATCGCCCGTCGCGCCGATTGTCCGACCTGCGTCCTCGGCGAACGGGAATATCTGGGTGCCAGGCGCGCCCAGGTCCTGGCCTCCCTTTGCGGGAGCGATACCATTTCCCTCGATCCGGTCCACCGCGGCACGATCGACATGGAGGCCGTCGCGAATCGCCTCGCGGTCCTCGGGTCGACCCGCCGGGCCGGCGGCGTCCTCGTCGCCGAGGTGGAGGGCCATCGCTTGACGATTTTCCCGGACGGCCGCGCGCTCATTCGCGGCGTGAAGGATGAGGCGGAAGCGCGCGGGGTCTACGCAAAATACGTGGGGACTTGACGTGGTGGGACGAGGTGTGCTCCTGCTCAGTGGCGGGTTCGACAGTCCGGTCGCCGGGCACCTCATGGCCCGCCAGGGCCTCGATCTCATCGCGGCCCACTTCTCGCTGGAGCCGATCACCGACGACGCCGCGGCGATCAAGGCACGGACCCTTTGTGGAATCCTGGGAATCCCATCGTTGTACGTGGTCCGCGTGGGGGAGGCCTTCGCCGAGGTCGCCCACGACGCAGACCGACGCTTCTACTTCATCCTGACGAAGCGCCTGATGGTTCGGCTGGCCGACGCAATTGCGGACCTCGAGGCCGCGGACGTCCTCGTCACCGGGGAGAACTTGGGTCAGGTCTCGAGCCAGACGGTCGCGAGCCTCCGGGCGATTGACGCCGTCGCGCGCCACCCGATCCTCCGGCCGCTCATCGGCTTCGACAAACAGGAAATCGTGGATCGCGCGAAGTCGATTCGCACCTACGAGGTGTCGAAAGGGCCGGAAATCTGCGATCTCCTCGGGCCGCCCCGCCCCTCGACCCACGCGCGGTTGGATCAGATTCTCGCCGAGGAGACGAAGCTGGACGTTCCGGGGCTCGTCTCTTCGTGTCTCTCCAGACTGGTCCCGGAAAAGTTCAAGGCCGACGGGCCTGCTGCACCGCTTCCCTCGAGCCCGGGGACCGCCGCATGAGCTACTACCTGTTGAAACCGTGTCGCACCGCGACCGCGTTCATCTCGACCCTGAAGAAGCCGTGGCGTGTGGATCTCACCGAGGCCGCGGAACGGCTGCGGAGCCGCGGCTGGCGCGTGAGCGACGTGAAGGTGATGCTCATCCTCGAAGGCGAGCCGGAGCTCACCCTGTACGAGAGTGGCAAGATCCTCGTGAAGACGGACGACGAGAAGGCGGCGCGCGAAGCGATCGACCGGGTGTACTCAGCGATCGGGCCGGTCGCGCCGCTCGCCCCCGCGTAACCTTCTCGTTATTGAACGCGGGAAGTTCCGAGAATCTATATACCCCTCCCCGCGAATGATAGTCGCGGAGGACGATTCGATCAGGCCGCGCACCGTGTTTGCCATGGCGGTCACCGGCTTGCTTCTCATCGCCGGGTTCGCGTTCTTGGGTTCCGTCACGTCGGGGAATCTGTACGTGTACGTCCGCGATGCCCCGGCCGATTGGAGGCAGTTGAACGTCGTGTTCTCGGACATCCAGGTCCATCGCGCGGACGCGGAAAACGACAGCGGTTGGATCCACCTCCCTCTGTCCTCGCCGACCATCGATTTCGTCGCCCTCGCGAATCTCACGCGCCTCCTCGCCCTCGACCGCGCCCCGGCCGGCGAGTACACGCAGCTCCGCCTGGTCGTGAATTCGGTGGACGGAGTCCTGAACGACGGCACCCCGGTCACGTTTGTCGTCCCGAGCGGCGAGCTGAAGACGACGACGCCGTTCGACGTGCCCGGGAGCGGGTCCGTCCGCATCACGCTCGACTTCGATCTCGCCAGCTCGATTCATTCGGCTGGCGGAGAGTGGATCTTCCGCCCGGTCCTCGGCTCGATTCAGATCACCTGAGCGCGTCGGCCGGGAAGGGCCTCGTCGGTCACCCGCGGAACGCGATGAGCACGAGATCCACGATGAACAACAGGACGACGAGGAACTCCAGGATCAGGAGGCGCCGGGCCTCGAGCTCGGCCTCCGCGACCTCGTAGATCTCGCTGAGGTCCTTCATCTTCTCCTCGACGTTCCTTCGCCATGAGTCGAGTTCGAACTTCTTCGCGGCCGCCCGGTAGACCTTGCCGAGGAACCAGTCGCCCCAGAGCTTCGAGATGTTGTCGACCTGGAACGACGCCTCGGCGAGATCCATGCGGACCTCGGCCAGCTCTTTGACGGTTTCATGGCCGCTCCGCAAGAAGGAGCTGCGTGCGAACAGGTCCTCGAGATCGTCGTATGCCTTGTCGACGACCTTGTCCAAGAACGCGTCGTACGTGCGTAACTCGAGCAGCTGAAGGTTCGCGAGTTCGAAGACGGTGAGCGTGTCTTCGTACGAGGCGCTCGGCTCGATGACGAGGGCCGCATCCCAATCCAGGACCACGAGGTCGTCCTGGTAGTACGAGAACCAGTTGCGCCACGTGTCGTCGACCTCCTCGTCGCTGATCGCATCCGGCCGCGGGTCGTTCGCCAGGAGGGCCGTCACCTCGCGTCGCCACGCGGTCGTGAAGACCCGGACGGGGGTCTCGGTGACGGACACGCAGTAGACCGTGTACGGCTCCGGATCGACATTGACATCGTACGAATCATGGAGGAACGGGACGAGGTCCTCGATGATCCGATCAACGAGGCGTCGGCAGTAGGCGTCGAGGCTCTCCTCCTTGCCCGCGGCCCGGATCCGTAGGCCCGCGAAGGGCCGGAGGTCCCGGAGGACGCTCGTCTCGAACGGCGTCCGGACGACGACCGCGAGGGCGCCGACGCCGTAGAGCTTCACCGCGATCGACGCGACCAACGATCCGAGGTTCGTCTCGAGCGTCCGTTGGTCCACATGGACCAGGAGGGGTGCCGCGAACCGGGCATATCTCGGCGTGGCGCGTTCGGAAAGCATGCGTCCGGCGAGGAACGGCATGTCGACCCTTCCTTGGATCTCGTCGAGGTCGACCGAGGCTCCGAGGTCGAAGAGTCGATAGAAGACGACCTCCCCCTTCATCGGGGCCGCGCAACTTGGCGAGGGGACTTAAGGGCTCCGGTGGACGCCTCACTCGCCGTATCGCCGCGCCCGCATCTGGTACGACCGCAACGCCCGCAGAAAGTCGATTTTGCGGAAGCCGGGCCAGTAGACGTCCACGAAATACAATTCGGAATAGGCGAGTTGCCAGAGGAGGAAGTTCGAGATCCGCTCTTCGCCACTCGTGCGCAAGACCAAGTCCGGATCCGGCATGTCGGCGGTGTACAGGCGCTTCGAGAAGAACTTCTCGTCGATGTCGTGGGGCTCCACTTTCCCCGCTTGGGCGTCGCGCACGACGTCTCGAATGGCCTGGAGGATTTCCTCCCGGCCCCCGTAGGCGACGGCGAGGTTGAAGCGATAGCTGTCGTAGTCCTTCGTTCGGGCCTCCGCATACTCGATCGCTTCGATGACCTCGGCGGGGAGGAGTTCGCGGTCCCCGAACACGTGGATCCGGATTTTGTGCCGGTGGACGCGGTCGTCGTCGCCGACCTTCCGGAAATTCTCGGCGAAGAGGTGCATGAGATGCTGGATCTCCTCGCTCGGTCGCCGCAGGTTCTCGGTGGAGAACGCGTACACGGTGAGGATGCGGACGCCGACCTCGAGACACCATTCGAGGACCTCCTCGAGCTTGTCCCGACCCTTCACGTGGCCGTCGAGGACGTTGCCGAGGCCGATTTCCCGCGCGAACCGGCGGTTCCCATCCATGATGATCGCCACGTGATGGGGGATCGCGGCCTGTCGGACTTGGTGGAGGAGCCGACGTTCGTACGTCT
>VBMA01000017.1 GCA_005878985.1 Methanobacteriota archaeon
GTCCAGTACGAGCCGTATCCCGCGGCGTCGAGTACCGCGTTGGCCTTCGCGATGTCGAACGTGAGGTTGGCGCCCGGATCGGAGGTAGGATCGTACCACCACTGGGGCGTGATCGGAGACATCAACGAGTCCCCGCGGACGCCTTTCCCTTGATAGATCGTACTCACGACATAGTCCTTGTTCGTCGCCATCGCCATCGCCCGGCGAACGCTGACGTCCCAGCGCGCCGGATTCAGCGAGGTTTGCTTATTGCCCGGGTCGGACTGCTCGATTCCGATTTCGTTCCAGTACTGCGTGCTCAGCAGCCCCTCCTGGGTGCCGACGTTGGCTTGTCCTTGCACGGTCCCAATCCCGGCCGAGGTCATCTTGGCCAAGTCGATGTCCCCTCGGAGGAGGGCGATGGCCATCGTCTGCTCATCCTGGAACTGCTGCAGATAGATGTTGTCGATCGGGGATGGACCGGTATGGGTCCCCACCGGGTGGTAGTTCGGATTCTTGAACAAATGAAGGGCTTGCGCGGGCTGGTTCTGGTATTCGGTGTAGATCGCGGCGTCGGCGACGAACGGGCCCGTCCCGATCGGGTTCGGGTTCGGATATGAATATTGCGCTTGCTGCGGCGAAATCCCTTGCCACTGGGCTTTCTCGATGATCGGCACGAACACCGACTTCCCCGGGACGAACGGTCGGTCGAAGTAGACCGTCACGTTCCACGGAGAATTGCTGAAGGCTCCGCAGCCTTGCTTCGGATACTTGCCACTGCACTGCACGATTCGATTCATGTATGGTTCGAACGCCCAGAGGTGGAAGATGCTCTGACTGTTGTAGTTGATCGAGAACACGACATCGTCGACGGTGAACGGCGTGCCGTCGTGCCACGTGACGCCCTGTCGGATTTGGTATGTCCAGTTCATGCAGACGGCGTCGCACGACGCGCTCAACGCAAGATTCGGAACGTAATTCCCGTCCTCGTCGAAGGAGAACAGGTAGTCATATACGAGCCCGTACAACAAATAGGATGGATCGTTCAGTCCCTGAAATGGATTCAGGCTGTCGACCGATTCGAGGAACCCTATTTTCAGATCCGCGGACGTGGCTTTCGGCGTCGGCGTGGCCGAGCTTCCGGTGAACGGAGCCGATGCCCCCGCGGACTGCATCGACACCATCAACACGACAAGACCACAGATCAGGGCGATAACGCCTGACTTCGTGGAGACTCCTCCTGCAAGGCGCGGACCTCAAGAAACTCTTGGCCCGCTCCATATAAGGGATGCCTTGCAGCCATTAAATAGATTTCCCGACTTCTAGGGAGGGATTCGGTAGAATTCGCGCGGATTGTTGTTTAGTGTTCATCGATTCTCGAAACCGAATCGCTAATTCACGCAATCGTGGTCCGGATCGCGAACCGAGTCTTGACTTCCGTCGTCACCCGCGACGTGCAGCAGGAGCGACGTTTCGCCCGCCTTATTCGTCGGCGAGATACTTTTGCCCGGAACGGTTTTATAAAACCTCGATGTAAGGACACGGCGCGCGGACGCGGGCCTGGCCCGAAGGAGTCTGCGGAACGATGGACGAGGAAGAAGAACCCGGCAGTCATCGATGCGAGGCGAGAGATGGAGCTCTGGCTTGTCTGCGCCCTGCTCACGGTCCTGTGCTACGGCGTGGGCGAGGGCCTGTCCAAAGAGCCGACAGTCCGGCTCGGGTCAGCTCGCATGCTCGCCCTGTACGCGCTCGGTAGCGCGCCGATCTACGCCGCCTGGTTTGTCCTCGGATCCGGCTGGGACCGCCTGACGCCCCTCGGCGTCGCGTTGGCGACCGCGAGCGCGGTCTGCGGGTGCTTCGGCACGATCTTCTGGTTCCGCGCGATGGAATCTGGCACCGCGAGCGTCGTCAGCGGATTCACGGCAGCGTACCCGGTCATCACGGTCGCGGCGGCCGTCGTCATCCTCGGCGTCTCGCTCGTCCCCGTACAGATCATTGCGATTGCCTTCCTGCTGATCGGCGCGGTGGTCCTCGGGCTGCACGACCACCCGGGCGAAGCCGGCGTCGGAAGGGCGTGGCTCGCCCCGATGCTCTGCGCCGTCGTCCTGTGGGGCGCCTGGGGGATCGTCGAACGGATGTCGATCGACGCGCTCGGCTTCGCGGGCAATGCCGGAATCTATGTGCTCGTGTCGACGCCGATCTACTTGGCCGTGGCCTCGCGTGGCCTCCGCGGAACCGGCACGTGGGATCGTGAAGGAATCCGCGAGGCGGTCCCTTCCCTGTTCCTATTCAGCATCGCCGGGATCACGATCTTCCTGGCGATCGGGCTCGGTCCGATTGCGATCGTCGTTCCCCTCACGACCGTGTACCCGATCGTCGCGATCCTCGTGCGGCGATTCTGGATGGACGAGCGGCTGACCTTTCCGCAGAAGTTCGCGATCGCCCTCGCTATGGTCGGGGCCTTCCTCGCGACGCTCTGATGCGGTAGGCTTTTCATCCGCGGTCCGTCTCCGGCCGCCGTGTTTCGCCCGTGGCGCTCGTTCCCGACGATGGTCGCCTCGGGCCTTGTCGTCGGCTTCGCGACCGGCGGCTTCCCCGCGTACTCGAAGGAGGTCTCGCAGGTCGCGCTCGTCCTCGGGATGACGTTCTCGCTCACCGAGATCTCGATCGCCGGCATCTCGCCTCGGACGGAGCTCCGACGGTTCCTGATCGCGTTCGCGATGAGTTACGTGGTCCTCAGCGGGCTCATCCTCACGTTCGCGATCCTCAGTCCAGACCCTCAGATCCGGAACGGATGGGTCCTCATGGCCGCGGTTCCTCCCGCGATCGCCGTCGTGCCAATCACCTCGATCCTCAAAGGGGATACCCGACGGTCTCTGGTTTCCCTCGCCCTCCTGTACGTCCTAGGCCTCGCGCTGGTTCCCGCGATTACCTTGGTATTCACGAGCCAGGCCGCGCCCTTCGAGGAGCTCGTCGTGCAGACGGTCCTCCTGATCGGCGTGCCGCTCGTCGCATCCCGTTTCTTGCGACGGTGGCCCCGCATCGTGGACTTCCGCGGAAGTGCCGTGAGCATTTCGTTCTTCTTTCTGGTCGTGGCCATTTCGGGGTCGACACGAGCCCCGTTGCTCGCGCATCCTGAGCTCATCGCCACGCTCGCGGTGCTGTCGTTCGGCAGGACGTTCCTCCTGGGCGGCCTCGTGTTCGTCCTCACGCGGGCCGTCCACGTTCCGTGGGCGGAACGCGTGGCCGTGACGGCGTTCTCGTCGTTCAAGAATCTCGGGCTGACGGTCGTGCTGGCGTTCGCGGTGTTCGGACCCGTGGCAACCTTGCCCTCGATCGTTTCCCTGGTCTTCGAAATCCTCTGGCTGGCCGCCCTGCCTCTACTGTTCCGAGCGGAGCTGGTGAAGGACGCGGCCCCGGCCCAGCGGTCGTGACGCATCATGCCGGCGCGGGACGCGTCGAGAGCGCCCGCGAGACGGCGTCCTTGACCGGATCGGAGTCCTTGGGATCCCGAAACACCTCGCGGCCGTCCACGATGACCGCGAATCCTTTGCCGATCTGGTGACGGAGGCCCAGCCACACGCCCCTCGGCGAATCGAGTCCGACGACCTCGATCCGGACGCGGTCTCCGAAGTCCCGGAACAGGTCTTCTGCGATCCGGTGCGCTCGATTCGCATTCTCAATCATGAAAGCCGGGGTCTCGTGCCACTCCTCCTCCCGGAGCGCCTCCACGTTCCGGTGGGTGAAGGGCTGGGCGCAGGCGGGCCCGCACGGTTTCAGGACCGCGGGGAGCAGGCCGAGGAGCTGGACCCTCGGGGGTCGCGTCATGACGATTCCGGAAAGGGCGAACCCGCCTATGTGCCTTCCGCGGCGTTGGGCCTGGCCGGCGCCGGCTGTTGCGGTCCGGTTCAGGGGTCGGCAAACGTGACGTTTAAGCGCTCTGCCAGAGATACCCGTGGCAGCTTCTCTCACGCGGGTTAGAGGAGCCGGGAGGAGGTTACCGTGGTCGACATTCAGTCAACTCCGTTTCTGTGGGTCGTCGTGACTATCGGACTGTATGCGGTCGCGTACTGGGGATACGGGAAGTGGATTGACCGGAACGTCTGGCGCTCCAACGCGAAGAAGGCCACGCCGGCCCACATGTACATGGACGGTGTCGAGTACTTTCCCGTGAGTCGGTACGTGCTGTGGGGTTACCAGTTCAAGAGCGTCGCGGCGCTCGGGCCCATTTTGGGCCCGTTCATCGGGATCACGTTCGGTTGGATCCCCGCCCTCCTGTGGATCATTGGCGGGAACTTCTTCATCGGCTGGTTGCAGGACTACGGCGCGATGATGCTCTCCGTCCGCAAAGAAGGTCGATCGTTCGGGCCGATCACCTACGAATTTACGGGAGCGAGCGGGAGGACGAACCTGCTCGCGTTCGTGTTGTTCTACCTCATCATCATCTCGGCCACGTTCATCGCCCTCATCGCCGCGTTCTGGCAAGCGTACCCGGGGACGTTCTTGGCGACGGTCGGCATCTTCGCCGCCGGTGTCGTCTGCGGTCAGCTGCTGTATCGCTTCAAGGTCAACGTCTTTGCGGTCACGGCCCTTGGGCTCCTCATGGTCGTGGGCAGCATCTACTTGGGCGTTCTCGTGCCGGTCTCCTTGAGCGGCCAGCCCGCCACTGGCCCGCGGGTCGCGCTCGCCGTGAACTTGGGAGCTTGGAGCCCAGCGGCCTGGGCGGCGATCTGCCTCGTTTTCTTGGCCCTCGCCGCGATCTTGCCGACTCCCACGTTCGTGCAGCCGACGAACTACCTCGCGTTCTACCCGGCCTATGCGGCAATCATCTTCATCCTCGTCGGGGCCCTCGTGACTCCGTTCACTAACATCGGCGTCCAGATGCCCGCCGGTCCCTTCTTAGTCGATCCCCAGGGGATTATCGGGCCGATTTGGCCCATCCTCTTCGTGGCCATCGCGTGCGGCGCGATTTCGGGATGGCACAGCCTGGTGAGTTCCTCCTCGACGTCGAAACAGCTGGACATCGAGACGGATGCGTTACCGGTCGGCGGAGGCGCGATGCTGTCCGAGGGGTTGCTCGCCCTCGCCTCGCTCATCGCCTACATGGTCTTGGCGCCGTCGTTCTTCGTCAACCACAACAACGTCGCATCGTGGGTGCAAGGTGCCTACGTCCTCACCTCGCCGTTCCTCGGCGGTCTCACTCAGCCCGTGCTGACGACGTTCTTCGGCCTCGTCTTGGTGATCTATGCGATCACGGTCCAGGCGCTGGTGACCCGATTCTTCCGGCTCGTTGCTTCCGAAACATGGAGCGAAGGCCGATTCCGCGCGCTCGGCCACAAGAGCGTCGCGACGGCCGTTGGGCTCGGGGTGCCCTGGCTGTTCGCGATCAGCGGCAGCTGGTGGGCCCTCTGGCTCTACTTCGGCGGTGCGAACCAGTTGCTGGCGGGACTCGCGATCATGCTGATCACGATTCACCTCGCGAGGGTCCGCGCACCAACGAAGTACTCGCTGATCCCCGGCGTATTCATGGTCGTGACCACCCTGTCCGCCCTGCTCTGGGAGACGTGGATCTTCCTGTGGGCCGTCATCCTGTACACGCAGGGGACCACCGCGGCGACTGCCGGCGGCGTCCTCAACAACGTCCGGCCGCCTCTGAACACGCAGGCGAATGCCCTGTACGCCCTGATCGTGAACGGCGTCTTCGTCGCGGTCGGGGCCGTGCTGTTCATCGTCGGCCTGTCGATGGCCATCAAGCTCTTCCGGAGCTACGCCCGCAGCCGAGCGGAGGCGCGCGCCAAGGTCGTGGCGGCTGCGGACGGGGGCAAACCAGGGCCGTAGCGGCAATCCGAAAAAGCTCTTGAGCCCCGGCGCGCATGACCAGTCGAGGAGATAGCGAGATGGCGGAATCGAAGGACGACGCGGCGCCGAAGGGTCGCCGAGGAAAGATGCGGGACGCTGCGAAAGGCGTCCTCTACGGGATGGCCGCCCACGGCCATGTGACGGCGGCGCTCCGCACGCGCATGTACCTGGAACATCTCTTCATGTTCATCACCCTCGGCGACATGCTCGGCGTGCCGGTCATCCCGCCGTACTACTCCCTCAAGATTCTGCCTTACGCCGTCCCGAACATCAAGAGCTGGAAACAGCGCGTGTTCCGGGAGCGGGATTTCACCGACCAAGTCTTCTGAGGGACTCCATGGGCCTGGCCTCCTATTTCGAGACGAAAGGCGACAAAGGGATTGTGATCTTCGCCGGGAAAGGCGGACTCGGCAAGACGACATGCAGCGCGGGCCTGAGTCACTACATGGCCTCGAAGCGCAAGCGGAACGTCCTCTGTTTCTCAACGGACCCGCAGGCGAGCCTCAGCGACATCTTTGACCGGGACATCTTCGGGAAGGGGCTCGTCTCCGTCATCCCGAACCTAGACGTCGTCGAGATCGACGCGGACCGGCGCGTCGCCGACTACCAAGCCGAGGTCAAACAGAAGATCCTCACGATGTACGGCTTGTCGGAGTTGCCGGCGGAGATCGAGGAATACATCGATTCGACGTCCGCCGAACCGGCGATGTACGAGTCGGCTACGTACGACGCGATGGCGGACCTCGTGTCCACGAGCGGCCACGACCTCTACGTCTTCGACATGCCGCCGTTCGGCCACGGCGTGCGCATGATCGCGATGGCGGAGATCTTGAGCAAGTGGGTCGGCAAGATCACGGAGGCGCGGGAGAAGGCCCAAGAGTACGAGGCGGTCGCGGCGACGTTGAAAGGCGTGAAGGTCTCGGAGGACGAGGTCCTCAAGGAGCTCCAGGACATCCAAACGAAGATCACGCGCTTCACGGACCTGATGGTGGATCAGCGCCGGACGTCGTTCTTTATGGTCCTCATCCCGGAGCGCATGGCGATCCTGGACACGGAGCGGGCGCTCGAGATGTTCGACGCCCTGGGCCTCCAGATGGCGGGGCTGATCGTGAACCAGGTGTATCCCGCGGAACTGGCCGACGCGAAAGGCGGCGAAGCGGTCGAGTTCCTCCGGAACCGGGCGCGGATGCAGCGGAAGTACCTCGACGAGATCAAGTCGAAGTTCGCGGGCAAGGTCGTCGCGATGTTGCCGATGTATCCGCGGGAGCCGCGCGGACTCGACATGATCGAACGGGTGTCGCAGGACCTGCTATTTGGACCTGCGCTCTGAGGGGATCCCACGTGACGACCCTCCTGGAGCTCCTCCAAGAACGACCGAAGCTACGTTACATCTTCACCGGTGGGAAAGGCGGCGTCGGAAAGACCGTTGCGGCAGCCGGCCTCGCGTACCACTGCGCATCCCAGGGAGAGAACGTCTTGGTCGCGTCCCTGAATCCCGTCCACTCCCTGTCGAGCCTGTTCGGGCAGAGCCTTTCCGGCGGCAAGGTCATCGAGGTGAAGGGCGCGAAGAACGTGCACGCGGTCGAGGTGGAGACGACCGAGGTCGTGGAGCGCTACCGCAATTCGATCCGAGGTCGGGTGAAGGAATTCCTGAAGTGGGCGGACATCCCCCTCGACGCGAAGCCGTTCATTGAGATCGCCGCGACGAACCCCGCGTTC
>VBMA01000093.1 GCA_005878985.1 Methanobacteriota archaeon
CCTCTTTCGCCTCGGCGTCGAGCTTGACCTTGACCCACTTGTTTTCCCCGTAGAGTTCGTCGAGGACAAAGCGCCGGAGCGCGTCGACCGCCTCCTTGTGGCCCCCGTACGTCTCGTCGAGGCTCTCCGCGGTCGGCAAGTCCTCGTTCAGGTAGATCCGAAGGATCTCCTCCGCGGCCTTGCGGTCCGGACGCGGGATCTCGATGATCTCGTCGAACCGCCCCGGCCTCAAGAGGGCCGGGTCCACGAGGTCCGCGCGATTCGTCGCGCCGATCACGAAGACGTCGTGCAGCTCGACGAGTCCGTCCATCTCGCTCAGGATCTGCGCGATGATGTTCTTGTGGACGCCGGACGTGTCCATCATGCCGCGGACCGTGAACAGCGCCTCGATCTCGTCGAAGAAGACGATGCTCGGCTTCTTCTCGTGCGCCTGGCGGAAGATCTCCTTGATGATGCGCTCGCTCTCCCCGACCCACTTCGAGAGGACGTCCGCGATGCTGACGTTGAAGAACGTCATGTCGTTCTCCGTCGCGATCGCCTTCACGAGGAGCGTCTTGCCGCAACCCGGGGGACCGTAGAGCAGAATCCCGCGCGGCGCCTGGAGGGAGATCTGCGCGAACAGCTTGGCCTCCTGGTACGGGAGCACGACGACGTCCTTGATCCGCTCGATCGCCTCCATGAGCCCGCCGATCTCGCCGTACGTCACGTTCGGCTTCTCGCCGAGGAGGAGGGACTTGACCTCGAGGTTCGGGAGGATGTCGAGGACTTCCATCGTCGGAGGCAGGACGCCGATCTGGAATCCGGGCTTGAGCTTCTTGAAGACGTTCTTGTCGCAATCGATCAGGCGCTTCTCCATGTCCCCTTCCACGGAGATCACGAGCTTGCCGTCCAGCATGTCGACGACCTTCGCGATCACGCCCTCGTTGCGCACCGCGCTGCCTTCCACGATCGCGTACGTCTGCGGGTGCACCCAGACATATTGGCCGACGCCGAGCTGCGACTTGTCGACCAACCCGGTCGAGACCTTGAGCAGTTCCGTCGCGCGCGCGACGACGACCTGGTTGCCGTCGAGGTCGGGGCCTTCCTTGCGGACGACGTAGGCATAGAGGAGCGGCGGTTGCTTGATCTTGTTGAACTTGTCCTCGTACGCCTTCAGGCGGTACTCCCGTTCCTCGATCTCGTAGCGGAAGGAGTGGAGGTCGCGCTCGTACTGCCGACGGAGGCGATCCATCTTCTCCTCGAACTCGTCTCGGACTTCTTCCGCCGACTTCGACACCTTTCCGTCGCCCTCCTCACTCGCCATTTTTGGATCACCGCGGGCTTGCGCACGCGAGACGTTCAGGACGCGACGGCATCCGCTCTGGGGACGCGAGTCTGTGGAACAAGATGCCGTCTCGTCCCATCCCTTGTTAGAAAGTGGCATCCGGAATTAAAGCTTTTGTTATCGGTACTGAAGACGGGACAATCCTGGGACGCGTGCGAAAATCGTCGCGTCCTCCGGAGGAACGCGATTGCGCGTCGCGATCCGCACCCCGTTTTGTTGTAGCGAACGGACGCACAGAAATTCAGGTCGCATTCGCGCATCGTGCGCCCGATGTCCTTACGTGTAGCCGCCCTGGATCAATTTCTTGATGTACGGGGTGAGGACCCGCGCGAGGCCCATGTCCCCGTCCCAATCTTCGATCTGGTCCCAGTGATGATCTTCCATGTCCTTGATGCATCGTTCGATCTGGGTGGTCCAGCTCTGCGAACCGTCGCCTTCGATCCGAGCCGCGAGCACGAGCCACTTGCCGCGGCCGATCAGGATGTGCATGTGGCCGACCGTCATCTCGTTCAGGTCGGCGTAGTCGTCCCCGCGGAGCGCGTCCTTGACGAACGCCTGCACCGCCGTGAGCATGCCGCTCAAGATATCCATGTCAACGTCGGGCCTCAGCCGTCGGGTCTCGTGCTTGATCAGCAGGCCGTCCTTGTGGTTGAGGAGAAACACGTCCTCGACGATCGCGTCGCTCGTCTTCGCGGCGGTCGTTGGCGGCGGGGCGGCGGGCTTGGACGCCTCGGCCCCGCGTCGACGCAGGATGAGGAACGCGGCGGCGGCGACTGCCGCGCCGACGAGGACGAGGATCCACCAGAATTGCGCCAAGAAGCCCGGGGCGGTCGAGAACTGGAAGGTCTTCGACGACACCATCGTGTTCCCGGCGAGATCGCGTGCGGTCGGATCGATCACGACGAAGTAGGTCGCCCCGGAATCGAGGTCGCGCGCCGGGACGAACGTCATGACGCGGGAATCCGAACTCCACACGGATGCGCCGTCGATGGCGGGCGTGATCGAGAACGCGGCCTCGACGGAGGTCCGGTTCATGGGCTCGTTGAACGTCACGACCACCCAAGGCGTCAGGTTCGTGTTCGACCCGACAGGCCGGGAATCCGTCACGAACGGCTTCGTGACATCGACGACGGTCCATGTGTCGTTCGTCGCGGGAGGCGTCTCAACGTTCCCCGCGCGATCCCGCGCGATCGAGCGGAAGGCGTAGACGTGGGGGTCTTGCCCAACGAACGTCGCGCCGGTCGCCGTGGTGTACGTATATCCTACGAGATCGGTCCACGGATTCGCTCCATCTTTCCACTGAATGAGATAGGCCGCGATGTCCGTCGTACCGACGACGGGGCCCCATGCGATCGCAAATTGGAGGGTGTTTTCGTATCTCGGTAACGTCGTCACCGCGGACTCGGGTGGCGTGACGTCCACGATCGTCCACGACTCGTTTCCGGACACCGCTTCCGTGTTCCCTGCGCGGTCTGTGGCGACCGAGCGGAACTGGTACGTGTGGCCATCCTGGCCGGTGAACGTCCCCGAGGTCGTCGCGGCCGTCGCGACGAGCCAGTCCGTCCAGCCGGCCCCGTTGTCATTCCGTTGAATGTGGTAGGTCGCGACGTCCGTCGTCCCCTCCGTCGGTCCCCATTGGACGATGAAGGAGAGGGATGTCTCGTATGTCGGCAGGGCCAACGTGCGGGACGTCGGAGCGGTCGTATCGACCCTCGTCCAGGTGTCGTTCGCGGCCGGGGGGACCTCACGGTTGCCCGCGTGGTCCGTGGCGATCGACCGGAAGGCATAGATCCCTTGCCCCGAGGCCGTGAACGTCCCGGACGTCGCGGTCGTGCCGACGAGCCAGTCCGTCCAACCGGCGGCTCCGGCATTGTATTGGATCGTGTACGATGCGATGTCCGTCACGCCTACGTCCGGTCCCCACGACACCAGGAACGCGCTCCGGTTTTCGTATTGGCCCAACGTATTCACATGGGAGCCTGGCCCGACTGTGTCGACCATCGTCCACGTATCGTTGGCAGACGGTTGGGATTCCTGGTTCCCCGAGGCATCCTCCGCCGTCGTGGCGAACTCGTATACCCCGTCGGCCGACGCCGTGAACGAGAGGAAGCCGAAGTTCCCGCCGGGTTGGACGGAGTACTGGATCCAGATCGCGCTTCCGGCCGTCCGGTACCACAGGGTGACGTTGACTACCCCGGTCCCGTTCCCGTCCGAAGCGCCGTACGAGATCCAGAAGGTGAGCGTGTTCTCATACGTTGGCAAGGGGCTGGCCGCGGACGTCGGGGCGTCCTTGTCGACCATTACGAACGATTCCGTGTGGCTGGTCCCCATGTCGACGGACCGCGGGTCGTTGGTGAAAGCGTAAGGCGGGTACGTCACGCTGACCTGGGTCACGTTATCGGTCGGGATCGGAGAGTTCACGTAGATGCGGTCCGTGACGAGGATCCAGGATTGGATGCCGGAGGGGGCCGTGCGATCCCAGATCGTCGTGCTTCCGTCCGAGACCTTGATGCGTGCCCCGCCGACCGGCATGAAACCGTTCGGCCAGAGCGCGTCGACCTCAAGGAAGTTCCGGACCGTCAGATTCCCCGCGGCCATCACCGCGAGCTTCGTGAACGGACTGTTCACCGCTATCGCTTGCGTGTAGTTGTCCACGAAGAACTCGTAGCTCCCGATGGACGACAGCGTCGCGTTTTCGGCCGTGAAGTGCATCTTAAACGTCTTGTTGCCGACGAGGTAGTATCCGTCCGCATAGGACGTCTGAATCGGGGGACCGGTGCCCGCTCCGCCTTTCGTCACGCTCGAAATCGTATCCCCCGCGGAGAGGCCGTTCAAGACGAGCCCCGAGATAACGCCGTATGCATCTCCGCCGCGGCCACCGTTCGTCCCGACGACGGAGTCCCCACCTCGGCCGCCTTGCATCGTGGTCACCCCGTTCGATGAGAAGTCCGGAGACGTGTATACCGCAGCGATTCCCGCCGCCGTGCCCCCGTTGCCTCCGAATCGCGTGCCGATGCCTCCGGCCCCGGCGGTGATCGTATCGAGTTGGTTGAAACTGGCCTGGGTCTTGTTGAACGCACCGTCGTTGTTTCCGAAGAAGATGAGTCCGGTCGCGTTGCCGCCGTATCCGCCGCGCACGCTGCGGCCTCCATCGCCTGCAACGAGAGTCGCCAACGTGTTGGCATGGACCGTCGCCGGGCCTGCGACGTAGAAGACCGCGACCCCGTTCGCCGCGCCGCCGGTCCCACCGTTCCCGGAGCCTCCACCCGCGACCGCCCCGTTTCCGCCGATGCCGCCCCGGATGTTCTGGAGAGAGTTACCACTCGTATCGACGTTTCTCGCACTGATCAGGAACACCGCGTCTGCGTCGCCGCCCGTTCCGCCGTTCCCGTTCGTCGTCCCACCGTTTCCACCGAGTCCCCCGCCGCCGCCGGTTACGCCGCCGGCCGTGTTCGTGAATAACTGGCTGATTCCGACTGAATTCGCCACTTCGATGGCAACGGCCGTGCCCGCGTCTCCGCCTCGGCCACCGGCCGTCGTCGTGGCGCTCCCGCCGCCCGATCCCCCGTTTCCGCCGGTCATGGTCGTGACCATGTTCCACTGGATCATCGGGCTCGTCGTGCCGACGACGACGATGCCCGCGGCGGAACCCCCGTTGCCGCCCCGACCTCCCGTGCCTCCGGTGTTTGCCTGACCGTCGCCCCCCCGTCCTCCACTCACGCTGTCGACGGCGTTGCTCGTGATCGAAGCAGACGGTGCCCCAGACACGTAGATGCCGGCGCCGATCGAGCCGTCACGACCCGGGGCCCCCGGACCAATCCCGGCGGCTCCTGCGGAGCCGCGGATTCCCTGAACCGTGTTTCCGTCAATCGATGCGGTCGCCCCGCCCGTTAGGAGGATTCCCATCGCGAACCCGCTGCTCACGTTCGTGATCGCGTTGCCCGAGATCGTCGGGAAACCGGGCTGCTCGATCTGGATTCCGACCGCGGTGTTGTTGATTGCGTTGCCGGAAATCTGGACGCTGGATGCGTTCGCGTACACGCCCACGCTCGTCGCGCGGATGATCGTGTTGCTAGACACATAGCTCGATGACCGAAGGAACACGAATCCGGCTCCCGCTTGGATGACCTTGTTGCTGATGATGTCCGGAGAGCTGTCCGTCGCCGAGATCGCCCGGTCGACGCGATCGAACGTCGACCAGGAAACGGAGCCGGATGAGCTGGCGTTGAATTGAATGCCGCCCCACGGGGTCAGGGATGACGTGTTCGCGGCGAAGGTGATCGGTTTCGCCGGGGTCCCGTCGGCTTTCAGCTGCCCGTCGACGAAGAGGTGGACGCCCGGATCGAACTTCACCGTCGTCCCGGGCATGATCGTCAGGGTCCGAGGAGCTCTGATCGTGACGGCACCCGTCGCGATGTAGACCGTGTCGGCCACACCCCACGTCACGTCCGTCGTGTACACACCTCGGACGTACGTGGTGGCGCTCACGGTCGGGGCGCTGACGAGGAGAACTGCCCCAATCGACCCGAGGAGCGCGAGGGCCACCGCCACACTTCTCATCGAGAACCGCGAAGGGGGGGTGCGCATGCGGGGCGGCGTCTCCCGGGCGAGGGCATTCCCCGGCCCAGTGCCGTCCCGTTCTCCGGTTCCGTATATTACTCAAATGGCGCCGTTATCCCGCGTGATACCGACTTCGCAACCGGATAACGGCCGTCGCACCTTGACGATGCGAGAACCTTCAAGCCGCGCCGAGGGTTTGGCCGCCCGATGTCCCGCTCGGGACTCGATGCGATCTTCTCGCCGTCATCCATCGCGATCGTCGGCGCGTCCCGTCACCGCGGGAAAATCGGATACGAAATCCTTCACAATCTCATTTTGAACGAGTTCCAGGGGACCGTCTATCCGGTGAATCCGAAGGCGACGAGCGTCCACGGGATCCGGGCGTACCCGAACGTCCTCGAAATCCCTGGCCCGGTGGACCTTGCGGTGATCACCGTACCCGCCGAGGTCGCCCTCCAATCCGTCGAAGATTGCGGGAAGAAGGGCGTGAAAGGCCTCATCGTAATCACGGCGGGCTTCCGAGAGATCGGTGACGTGGGAACGGACCGAGAGGCGCGGCTCCTCGCGGTTTGCGCGCAGTACGACATGACGATGATCGGCCCGAACTGCATGGGCGTGATCAACACCCATCCGGACATCCGCATGGACGCGACGTTCGCGCCGACGCCGCCGTTGCCCGGCGGAATCTCGCTCGCCACGCAGAGCGGCGCCCTCGGGATCGCCATCCTGGACCATGCGAAATCGCTGGGCGTCGGTTTCGCGAAATTCTGCTCCTTGGGGAACAAGGCGCAAGTGAGCCTGAACGATCTCCTTCAGGTGTGGCACGAGGACCCGGACACGAAGCTGATCCTCGCGTACATCGAGAACTTCGGCAACCCGCAGAATTTCGTCCGGATCGCGCGCGAGACCACGAAAGACAAACCCGTGATCGCGGTGAAGTCGGGCCGATCGGAGGCCGGAAGCCGCGCGGCGGTATCGCACACCGGTTCCCTGGGGGGCTCGGACCTCGCCGCGGAGGCCGTGTTCTCACAGACCGGCGTGCTACGGGCGAACTCGATCGAGGAGCTGTTCGACCTGGCGATGGCGTTCGCCTTGCAGCCCGTCCCTCGCGGGGACCGCGTTGCAGTCGTCTCGGATGCGGGCGGCCCGGCGATCATGTGCGTCGATGAGCTGGTCGCCCAAGGGCTCCGGCTCGCGGAACTGTCGCCGGCGACTCGGGCGGAGATGAAGAAGTGGGCTCCCCCGGAGGCGTCGCTCCAGAACCCGATCGACCTGACCCCGCAAGGGAGCCTTGACGATTACCGCCGTGCGATGGACGCCGTCCTCGCGGATGGATCCGTCGACGCCGCGATCGCAATCTACGTGCCGCCTGTCCGAGTCGACGAGGTGGAGGTCGCCCGCGCGATCTGGGAGATCACCCGAAAACATTCGAAGCCGGTCCTGTGCAACTTCCTCGGACGCGCCCAGGATAGTGCGGGCTTCGTCGAGCTCGTCACGCATGGCGTGCCCTCGTACTCGTATCCGGAGAGCGCCGCGCGGGCGCTCGCCGCGATGCATCGGTATGCCCGATACCGGGACCGGGACGAAGGAGACCTTCGCACGTTCCCGGTCGATCGCGGCATTGCCGAATCCGTCTTGACCCGGAGCCGGGCGGAGAATCGAACGTTGTTGCGCGCCGAGGAGGCGAACCGCCTCCTGGAAGCGTACGGGATTCGCACCGCGAAGACTCGGTTGGCACCCACCGTGGAGGATCTGCCGGCCACCGCAGCAGAAATCGGATATCCGGTCGTCGTGAAGGCGGTCGGCCCCGCTCTTGTGCACAAGTCCGAACTGCAAGCCGTCCTGCTCGATGTCCGCGGGAAGGAGGACCTAGTCGAAGGGGCGTCACGCATGGCCCGTCGCCTCCGGGACCGAGGCGTCGCCATCGAGGGATTCCTGGTCCAGGAGTTCGTGACCGGCGGCACCGAGGTCATCCTGGGCATGACCCGAGACAAGGTCTACGGGCCGTGCCTTGTCTTCGGGCTCGGCGGCATCTACGTCGAGTACCTGAAGGACGTTGCGTTCGGACTGCCGCCGTTGACGGATCGCGACGCGATGCGGATGATCGAATCAATCCGGACCTTCCCGCTGTTGCAAGGCGTGCGGGGCGAACCTCCGCGAGACGTGAAGGCATTGCAGGATGCCCTCCTGCGACTCGCCCAGCTCGTGTCGGATTCAGACCGGATCCAGGAGATCGACCTCAATCCCGTAATCGTCCTCCCGGAGGGGAAGGGTTATCGGGCCGTCGACGCCCGGATCGTGCTCGCGCCGGCCCCGCCTCGGGTCTAGTCGCCGGGAACCGGGCCGCTCAACTCGATCCAAATCCCATCCGGATCTTCGACGTATGCGAGCATGCTCCCTCCTTCGGCGAAGGGAGGATGGCCGCTTCGCGCCCCTTTCGCGATCAGTTCGCCGTAGGCCCGCTCGACATCCGCGCACGCGAACGCGATGTGATCCAGCTCGTCCCCGTTGCGATACGGGCCGGTGAAGAACTTCGAGCCGTCTGGATACCAGTTCAACTCGAGCATCTGCTTGGACCCGGCACTGCGGAGCTCCGCCCATTCGCCGTCCGTCTCCGGAACCCGCTGACGGCGCACGACGCGCATCCCCAGGACATCCCGATAGAAGGAAATCGAACGCTCCAAGTTCCGAACCTGAATCCCGACGTAGGCGAGTGTGTAGCGCATCGAACCAATCCGGGAGTGAAGGGCCGCCCATAAGCGATTTGCCGCCGGACGACGGCGCGTAACCCTTGTAGCCTCGCCCGCCTATGTCGGTCCGGAGGGGGACATGATCCAAATTGACGTGGAGGTCCCGGACCGGCCGGGAGAGCTCGCGAAGCTCGCGGCGATCCTGGGAGATGCGGGCATCAACATCGACGCGATCGGCGCCGAGTCTGCGGGCGGGCGATCGTACGTGAGCCTGATCGTCAACCAGCCGATGCAGGCCCGGGAGGCGATGATGAAGAGCGGATACGCTTGCTCGACGCGGACCGTCCTCGTCGTCCGCCTAGACGACAAGCCGGGCGCACTGGCCGCCCTCGCCCGGAAGCTGGGCGATGCCGGCGTCGATGTCGTCAGCGCGATCCACCTCGGCACCGTGGGCGGCCATGCCCAGGTCGCGCTCGGTGTCGACAACTTGGAACGGGCTCGGTCTCTCGTGTGAGCCCTCGACGGACCGAGGACGACGCGCTTCCCGCGAGGCCTTCACCGCCCCTTCTCACAACCGATAACCAAAGCCCGTTTCTTAAATAAGGAGCGGGCCGCTCGATTTCTCCGTACTCGAACCGCGAGGAGATGCCCTCGCGACCTAGGCGGCCAGCGTATGCAAGGGGCGATCGAAGCTCTGCTTTCCGGTCTCGTACTGCGAGGCCTCGGCCCGGCCCTCTCCGGAATCCTCATGGCCGCTCCGCTGAAGAAAGTCGCCCGGGCGCAGCTCAAGAAGATCTACGTCCTCGATGAGCGCGGCGAGATGGCCGGGGAATACATCCTCGATCAGGATTGCCCGATCGACTACAACGACTTCCTGAAAGTTTTGCCCGATGAAGGGATCGGCGATCGCGATTCCTTGTTCGTCGGCGAATATGTTTTCACAGCATTCCAGAGCGGCAAGTTCGTGTTTGTCCTCCTGTCGCGCGGCCAACTCGCGCCCGAGGATGTCAACTGGACCGCCCTCCTCCTCACGGCCGCGGATTCGCATCTCGCGTCCGCGGCGAATCGCCCTGCGCCGGCCCGCGCCGCCGAACCGAGACCGGAGGTCGACAAGGGAATCGCGGAACGCGATGCGCGCCTCCAAGCGAAAGAAAAGTCCCTCGCCGAGCTCGAGGCGAAGCTCAAGGCGGACGCAGCCAACCTGAGTGGACGCCAGGAGGAGCTAGACCGTCAGAAGGCGAGGCTCGCGGCCCTCGCGGACTATTCCACCCAACTGCAGGATGCGGTGTCGAAGGGCGCCTCCCGGTCGGCGAAGACCCTGGAGATCGCGGAACAGCTCGCGACGAGCTCCAACGAGGATTCGAAGAAGGCCGAGTCGAAGGCCAACTCGGACGCGCGACAAGCATTCGAGCAAGAGCGGAAAGCGCTCATCGCGGCGAAGACCGAGCTCGAAACTCGCTACCAAGAGGGTTCCGCCAGAATCGCCCAACTCGAAAAGGAGGCGAAGGCCTCGGTCGCCTTCCTCGAAAAGGAACGGGCGGAGACCGCGGTTCGGTCGGCGGAAGAAGAGAAGACCCGCCGCGAAATCGAGAGCCGGGTGGCCGACCTGAGTCAGCGTTTCACATCAATGGCGAAAGAGCGGCTCGTGGCCTCGCATCGACCCCCCGGCGAGGTCTCTGATGAAGTTCGGAAGGCGATGGAAGGCGAGAAGTCCGAGCTCGCGCGGGAGCGCAAGTTCCTGCAACGTCGGGCGATCGAACTCCTGGACCGCGAGGAGCGGGTCCGGGACCGCGAAGCACGGGTCGAGGAACGAGACCGGGATTTCGGGCGACGGGAGAAAGATCTCTCCACCCGCGAGGAGGATCTAGACCGGCAACGGACGCTCCTCGCCCAAGCGAAGCCGCAGGCGCCCGAGATCCGCGCCGAACCGGACGAGGCGAAGAAGGACATCGAGCGGCGCGTGAAGATCATTCAGCAGAAGGCCCTGGAGCTGCTGGACCGGGAGGAAAAACTCCGGAGGCGAGCGGCGGAGCTCGAGGCGATGGAGGCCCGGCTATCCGGGCGAGTGACGGTCGAGTGAACCGGATTCCCCTCCAGAAGGAATCAGGTCAGATAACCACCAAACGGCGCTTAAATAGGTCCGAACGGAACCCCGCTGCAACGCCACGCAGACGCTCGTCAGAGTCGTGACGGCTTTGAACGTCTCATGTGCAGAACTGCCAGGTTCCAACCACGACGTCGCGCGAAGGGACTCAACCGGAATCCCCGGGCCTTCCGCTGCGTCGATGAGCGGTACCGCCACTCCGTCTAACCGCTCCCTCCCAGTCCGCGCCGTGGTGTTTTCGTGAAGGCGCGAACCGCGTTCCTCGTCGCCTTCGTCATGCTGGCAACCGCCGCCCTGGTGGTCGTAAGCCAGTCGATGCCCGACCCGCTCGCGGAATTCAGATCTCCCGACGGTCGGCTCACGATTCCCGGGCGTGCGTTGACCCCGGAACTGCAACGGCTGCTGTTTCATGGGAATGATCTGCAGCCTTTCACCAATGTCACCTTCCTTCTCCCGGCGCGATCTTCGTATCCGACGGAGCGCCTCGTCGCAATCTCATTCACGTCTCCAAATCTCAACGTCTTCGTTCATCCGCGTCAAGCGCCGGAAACGTGGGGCAGCGCGATCAATCACGTCCTCCGAGTGTGGTTCCCTCCGATCGACTGGCACGAGGTGGCAGTCGGATTCCGAGACTCGATCCGGGACGGCGTCGGGTGGTTTTTCGATCTCTTCACGATGAATGCTAGGGCCGACGCATTGACGGTGGATTCGACGACCGTCGCACTCGTCGACCCCGCCGCGGCAACCTGCACGACCTCTCAATCGGCGACCGCGGGCGACAACGCGGTGCTCGTGATGCTCAGCAATCGAGGGCCCACCGCGTACACAAGCGTTACGTACGGAGCGGCGAGCCTCAGCCTGATTCCCGGGACCGCCACGAGCGGCACCGGAATCGTGCGCACGGAGATGTGGTTCTTCCAAGGCGTGATTCCAAGCGGCGCTCAGACGATGACGGCCACGCTCGTGAGTGGCACCGCGAAACAGGTGTGTGCCACGGTCCTCCTAGGGGGAGTATTGGCCACGACCCCGACCGCGGGAGGAACCACGGCGAGCGGGACGACCGCGAATCCGAGCATTTCGATTTCCCCGGCATCCGCCGGCGAACTGGCTTTCGCGGTCCTGGGGATTCGAGGGACCACGGCACCGACGGCCGTCACCGGCACGGCCGCAACCGCGATGTCTCTCTACGGAATCGCGCCGACTCAGTGCGCCGCCGCACCCACCACTTTTTGCGGCGCGGGAGCCGACATGCCCTTCCCCGGCACGGCAATCACCTGGACGGACGGCAACGCCACCGACTGGGTCATCTCCGCGGTCCGCGTGCTGCCCACCCCGAACTGCGGCGTTGCGTCGGGGAACTGCTATCGGATCGGAGCCGGCGGGACGTGGGCCACGGGTGCGAACTGGTCGAATACGTCCGGCGGGGCCGCGTGTAGCTGCACTCCCGTCGCGACGAACGATGTGATCTTCAATGCCACTCCCACCGGCACCACGACCCTTGCGGCAGCCACCACGATCGCGAGCATCGACATGACGGGCTTCACCGGCACGCTCGACACGACCGCATCCAACTGGGCTCTCACGGTCAACGGGCCATTCGCGATTCAGGGGACGGTCCAGGCTCGGAGTTCGACGATCACCGTCACCGGGGATGTCGACGTGCTCACCGCGGGGACGATCGTCAATCTCGGCGCATCGAGCTGGACGGTCAACGGACTGTGGACCAATCTCTCGACCTCCGTCTCGTGGGCCGCGGGGACGAGCACGGTGACGATCCGAGATGCCGGGAGCGGACCACTGACGTTCGCCGCGCTGGCCGGCGGGACGAACGAGTTCAACAATCTCACGCTCGACGCCAGTGTGACCCCCAGCATCACGTACACGATGGCGGTCAACGCGCTGAGGATGGGAGGGACGCTCACGATCCGCAACTCGACGGGCGGGGCGACGGGACCGACCATCTTGACGACATCCGCGTCGAACTTGGGCATCACCGCGGGGGCGCTCACCCTCTCGACTTTCGGAAGCCTGACGGCGAATGGGTCAACCGTCGTGGTCAACGGCAACCTGAACGTCAGCGCTGCGAACGGCTACGTCGTCATGGGTACGTCGACTTGGACCGTCACGGGGACTTGGACGAACGCGTCGACATCCGCCTCATGGACTCCCGGGACCGGCACGGTCACCTTCACGAGTGCGACCGGCGGGACGATGACGTTCGCCGGGACGAATCTTCCGAGCAACGAGTTCAACAACATTTCGTTCACCTCCTCGGCGGCGTCCGCCCAGACCTTCACCATGGGGACAAGGGCCCTCATCTGGGGCGGGACGCTCACGATCTCGGACGGTTCTTCGACGACGGCGCTCGCAACCGCCAATCTCGGCCTGACCGGCGGCGCCCTCGTTGTCGGCAATGGCGGCATCCTCACCGCGAACGCGTCTACGGTCTCTGTGTCGAGCGTGGCGATGACCGGGGGGACGAGCGGAACGATCACGCTCACGAGCAGCTCGTTCACGAGCACCGGTAACTGGGACACGAGTGGCGCCGGCTCCGTGTTCACGAAAGGCACGAGCACGGTGACGATGAACGGGGTGGCCAACATCGCGATTCTGAACGCGGGCAACAACTTCAACAACCTGGTCCTCTCGGCGGCGGGAACGGTCACCCAAACCGGCCTCGTGGACGTCTCCGGGACCTTGACGGTGAGTGCCGGCTCAGTCCTCGCGAGCGGCACCTTCACGCTGACCGTGGCCACCCTCGCAGCGAACATGGCGGGTGGAATCACCGGGGGCGCGGCGGGCACGAAGACGATCACCGGGAATGTCAGCATCGCCGCCTCGGGATACTTCAGCTTCGGCGCGACGACTTGGAACTTTGGCGGTTCGTGGACGAACTCGACGACGAGCGGATCGTGGTCCGCCGGAACGGGCACGGTTGTCTTCAATTCCGGCTCGTCTCGCACCATGACCTTCGCCAACTTGGGAGCCTCGGAATTCAACAACGTGCAGTTCAGCCCGACCGCCGCGGCCACGTTCACCATGGCGACGAACGGACTCCGATGGGGAGGCACGTTGACCCTCAACAACAATGCGGCCCTGGCGACCGCGAACCTCGCGTTGACGGGCCCGGGAGGGAACCTCACCGTGAACAACGGGGCCACCTTGACCGCGGGCACGTCCGTCGTGAGCGTGACCAACGTGACGATGACCGGCGGGACCTCCGGGACGATCACGGCCGCAGGCTCCTGGACCGTCGCAGGGAACTGGGACACGTCCGGAGCGGGCTCCGTCTTCACGGCGGCTTCCAGTTCCGTCACGATGAGCGGAGCCGCGAAGACCGTCAAGACTCTGAACGCGTCGAACGGCTTCGGCGCACTCACGATCAGTGGCACCGTCACCGCGGCATCGGCGACCACACTCGCCGGCCTCCTGACGGTCAGCGGCACCTTCGACACGACCGCGACCAACTACGGCCTGTTCGTGGGCGGCGGCCTGACGGTCAGCGGTGCCGCGGCAGTCCTCCGATCAAACGGATCGACCGTCTCGGTGGCCGGGAATGTTTCCGTGAACAATCCGGCCGGCTACATCACGTCCGGCGGCGCCGGTTCGTGGACCGTCTCCGGATCCTGGACAAACGCGTCCACGTCCGCGTCCTGGAATTTCGCGTCTCCAATCACGTTCAACTCATCGGCCTCTCAGACGATGACCTTCGCCGTCCTTCCGGGAGCAGCCGCCGAGTTCAACGACATCGCGTTCAACAGCGGCGCGTCGACCGTCACGTTCACCATGGCGACGAACCGCCTCATCTGGTCGGGGACCTTGTCGGTCCAGGGCGGGGCCGGAGCGACGACCCTCGCGACGAGCAACCTGACCCTCACCGGCGGCGCACTCACGATCGGTAACGGGGGTGTGCTGACGGCGAATGCATCCGCGGTGAGTGCATCGAACGTCACGATGACGGGCGGTGCGTCAGGTACGCTGACGCTGACCACCGGCGCATGGACCGTCACGGGTAACTGGGACACATCTGGCGCAGGCTCGACATTCACGGGCGGAGCCAGCACCGTGACGATGACCGGAGCGGGCACGACCGTCAAGCTCCTGAACGCGTCGAACGGGTTCGCCGCTCTTGCCGTCAGCGGCACCGTCTCGGCCGCCTCGGCCCTCACGACGGCGGGACTCGTCACCGTGAGTGGTATGCTCGACACGACGGGCGCGAACTACGGCCTCACGATTGGTGGCGGGCTCACCGTCAGCGGGGCGAGCGGGGTGCTCCGCTCGAATGCGTCGATCGTCTCGGTGGCCGGGAACGTGAATGTCAACAACGCCGCGGGCTACATCACGTCGACGTCCGGTGGTTCTTGGACGGCGTCCGGGTCGTGGACGAACGCCTCGACGTCGGCCTCGTGGGGTTTTGTCGCCCCGATCACCTTCAACTCGTCGGCCTCGCGGACGATGACCTTCGGCAACCCGACCCAGGAATTTGGCGGGAACGTCACGTTCAACTCCGGCGCCTCGACGGTCACTTTCACAATGGCCACGAACAGCCTGGCCGTCGGCGGGACGCTGACGATCTCAGGCGGAGCCGGAACGACGACGCTGAACACGAGTGGATCAAATCTCGCCATCAACGCGGTCACGTTGGTCGTGAACGCGGGAGGAGCCCTCACGGCCAACGGATCCTCGATTACCGTCACGTCGATGGACACCCACCTCGGGACATTCACGGTCGGCGCCTCGAACGTCGTCGTGAACGCATCGGGCGGCTCCATGAACATCACGCAGACCGTGAACAATCTCACGGTCAGTCCCGCCGTCTCGACGACCTTCACCGGATCTCTCACGTGGACCGGAACGCTCGCCTTCACGAACGCCGGGACCGTCGCATTCGGAACGAACAGCCTGACCTCCAGCGGCGCCGCGACGTTCACGTTCGCATCGGCGACGATCACGATGAGCTCGGGGAACTGGGATACGTCCTCGGCCACGACCTTCACGGCGACCAGTTCGACGGTTACCTTCTCAGGGACCGGGAACCTTCGAATCGGGGGAAGCGCCTCCTTCAATGCGCTCACGGTCAGCGGCGGCACCCGGACTCTTCAGAGCCAACTCACGACGGCGGGATTGCTGACCCTTTCGGGCGGCATCCTCGCGAAGGGGACGAGCGCGCTTACCGCCAACGCCGGACTCACGATGTCGGGAGGCGCGCTCACCTCCACGTCCGGCGGGGTCAGCATCACCGGCAACGTATCGATCGCGGCGGCGTCCTACATCGTCTTCGGGTCCGAGACTTGGACCGTGAGTGGCTCGTGGACGGACAATTCCACGTCGGCGAGTTGGTCGATTGGAACCGCGACCGTGGCCTTCAACGCGTCGTCGGCGCAGACGATCACGTTCGCCGCTCTCCCGGGCAACGCACCCGAGTTCTACAACGTGACCTTCAACAGCGGCGCGTCGACGGTCACATTCACGATGATGACGAACGCCCTGGCTTGGTCCGGAATCCTCACGGTCCAAGGAGGGGGCGGGGCGACGACGCTCGCTACGGGCAATCTTGGCCTCATCGGAGGCGCCATCGCCGTCGGCAATGCGGGAGTCCTCGCTGCGAACGCCTCCGCGGTGTCAATCTCCGGATTGACGATGATCGGAGGGGCGAGCGGCACGTTGACGCTGACGACCGGTTCATGGGCCGTCTCCGGCAACTGGAACACCAGCGGGCCGGGCTCCGTATTCTCGAAGGGAACATCGACGGTCACGTTGACTGGGTCCGGGCAGACGGTATCCATCCTCAACGCTTCGAACGGGTTCTACAACCTCACCGTCTCGGGGACCGTCACTCAGTCCACCGCCGTCGATGTGACCAATTCGTTGGCGGTGAGCGGAACGCTGACCACCGGAGGGTTCAACATTACGGGCGGCTCGAACCTCTTCGTCCCGGATGGTGGCACCCTGGCGGCCGGCACCTCGACGTCCACGTTCACGAACGTCACGATGACCGGAGCGGTCTCGGGTACGATCACCCTGACGGGCGCATGGACCCTGGGCGGTTCTTGGAACAGCACCGGCGCAGGCTCGGTTCTGAACTCCGGGACCTCGACCGTGACCTTCACCGGGACCTCTCAGACCGTCAGCCTCGCGTCGGGCCAGATGTTCTACAATCTCACGATCGGCGGTACGGTTTCCATCAACTCGTCCGTGACCGTGGCGTCGACTTTGACAGTGAACAACGGCGCTGTCCTCACAAAGACCGGCCAGACCATCGCCTTCAACACCTTGACGCAGAACGGGACCGGGAGCATCGTCGACGGAGCAATCACCGTCGTGAACTTCTCCGTCACGAACAGCGATGGAACGAATCTCACAGCCATCGGCGTGTTCACGACGTGGACGATCGACGCGGACTACACGTGGACCCATTCATCGACGGTCGCGACCTCGACGATCACCTTCACGATCGGAGGGAACACGAGCGGGCAGCGATTCAATGTGACGAAGGACGCCGTGGACTTCACGAACGGACTCGTGAACGGTTCCGGTCAGATCGTCTTCGCGATGCTCGGCTCGGATCCGGTCGTCGACGTCCGCCTTACATCGCCCTGCGGGGGCAACCGATATTGGATCGGTGGGACCGGTAGCTGGTCCCAGACGGCCCACTGGGCGGATTCGACGGGCGGGGCGAACGGATGCTCCGTGCCGAACTCTTCGAACCCCGTCTTCTTTGACGCGAACTCCGGAGGCGGAACCGTCACGATTACTCTGAATGTGGCGGTGACTTCGCTGAACACGACCGGGTGGGCCGGGACGATCGCGATCGGATCGTTCGACCTCGCGGTGAGCGGCGACATCGTCCATGCGGCGGGAATCATTTCGATTGGCGCCTCCTCGAATGCCGGCCTGACGGCCACCGGGACGCTCACTCTCTTGGGTTCCGCAGTCCTCGACGGGTCTGGCGTGGCGTCTTTGGTCACCATCGCCGGTGACACGTCAATCACGAGTGCATCGGCCTACTTCCGGATGGGCAGCGGCACCTGGACATTCGGAGGGTCCTGGTCCAACAGCAGCACTTCGACGAACTGGGTCGCAGGAACCGGCGTCGTCATCTTCGATTCTTCGTCCTCGCAGACGCTGACTTTTGCGAATCTCGCGGGCGACGAATTCCACGATGTGACATTCCAGTCCGCCGCGGGCAGCGGGACAATCGTCTTCTCGATGGCGGCGACCGGCCTTCGCTGGAGCGGACTCCTCGCCATTCAAGATTCCGTGGGTTCGACGACCACGCTGGCAACATCGAATCTCTCCCTGACCGGCGGATCCCTTGCGGTCGGCAACTCGGGAACCCTCATCGCAAGCACGTCGAGCGTCGCCGTGGTCAACGTCACGATGACCGGCGGCGCCTCCGGTACGCTGACCCTCACGAGCGGGTCTTGGACCGTGAGCGGGCAGTGGAACACGTCGGGGACGGGTTCGACGTTCGCTCGGGGCACGAGCACGGTCACGATGTCGGGCACGTCGGCGAGCGTCGCGACCCTCGACGCAAACAATGGATTCACCAACCTGGCGATCTCCGGCACGATCACGCAGAGCACCGCGCTCGACGTGCGCGGCACGCTGTCCGTGACGGGCACGCTCACCACATCGGGGAACAACATCACGGGCGGTGCCAACCTCACGATCTCTGGAGGCGGGAGCCTGATCGGGACCGCATCATCGATCGTCGTCTCCGGGGTGACGATGAACGACGCGGGGACGAACTCCATTTCCCTGACGATCGGCTCGATTTCCGCGTCGGGCTCATGGGACACCTCCGGATCGTCGTCGGCGTTCACAGCCGGCTCGTCCACGGTGACCCTCACCGCCGCCACCGGAACAATCGCGATCGGGCCCGCTCAGTCACTCGCGACCTTGATCATCGCCGGAAGCGTCACGATGGCATCTCCGTTGACGGTCTCCTCCCTCACGATCATCTCCGGCGGACTCGCTAAGGGCCCGCACGCGCTGACGGTGAACGGGAACCTGACGTTGGCCGGGGGCTACCTCACCTCGACGTCCGGGTCCGCCTCCATCGCAGGAAACGTGAACGTGTCTTCGTCGTCGTCCTACATCGCGTTTGGCTCGGGAACCTGGATCATCTCCGGGAATTGGACGAACGCCTCGACCTCGGCATCTTGGTCCGCTGGGTCCGCCGTCGTCACATTCGACGCGACGACCGATCAGACGATGACGTTCGCCGGAGCCAACTTGGCCGGCAACGAATTCAGCACGGTCGAGTTTGACAGCGGCTCCTCGACCACGACGTTCACGATGACCTCCGACGGACTTGCGGCGCAGACCATCACGATCCAAGGTGGCCCCGGGACGACCACGTTGACGACCTCGGGCGCGAGTCTCCCGATTCTCGCGAATGCCCTGACGGTTGACGTTGGCGGGGCACTCGCCGCGAACGCGAGCATCCTGACGGTTCGGTCCCTGAACACTGCCAGCGGCGCATTCGCTGCCGGGACCTCGACCGTCGTCGTCAGCATCTCCGGCGGCTCCATCAACGTCCCGCAGACTCTGCACGACGTCGTCGTGAGCCCCGGCATCAGCACGACCTTTGCCTCGAGCATCACTTGGTCCGGGGCGCTGACACTGACGGACTCCACGACCACCTTCGACGGCAACCTGACTTCGAACGGCCTTGCGGTCCTCAACCTCGGAACCTCCACGATCTCCATCGCAGGATCGTGGGACACCTCTTCCGCGGCGAGCCTCACATCGATCGGGTCCGCGGTGACCTTCACCGGTGACAGCGGCACGATCACCCTCGGTGCAGGCCAGCGGTTCGCCACACTGACCATCGCGGGGACCGTCGCTCTCGGGTCCGATCTGACCGCGGACACCCTGACCGTGACGAGCTCGAGCGTCCTGACGATGACGAGCCACGGCATCGCATTCAACAGCCTGGCGGTCAACGGGACGATTGCGGATGGACCCGTGAACGTGACCGACCTTTCGGTCACGAACAACGATACGACCGCCTTGGTCACGATCGCGGGGTTCCGCGAGTGGTCCCGAGGGTCCTCGTACGCCTGGACCCATACCTCGAGCGAATCGTCCCAGACAATCACGTGGTCGATCGGTGGAAATGCCGCGGGCATCCCGTACACCGTGACGAAAGACGGCTCGTCGTTCGCAACCGGAACCGTCAACAGTTCCGGTCAGGTCGTCTTCACCATGCTCGGCTCCGACCCCGCCATCCAGGTGACGGTGCACAACCCGATTCCGCCGCCGTGGTGGCAGTCCTCCTACATGCTTGCGATCTTCCCCATTGGAATCTTGTTGGGTGTTGCAATGTTCGCGCAACGACAGCGCTGGAGGCCCGCGAAGGCCTTCCTCGTGGACGACAGCGGGAGAATGCTCAGGGAATTCACCCTGGACCCGGCCTGCCAGGTCACGTACGACCAGGCGGTCCAGGCCGGCATCTTGGACGCGGTCGACAAGCCGATCAAGATCACCAAGTACCACGGCCAGACGGTCCGCGGGGACGCACTCGCGGTCGTGCTCCTCGCCTACGGACCGGTTACACGGGAGCATGTCGAGTTCGCTCGGGAGATGCTCGTCCAGATTCAGGACAAGTTTGAGGACGGCGTCAAGCAACGTCTGGAAGAGGCCCGTGCCCAAGAGGCCAACGTGGCGACGCAGATGAACGACCTCGCGACCCGCCGGACCGAAGTCGAGACCCGTGCGGCCGAAGCCCAAACGATGGCCCAGCAATCGGAGGCCGTCCAGGCGAAGATCATCGCGGACACTGACGCCGTCGAGGCGAAGGAACAGGATCTTCGACGACGAGAAGAGGAGCTGGCGAACAACCGCAGGGCCATCGATGAGCTGGCCCGCCAAACCGAAGAGGACCGGAGCTCAATCGACCGACGCACCGGGGATCTTCAAGGCCGGGCGGCCGAAATCGCCGCGAAGTCCGAGGCGGTCGAGGCTCGAGAGGAAGCGGTCAGCGCGCTCGAGCGAACCCTTCGGGACCGAGACGAGACCCTCGCGACGGGAGAGGCCGGCCTTCAGGAAATCCGGGAGCGCCTCGCGACCGATACCTCGGCGGTGCAAGCGAGACTCGACGAGGCCGGGCGGCGTGAGGAAGCCCTCGGCCGCGATCAGGCGAACCTCTCGAATGCCCGCGAAAAGTTCCAGGCGGAGCAGCGAGAGCTGCTCGAGTTCAAGCGTTCCATCGATAGCCGGGTCAGCGCCGTCGAGGAGAAGGAGACCGAGATGGACCGCCTATCGAAGGACGTCGCCGCGCGAGAGGCCCGCGTGGTGCCCGAGGAGGCGCGCCTCGCAGAGCGGGCGAATGTCGCTGAGCAGAAGGAAGCCGACCTGAAGGCCCGCGAGGACAGGCTGACAGCGAGAACCCAAACGCTCGACGGGCGCGAGCAGGAGCTCAGCAGCCGCGAGGTCGCGCTCAACGAGGACCGCGTGGTCCTCGCGGAGGCTCGGGGCGCGTTCGAGTCGGATCGGAGAGAATTCGAGGAGCGCAAGAACCAAGCCGACGAAGAGGCGCGCCGACGCCGGAGCGACCTGGATGGTCAAGCCAAGACGGTCGGCGCGAGTCAGCTTCGCTTGGCCCAGGAGAAGGAGAGCCTCGAAGCCGCGCACAATGAGCGGAGCCAAGCCATCCTATCCCGGGAGATCGAGCTCGAGGCCCGCGAACAATCCCTCCAAGAGAACGAAGAAGCCAACCGCACCCAGGCGGACGAAAACGCTCGGCGCTTTGGCGAACTGACCGGTCGAGAGGAATCCCTCGAAATCGAGGCAGCGAAGGCCGACAAGGTCCGGAGCGACCTCGATGCCCGGAAGGCGGATCTCTCGAGCCGCGCGACAGAACTCGAGGAAGAGGCGGCTCGATTGCGGGGGGAGGAGGCAAAAGCGGCCGAGGAGAGACGGACCTGGCAGACGACTTTGCAGTCTGAGCAAGCGTTGCTCAAGGACCAGCGAGACGCGTTCGAGCAGGAGGCCGCTTCGGCCCGTGCCTCGTGGGCCGATCGCGTGATGCGGATCGAGGCGCGCGAAGTCGACCTCGAAGAGAAAGAAGAGAAGGTCCGGACCGACGTCGACTGGGTCGCCCGAAGCGACGAGGACCTCAAGCGCCGCGAGAAGGCCGTCGAGGAGGCGGGGCGGTCCGCTGCGCAGGTGCAGGCCAGCGCCGAACGCGCCACGAAGGAGGCCGAACAGCGATTCCTCGAGATCGAGTCGCGCGAACGCGCCCTTCGAGAAGAGGCCGCGCACGAAGCGATCGAACTCACCAAGCAGACGGAGGCGTTGAAGCAATTCGAGACCGAGCTGAACTCGAAACAGGCCGACTTCGAGAAGGAGCGGACGGCGCAGACCCAGCGACTCCGGGAGACCGAGAACGAACTCCATTCAAGAGCTGGCACCCTTGAGGCGAAACGCCGCGACCTCGAGGAACGGGAGAGCCGAATCGCGGGCATGGAGGAGTCTCTCCATCAGGGCGACGAGCGGCTTCAGCGGGAACGTGCGGACCTGCAGGCGACGGCGAAACAGCTCGAATCCCAGCAGCTCGAACTCGCGCAGCTCAAAGACCGATACGAGTCGGAGGCCACACGCGTTCGCACTGAAGCGGAGGGCATGCGGCAATCCGTGGCGGCCAAAGAATCCGAACTGCAAGCCGAGCGGGAGCGGATCGAACGGGATTCGTCCGCCCTCCAGGAGACCCTCGGTGCGAAGGCGAAGGAGATGTCGGTCCGAGAACGAGCGCTCACCGCGCGCGAGGCAGAGCTCCAGACCGAAGAGCAAGAGCTCGAGGCCCGCGGACGAGAGCTCGAATCAAAAGAACGCCAAGCCGAAGCCCACCTGACCGAGATGTCTGCGCAGGCGATGGCGCTCATCCGGCGAGAGCAGGACTTGAACTCCCGCGGGACCCAGGTCGAACAGACCATGCGTCGGTTCGAGTCGGAAGCGACGGAGAAACGGCGCGAATGGGAATCCCTTCAGACGAGCCTGAAGTCTCAGCAGGCACAATTCACCGCGTCGTCGGAATCTCGCGCCGGTGATCTCGCGAAGAAAACGGTAGAGCTCGAGGCACGGGATCGCAGCCTTCGAGCGGCTTTGGCCGCGATGGAGGTCGAACGATCCAAACTCGATGCTGAGTCAAAAGCCCAATCCGCCAAAAGCACCGAAGCGGAGGCGGCTTGGCGACGATCGGAAGCCCGTCTCGCGGAGCTCAAGACGAAGGAAGATGAGTTGCTCCGCGCCCGTCAGTCGTTCGAATCGGACCGCTCCACCTGGTCCGCCCGACGAACCGAGGAGCTGAAACAACTCGAGGCGACACGGGATGCGGCCGCGCAACAAGCGCAGCAGACGGAGCGGCTCGTCGCGGAGTCCCAGCGCCGAGCCCTCGTCGCAGAAGAGGCGGAACGAGCGGCAAAACGCCAGACCGCCGACCTCGCCGCTCAACAGGCGCGACTGGAGACCCGCCGGGCCGAAGCCGAGAAGGCGGAACGCGACGCGCAGGGTCATCTGGCCCAGTTGCAGGAGGCCTCACGGAAATTGGCGGTGAAAGACATGGAAATCGCTACGGCCGTCAAGGATCTCGAGGCGCGGCAGTCGAAGCTGGCGGCCGCGGAGAGGGATTCCGCGGCAATCCAGGGGGAGTTGCGCTCCCGAAAAACGGCCTTGGACGAAGAGGCCGCGCGAATCACCACGTCGTCGAATCAAATGACGACGCGCCAGAAAGATCTGGAGTCGCGGACGGCCTCCCTCGAAGCGAAGATGGGCGAAGCCTCAACGAAAGAACAGGCTCTCGCGACGGAACTTCAGCGTGCGGACAACCTCATGGAGGACCTCACCAAGAAGGACCGTGATCTTCGCTCCCGCGAAGAGGCCGCGAAGGCGTCCGAGAAGACCATGGCGGCGCGGGAGACGAGCCTCGTCGCACGCGACGCCGAGGTCCGGGACGGGATGCGGGGTCTCGAAAAGCTCCGCAAGGAAATCGACGACCAGCGCGGCGCCACCGAAGAAGACCGTCGAACCGCGAAGACCACCCGCGCTGAGGCCGAAGCGACGAAGCGCGAGGCGGACAAGATGCGGGCCCAGGCCGACGAAATGCAGTCGGAGGTGAACAAGAACCTCCGGTTCCTCCAGAAGAAAGCCCTTGACGTGTTGGATCAGGAGGAGAAAATCCGGGCTCGCGTCGCCGCGATTGAAGGGCAGGAGAAGTCCCTCGACACCCGGGCGGAAATCCTCGAAGGGAAAGAGCGGGCCCTCGAAGCGGACCAGGCTGCCATGGATTCCAAGGTCGCGAAGCTTCAGGCCGAGATTGATCGGCTGCGCGGGAGCATTGCCGATGCGGTGAAATCCGGAGGCCCGACGACGGCCGCGATGGAAGAGTGGAAGAAGGACGTCGAGAACCGGGTGAAGATCATCCAGAAGAAGGCCATGGACCTCTTGGACCGCGAGGAAAAGCTCCGGAAGAAGGAAGAGGAACTCCGAGCGCTCGCGAGCCAGCTCGGCGCGAAGCCGTGATCGGCCGCCAAACGGACCGCCGCAATGGCCCCGTCGCGCGGAGCGCTAGCGTGAGGCCTTGCGAATCGCTTGATCGAAGTCCTCGATCAGGTCGTCCGTCTCCTCGAGCCCGACACTCACACGCACGAGCCCTTCGCTGATCCCGCTCGTCATTCGCTCCGACTCCGTCAAGGGACCGTGGGTCATCGAAGCGGGGTGTTGCACCAAAGTTTCCGTTCCGCCGAGGCTGACGGCGAGCGTCGCCACCTTGACCGACTCGACGAATCGTCTGCCCGCACGATGGCCTCCCTTCAGCTCGAAACTCAACATCGCCCCGAAGCCGGACATCTGTTTGCGCGCGAGGGCGTGTTGCGGAAATGATCTGAGGCCGGGATAGTGGACTACCCGCACGGCTCGGAGTCTCTCCAGGGATTCCGCGAGTGCCTGGGCGCTCTCGCCTTGGACACGCATCCGGATGGGGAGCGTCTTCAGCCCGCGTCGAACGAGGAACGACTCGAACGGGCCGAGCGCAGGTCCCAACATCTTGTACGTGAACCAGATGCGATCGAACAATCGAGGGGTCGCCGTGATGATGGCGCCCGCGACGACATCGCTGTGACCGCCGAGGTACTTCGTCGCGCTGTGAAGGGCCGCGTCGACCCCAAGCTCGAGTGGACGTTGGTTGATGGGCGACGCAAACGTGTTGTCCGCGAGGGTCGTGGCTCGCACCGACTTCGCCGCAGCAACCGCTTCGCGGACGTCCGTAATCATCATCGTCGGGTTCGCCGGAGTCTCGATGTAGACCAACCGCGTGTCGCTCCGCAGGGCCTCCTTCCAGGCCCCGGGCTTCCGAGGGTCGACGAAACTCGTCGACACACCGAACCGAGGAAGGAGACGTGTGAAAATTTCCGTGGTCGCGGTATAGAGGCTCGCTCCGGCAACGACGTGATCGCCGGAGTCCACGCAGGCGAGGATCGCGGACGCGATCGCGCCCATCCCGGATCCCGTCGCGAGCGCACGGGCGCCGCCCTCGAGGTCCGCGAGCGTCTCCTCCAATTCGCGGATTGTGGGATTGCCCCACCTCGTGTAGTACGCCTCGGGTGCCGTCGCAGCAGCGAACTCCGCGCCCTGACGCGCCGATTCGAGAGCCCATGTTGAACTCGCATAGATGGGCGTGACAATCGGACCGGGCCGTTTCCGGCGCCGGCCGTGGACCGCACGGGTCCGGAGTCCGAGACGTTTTGCCACAAACCAGGGCACGGAGGGTCCACCGAAATAGATTTCGAAGCCGGAAGAAAACAATCGCCGATGAGGACGGAACACGTGCGCATCGGTGCGATGAAAGTTATACCGGAAAGGTCAAAAAGGGGGGGCGTATAACAACCTTCTGCCCGGTCGTTGTCTCACGGCCGGGCGACCCTGCCTAAGGAGGCAAGCAGATGTCTCGTGAAGTGGATTTTGCCGCGAAACCGATCGACCCCGACTTCATGAACAAGCCGGACGAATACCCCGAGACCGGGACCCACTTCGACCATAAGGTCTTCGCCGACGGCGTCGAGCGACTCGATGCCAACGGGAACCCGTATCCGACGAAATTAGGAATCCATGGTCTCCACGTCGCCGTCGACTTCGATGGCTGCGTCGCCGACGGGGTCTGCATGGACGTCTGCCCAGTCGACGTGTTCGAGTGGCTTCTGGCTCCCGGCAAGAAGGGCACGGGGAACGACAAGATCATCGAGAAGGGCGGCGACGAGTGGGACAAATATCGATGCGACAAGTCCGATATGATTCGAGAGTCGGACTGCATCGACTGCATGGCCTGCGAGACCGCCTGCCCGACGAAGGTCATCAAGATCAACCCGTGACGCCTCCGTCGATCGATCGCGTGACGCCGGGGCGTTTCCTCCTATTCCACTCGACCCAAGGATTATCAATAACAGCGTTATACAAGCAGCGAACCGGGTGCCTCGTTGACCGATGTGCTCTACGCCGGGTTTCTCGGTCTGATCGCAGGACTGGTGCCGGTCTACATCGGTCTGGCTCCGTGGTGGATCTTCAAGCGGCTCTCGGTCGCATGGAGAACCGCGCTCGTGAGTTTCTCGGCGGGCATCCTCCTGTTTCTGTTCGCCGACGTCATGCATGAGGGCGTAGAGCTCTCGCAAGCGGCCGGGAGCGCGCCGGCGCTCTTTGTGTTGGGCCTGGGGCTGGGCCTCCTCGGACCCGTGGCGATCACGCACATCCGGCGAAGGAAGATGGCTTCACAAACCCAGGCGCTGCCATCGGACGCACCGTCGACGCCGATCGTCAGCGCGAAACTCTTCACCGCCCAAATGATCGCCCTGGGCATCGGGCTTCACAACCTCGGGGAGGGACTTGCGATCGGAGCGGCCTACGCAGCGGGTGTCCTCGGACTCACGAACCTCCTCGTAATCGGCTTCGCCCTCCACAATTCCACCGAGGGGCTAGGAATCTCGGGTCCGATCGCATCGACCAACACCGGTGCACGGGACACGCTCATCCTCGGATTCCTCGCGGGCTCCCCGACCATCCTCGGCAGCATGATCGGCTCGCTCGCCTACTCCGCGGCGCTCGGAACCCTGTTTTTCTCAGCTGCGGCGGGCGCATTGCTGTACGTGATCGTCGAGCTTGTCAAGGTCACGTCCGCCCCGGAGGCCAGCAAGATCGTCTTCGTCGGAATCGTGATCGGGATTGTCCTGATGTTCGTGACCGGCCTTCTGGTCCGGTGAACCAACCGGGTCCCGACCGGCGTGCAATTCAGCGGAGATCCTCGTTCATCGAGCCGCTGCGGTACCCGCGCAGATCGACCGTCACATACGCGAACCCGGCATTGCGCACCGCCTCCACCACTTCCTCGGCCATGGCGGTCTCGGATATTCGCGGAAGATCCTCCCGGGGCACCTCGATCCGCGCGATCCCGTCGTGGGCGCGCACGCGCACGACGCGGAAGCCTAACGCCCGAATCGCTCCCTCCGCCGCCTCGACCCGCTGTAGCTTTTCCACCGTGATCACCTCGCCGTACGCAATGCGAGAGGACAGACACGCGTTGCTCGGCTTGTCGAAGAAGCTAAGGTGCAGCTCCCGGGCGAGCGCTCGGACGTCGGCCTTCGTGAACCCGAAGTCGACCAGCGGGTGCCAGAAACCCGCTTCGTTCATCGCTTGGATCCCGGGCCGATGGTCGCCCAAGTCCGAGACGTTGACACCATCCGCGATCGCCGAGAACCCCAGTTCGGCCGCCAGGGGCTTCAACGCAGCCCCGAGCTCCTGGCGGCAAAAGTAGCATCGATTGATCGGATTCGCGACGTACCGATCGTTGGCCAGCTCGGAAACGCGGATGGTTTCGAGGCGAATCCCGATCTCCGCGGCTTCGGAAACGGCCTCCGCGAGCTCCCAACGGGCGAGCGATTCCGCGTCCGCGACGACCGCCAGGGCATTATCCCCGAGCGCCTCGTGCGCGACCCGTGCAACAAGGCCGCTGTCGACGCCTCCCGAGAAGGCGACGAGCACGCGGCCCCGGGACCTCATCGCGGCGGCCATGCGATCGTGCGCATCCCGCAGGTCGAACGAGCGACTCGCCGTCTCCATCGCCTCATCGAACGCGGCAGCGGGGATAAAGCCATCGCGCGTGACAAAACGTAATGGCCCTCGTCGAGATGACGGCGCGTGCGCCCGGCCTTCCTCGAATGCACCACCTGCTCGAAGCATCACGCGCTCCGGCTCCTCAACACCTGCGATTGCGGCGGTCCTTTGTTCGCCCGTTACGATTGGAACGACATCGACCGCGAGGACCTACTGCCTCGGGGGGATCTCTGGCGATACGCGCCCCTGCTCCCGCTGGAGCCCGCGGAGATCCGATCGCGCGGCGAAGGAGGAACGCCCCTTCACCGACTCGAGCGGATCGGCTCGGGAGGCCGGGTGGCGCGTCTCAAGGTCGCGTCGTTGCACGTCAAGGACGAAGGACTGAATCCGACGCGCACGTTCAAGGCGCGCGGCATGGCGGTCGCGGTCCCGATGGCCTGCGCCCTGGGGGCGACGACCTTGGCCGTCCCGACCGCCGGAAACGCGGGCGCCGCGTTGGCGGCGTATGCGGCCACGTACGGGGCACGCGCCATCGTGATCATGGCGAGCGACGGTCCCCCGTCTCAAGCCCGCGACGCCATCGCATACGGAGCGGAGGTGCTCCGCGTCGACGAGGACATCGCGGATGCCGCGCGGATCGTCGCCGAACTCTCGACCACGACCGAGCTGTTCAGTGTGGCAACGCTGCGAGAACCCTATCGTGTCGAAGGCAAGAAGACGATTCTCTTCGAAATCTGGGAGGCGCTCGGCGGGATGCCGGACTGGATCCTCGTCCCAACGGGAGGCGGCACGGGAATCGTGGGGATGTGGAAGGCGCTTCACGAACTGCGCGAGCTCGGTTGGTACGAGGGACCGTGGCCGCGTTTCGGGATCGTTCAGGCCGAAGGATGCGCCCCGCTTGTGAAAGCCTGGAAGGCGGGCCGGGAGACGGCCGAACCGTGGCCGATGCCACACACCCAAGCAGCCGGGCTTCGAGTTCCGGCGACCCTCGCCGACCGAATCGTGCTCCGGGCGATCCGGGAGACGCGCGGCGCGGCCGTCGCGGTCTCGGACGAGGCGATGAGAGTCGCGGCATTGAATCTCGCCGTCCTCGAAGGGATCGGCGCGTGCCTCGAAGGGGCGGCGACCCTCGCCGGTCTCCGGCGCCTGTACGACGATGGCGCAATCACTCGGGAGGACCGGGTCGTGCTGATGAACACCGGCGCGACCGACGGCGGGGCCGTCCCTTCCGTCGAAGTTCCGGAAGTGAAGACGGCGGAACAGGTCCGGCAGTACCTCGGCCTCACGCCGCGTGCTTCCTGACTTCCTCGAGAATCCTCGCATGGTCTGGCGGGACCTTCGGGTCCTCCGTGACCCACTTGTACCGGATGACCCCGTTCGCGTCGAGCACGAAGACCGATCGTTTCGTCACGCCCTGGAGGCCGAAACTTCCGAAGCGATCGTAGAGCACCCCGTACGCCGCGCTGACCTTCTTGTTCCAGTCGCTCAGCAACGGGTAGTTGAGGTGGTTCTGTTCCTTGAAGACGCGATGGCTGTGGTAACTGTCCGTGCTGATGCCGAACACCTTCGCACCCCACTTCTGGAGGTCGCCCATCGAGTCGCGCATCGCGCAGAGCTGGCCTTGGCACACGTTCGTGAAGTCCCAGACGTAGAAGGACAGGATCACCGGGCCGCCGCCGAGTTCGTTCGAGAGGGTGACGGGCTTGCCTTCGTCGCTGAGCACCGTGAAGTCCGGCGCCTTCTCGCCGACATCGACCATCGGAGGGCTCTCCCGCCGTCGAGATGCACGCCGGGGATAACCCTTTCGCTTCGACACTCCGCGAAGGCGCGATCCCGCGGAACGGAATGTATATCTAACGGGTGGAACCCATACTGGGCCTCGCCTGTCCAGAGGCAATGCTGAACTAGACCGAACGCATCGCACGGGGGAACAAGGGGTAGGGGGGAACGAATGGCGAAGTACGTGCTCGCCGCCGATTATACACTCATGACGGACTACCGCAACGTCCCTCTGGCTACGTTCTTCAGCTGCATCCCAACGGATTACTGGCACTCCCGCCTCGTGTTTCGCATCCTGGCGGACCCGCCGAAGCTCGACCCGGAGGGCCGGCCGATCCGGGTGCCGTACGGCCTTCGGAAAGTCGAGGCGTCGCTCGTTCGCGCGTACGGTCGCGACTCGGTCGTCATCGCCGACCCTCGGAACATCGACCGATACATCGACGACGAGACGGAGGTGGTCGGATTGAGCCCGATGGATCCCCTCGGCCTCGGTCCCGTCAGCATGTCCTTCACGATGGGCGGGGTCCTCACGCCCTTCACCAAAGCGATGTTTTTCGATCTTGTCCGGCGCGTGCAGCGACCCAACCGAAAATACAAGGTCGTCCTCGGGGGGCCGGGTGCCTGGCACTTCGACTACCGCCCGGAAATGCAGGCATCCCTCGGCATCGACCACATCGTCCACGGGGAGGTCGACCACCTCGTCCCGGAGATTTTCGATCGGATCGTGAACGATCATGCGCCCCCGGTCATGCGCTTCACCAACGCGACCGCCCCGACGGTCGACCAGATCCCGAAAATCCTGGGTCCGACGATGCACGCGATGAACGAGGTGATGCGGGGATGCGGCCGTGGCTGCGAGTTCTGCGAAGTCACCCTGCGCCGGCCCCGGTATTTCCCGTTCGACTACATCGGCGACGAAATCGCGATGAACACCAAGGTCGGGGAATCGTCGATCCAACTCCACTCGGACGACATCTTCCTGTACAACCTCGAGAACTGGAAAACGATGGAGCCAAACGAGGACGCAGTCAAGGACCTCTTCCGGTACGTCATGGCCCAACCCGGCGTCTCTCACTGTTACCCCACGCACGGGACCGTCAGCGCCGCGGTCACGAACCCGGGGCTCATCCGGGACATCTCGGACATCGTGCGCGCGGGCCCCGGCAAGTGGGTCGGCATCCAGAGCGGAATCGAGACGGGGAGCCCCGCACTCTCCCGGGCCGTGCTGCACCGGAAGGCCGCTCCGTTCACCGCCGAAGAATGGCCGGACCTCGTCGTGCAGGGCACGCAGATTCTAAACCGCAACTATTGGTATCCTGCCTTCACGATCATCCTCGGCCTGCCGGGTGAGACTCCGGAGGATGCGTGGATGACCGTGGACCTCCTGGACCGGATGGAGCAGATCCCGGACGGGCACTTCATCACGGCGCCGCTCACGTTCGTTCCGATCGGCGTGTTGCGAGGCGAGGAGTTCTACAACCTCGACGAGATGATCGACGAGTCGCGTTTCAACGTCGCCTACCGCGCGTGGCGCCACGTCCTCCTGGAAATCGACACCGATCTGTGGCAGCTCACGCGGCTCCCTGCCCCAACGAGGGCGCTGATCGTCGCCACGGCACGGATCGGGGGCCGATACATCCTCGGAATCATGCACCGGTATGCGAGGCGGATGGGCTTCCGGATCCGTGCACCGGCAACGACACGCCGTCAGGCGGAGGGCCACACCGTCACCTTCCCGGCGGCATGAGCGCCGAGGCCGGGGCGGCCGCTGAGATTCTGGCGAGAGCGAGGATTTCAGCTTCCGTTCGCGACCCACGACCGGTACTGCTTCGCCTTCGCCTCTGCGCCTTCCTCTCCCATGATCGACGGGAGCGTGCGCTCCCGGAGCAGATCGACGATCTTCTCGAGGTCGGCTTCCGTCAGGCTCGAGAGGTCCGCGCGAACATCGCGAAGCCGCTTGCGCAGCATCGCAAGAGCCATGTCTCCCCAGATGGCCCGCATGTCGGCCTCGATGAGCTCGTATGCCGCCTTCACGCCCAAGGTCTCACGCTTCGGCCGGCATCTGGTGGGCACTGAGCCACGCGCTGTACCCGATGTAGAACAGGACGACGAGGGCGAGGACCAAGAACGCGTCGGGAAGGATCGTGTCGGCGAGGAGGATGCGGAACCCAGCGCTCAGGCTCAGCGCGATCCCGACGGCCGCGAGGCCGACGCTCAAGCGATACAGGAGACCGCCGCGCATCATTCGGACGCCTCGGTGAGCGAGCAGGAATCCACCCAAAACGCCGCACGAGATGCTCAAGACCAAGACGACGAATTGCTCGGCGGAGACGGTCATGGAACCGGTCCGTTCCATGCGGACCGAGGCGCCTTAAGTCTACGCCCTCTAGATTCATGGGTGAGAATAATTCAACCCTCGAGGCGCGCGGTGACGGATTGGCCCCCGACCTGGACGAAGGCCATCGACCGATAGAGCGCGATCGCCGCGTCGTTGCCGACGGTGACGTACAAGGCGAGTCGGAGCTCATCCCGACCCGCAAGGCGCCCCATCGCGGCTTGGAGCAACGCCCGACCGAATCCGCGACCCCGGCGATCCTTCGCCACTCCGAGCTCCGCGACGAGCGGCATGCCCATCCAGTGCGTGATGAGGATCGCGCCCACGATCCGATCGCCTTCGAGGGCAACGTGCGAGGCGTCCGGCATGAACTGACCGGAATCGCCTTTGAAAAGCCCGGCCACATACCCGCGCCACTCTTCTTCCGGCCCCGTGTGGATGCCGTATTGTTGTTCCATGTGTCCGGCATACACGTCCATCAGGAACTTCGTGAGTCCGAGGACTTCGTCTTCCTCTGGCGGTTGCAGCTTCAGGCTGGCCGGCGCGTCGCTTCGCTTCGTCGGCGCTTCCATCCGCATCCGCGCAAACACGCGCCGGAAACCGAGCGACGTGAATGCGGATTCGTAGAGATCCTCGAAGTGGGCGGTGATCGTGGTCGCGCCCCCGGCCCGGAGACGGTCCATGGACTTCAGGAGCGCACCCGCGGCCTCGTCGCGGTGCGTCGGGTCCATGGAGAACCCCGAGATCTCCGCGGGGCCCAACCGCACGGTCCCGATGATGCGGCCGTCTTTCTTGACGGAAAAGTGAGACCGCTGTTCGTCCGGAGGGAGCGCCAGGTACCGATCGAGGTGCACCGTGATGTCACCCGTCGGTAGATCGGTGCGCCCGGAGACGAAGGTACGCCAATACGCGTGGGCGTCCGTCGTCTGCAACGGCTCGAGGCTCACCGGCACCTCTGCGGCGAAGGATTCGCGAACCATCAAGCTTCGGCCGCGGAGCTTTTATGCGGAAGGAGGGCCTTCGACACGATGCATGGACTTCGGGCTCACGGAAATCCAGGAGATTACGCGGAAGACGGTCCGCGCCTTCGCAGAGCAAGAGGTCATCCCGCAGTCCCGCGCCTTCGACGAGAGCCAGGAGTTCCCGCACGCCTGGGCCAAGAAGATGGGCGAGCTCGGACTCTTCGGGGTCTTCGTCCCGGAGAAGTACGGGGGCGCGGGACTGGACACCGTCTGCTATGCGATCACGATCGAGGAGCTCTCCCGCGGGGATGCAAGCGCCGGCGTCATCGCGGCGGTGTGCAACGGCCTCGTCTGCGAACCGCTCCTGCACTATGGGACCGAGGAGCAGAAGCGGAGGTTCCTCGAACCGGTCGCGCGGGGAGAATGGATGGGCGCCTACGCGCTCACGGAGCCGGGGAGTGGCTCCGACGCGGCCGCGATGCGCACCACCGCGACGCTCGAGCGGGACGAATGGGTCTTGCGCGGCACGAAGACGTTCGCGACGAACGGGTCCGTGGCCAAGATTATTGTCGTTTATGCGCGGACGGGCGCGAAGAAACACGAGATTTCCGCATTCGTCGTCCCGACCGACGCCAAGGGCTTCTCCGTGCTGAAGAAGGAGGACAAGATGGGAATCCGCGCGAGCGACACGGTCACCCTCGGGTTTGATGGCTGTCGGATTCCGAAGGAGAACCTCCTGGGAGACCTTCACAAAGGCTTCACGATCGCGATGGAGACGCTCGACGGAGGACGGATCGGAATCGCCGCCCAAGCGCTCGGCATCGGCCAGCGGGCCCTCGAGGAGTCCACGAAGTACGCGAAGGAACGGCAGGCGTTCGGACAGAAGATCGCGGATTTCCAGGCGATCCAATGGAAGCTCGCGGACATGGCGACGGAAATCGACGCGGCCCGGCTGCTGACCTACCGCGCCGCGCACCTGGAAGATCGTGGGCAGCGGCACACGTACGAATCGAGCGTCGCGAAGCTCTTCGCGTCGGAGGCGGCCCATCGAGCCGTCGACGCCGCGGTTCAGATTCACGGCGGCTACGGATTCATCAAGGATTACGTGGTGGAGAAGTTGTACAGGGATCAACGCGTCACGGAAATCTACGAAGGGACCTCCGAGGTCCAGCGGCTCGTCATCGCGCGTTCGATTCTCGGCGGCTGAGAACCCGCTCCAGTCGCGTCCTCGACGGGACCGATCTTGCGACGAGCCTTTATGCCACCGTGGCTTTTGCGGCATGATGGCCACGCGCGTTCTCTACATGGAGGAGCGACGGGGACAGGATCCCGACCCGAATTACGCGCGCGAGTTCGACGCACGAATCGTCGAACGCGGTCCTGATTTCGTCGTCCTCGACCAGACGCTTTTCTACGCGGAGGGGGGCGGGCAACCCGATGACACCGGGAGTCTGCGGTGGACCGACGGCGAGGCTCGGGTCCTTCGGGTCACGAAGGAAAAGGGGTTCGTCAAGCACCACGTGGATCGGATGCCGAATGCGGATTCGGTGCACGGCGTCATCGACTGGAATCGGCGGTACAAACACATGCGCATGCACACCTCCCAGCACCTCATGTCCGGACTCGTCTTCCGAAAGTACGCCGCGAGGACCGTTGGCAACCAGATCCACATGGACTACAGTCGCGTGGACTTTCAACCCGCGAATTTCACGACCGACGATTTGAAGCGAATCGAAGACGAGTGCAACGGGGTCGTCGCCTCGGCTCAAGATGTCCGGATCTTCGAAGAGGATCGCGTGGTTGTCCAGAACAAGATCGAAGACCGAGCTCTGCTCGACCTCATCCCACAATCCGTGCGGCGCCTGCGAATCATCCAAATCGGCACCGCGGACTACTGCCCCTGCGGCGGCACGCATCTGAAGAACATCTCCGAGATCGGGAGGGTCCGCATCCTTGAGAAGCGATCGAAAGGGAAAGAAACGGACCGCGTCGTGTACGAGCTCCTACCGGCGTAGCCTCTCCGCCTCAGAGACCCGGGAGCGAGTGCTTATGGACTCCCAACCCCTTTGATTGACACAACCATGAAGGCCGGGATCGTCGGCGTCGGGAAGCTCGGTGGCACGATTGCGTTCGCCCTCGCGCGAGAAGGCCCGTGGGACGAACTCGTCCTCGTCGATGCGGTGCCGGACCTCGCCTGGGCCCAGGCCGAGGACATCCGCCACGGCTTGCGCGTGTCCACCCAACCGGCGGTCCGGGTGGGCACGATTCAGGACCTCGCGGATTGCGATGTCGTCGTCTTGTCGGCCGGACAGGGGCGGAAGCCCGAGATGACCCGGCTCGACCTTCTACACGCGAACGCTGGACTGGTCGCAGAACTGAGCCGAAACATCGCCCGCGTGGCGACGCGCGCCAGCCTCGTTGTGCTGACGAACCCGATGGACGTCATGACGACCATCGCTTGGCAATCGACCGGATGGCCGCGGACCCGTGTGTTGGGCTCGGGAACCCTCCTCGACTCGCAACGGGTCCGGGTGATTCTGGCGGACCACCTCCAAGTGCCTACCGTGAAGGTCTCCGCGACGGCCTTGGGTGAGCACGGGCAGCGCGTCGTGCCGGTATTCAGTCGCACGAAGGTGAGCGGACGGCGTCCCACCCTCTCGACGAAAGACAAGGAGGAAATCGCGCGTCGGTTGCGCGAGGTCAGCACGCGGATCATCGAGGCAAAGGGCGGGACCGCTTTCGGACCCGCGGGCGCGACCGTGGAGCTCATCCATGCCCTGATCGGCTCCCGGCCGCGGGTCGTGCCCTGCTCGGTCGTCCTGGATGGGGAATACGGAGTCCACGATGTCGCGATTGGTGTTCCGGCCGTCCTGGGCACAGGCCGAGTCCTGGGCCTCGAAGAATGGCCTCTCGCCGAAGACGAGCAGGCCGCGTTCGAGGAAGCGGCACGGGATCTGAAGGCGTTCGCAGACGACGCGGCGGTCCTACGGAAAGTGGGTGAGCGACCGTCCGGATGAGCGGGACGTCCGCGTCGGGGTCACACGTCAACCGCGTGCGTACCGTCCCAGATCTTGCGCGCCCCTTTCTCGGCGGCGTGGATCAGCAGGTCGCGGCCTGATTTCGTCGGGATGATGAAAAACTCCTCGGTCTTCCCAGACTCGGCGAGGAGTACGAGCTTCACCTTGCCGTCCTCCATGGGCTGGCCGGTCTCCGGATGCAGGTAGTTGTATCGGACGTAACGGCCTCGGTCGATGAGGGACCGGACCTCGATGTCGCCTCGCTTCGTGCGCGTCAGGACCTCCTCCGGAAAGGTCGTCATGGTCTCGGCGGGGCAAGGCGGCTGCGTGCGAAGAACGTAGCGCACGACGATATTGGACACGGGAGGCCTGTTTCGCCAAATGATTTTCAGCGATTCCCGCGAAGTGATTCTCACGGGCCGATGGTTGCAAGGGAACTCTTATCAAACCAGCCCCACCGTCCGGGCTGAAACCATGTCCCACAGCTACGAGAGCGGAAGACAGGCCATGGCCGAGCTCGGCTCGAAGCAGCCACATGAGCTGCTGTTGATGCTGGGTGGCCTCCTGGCGGTCCTCCTGACCCTCGCGATGTATGGGATCCAGTGGGTGACTACGCCCGGCATTGCGCAGAGCCAGTATGCTACCGTGGCGACGGCGGTAATCCTGAACGTCGTCCTCGGAGCGGCACTCTGGGCCTCCTCGGCGATCACGCGGAAGAACCTGATGAACGGCGCCATCGTGGCCGGTGTAATCAGCATCGTCCTGATCTACTTCGGTGGTCGGGCCGGCCAGATCGGCGGCATCGTCGGGATCCTCGGCGCGATCCTCGCCGCGGCAAAGCCGTATCTCCCCTGGTCCCGACACGATTGAGCCGACCGTTTCGGCTTGCCGTTCGAACCTCCCAGCGGAGCCCTTCCCCTTTTTGGATTGTTTTCTCTTCCGGCTTTCGTTGATTCGCCGTGCGCCGCCCGGGGCGAACACCGCGAAATCACCCCGAAACCGGGCCTATTTTGGTGATTGATTCTCACCGCGTGCCACCCGGGTCGAAACCCATATCGCCCGGATGGCGGGTAGGCCGCCGAAGCTATGACCCAAAGCTACGAGACAGGAAAAGCCATGGTCGAACTCGGCGCGAAGCAGCCGCACGAACTGCTGCTGATGCTGGGCGGCGTGTTGGCGATCCTCCTGTCGGTGGCAATCTATGGGATCCAGGCGGCGAACCAGGGAATTCAGCCGAGCCAGTACAGCACGGTCGTGACGACGGTGGTCATCAACGTCGTCCTCGGCGGAGCTCTCTGGGCGTCCGCGGCGATTACGCGGAAGAATCTGATGAACGGAGCAATCGTGGCCGGCGTGATCAGCATCATCCTGATCTACTTCGGAGGTCGGGCCGGCCAGATCGGCGGCATCGTCGGGATCCTCGGCGCGATCCTCGCCGCGGCAAAGCCGTATCTCCCCTGGTCCCGAGACGATTGAGCCGACCGTTTCGGCTTGCCGTTCGAACCTCCCAGCGGAGCCCTTCCCCTTTTTGGATTGTTTTCTCTTCCGGCTTTCGTTGATTCGCCGTGCGCCGCCCGGGGCGAACACCGCGAAATCACCCCGAAACCGGGCCTATTTTGGTGATTGATTCTCACCGCGTGCCACCCGGGTCGAAACCCATATCGCCCGGATGGCGGGTAGGCCGCCGAAGCTATGACCCAAAGCTACGAGACAGGAAAAGCCATGGTCGAACTCGGCGCGAAGCAGCCGCACGAGCTGCTGCTGATGCTGGGCGGCGTGTTGGCGATCCTCCTGTCGGTGGCAATCTATGGGATCCAGGCGGCGAACCAGGGAATTCAGCCGAGCCAGTACAGCACGGTCGTGACGACGGTGGTCATCAACGTCGTCCTCGGCGGAGCTCTCTGGGCGTCCGCGGCGATTACGCGGAAGAATCTGATGAACGGAGCAATCGTGGCCGGCGTGATCAGCATCATCCTGATCTACTTCGGAGGCCAGCCGGGCACGATCGGCGGCGTCGTCGGGATTCTCGGCGCGATCCTCGCCGCGGCAAAGCCGTACATGCCCTGGTCCCGCCGCGACTAAGCCACCGGAAACCTACCGTTCACGCCGCGCGTACGCGCGGCGCATTCTCCTTCGTCGAGATGGAATGAGGAAGGTCACGTTCCATCAGCGCAGCAAGGGGGTCTGGCCGCGCCAGACCTGCGAAGGCAACGGATCGACCTATCTTTCAAAGAGCGTTTCGCCTTCGCATTCAATCTTTTCGATCTTGTAGTAGGGAAGCCGACCCGTCCGCGTGGCGAAATAGCGACGCTCGAGCTCCTCGATTTCCGATCCGCGGATCGTCCGACTCCCTCCCGGTCGGGTCCGGTCCCGATAGACGACGACCGCGTCGGCGAGGCGACTCGGCTGTCTCCAGCGCAGTTCGTTCAAGATCTCCCGCGCGGTCCGAGTCATCGCGGGGCGCCATCGCGCGCCGAGGTCTTCGCTTTCGCGGCACAAAAACCATATCGGG
>VBMA01000194.1 GCA_005878985.1 Methanobacteriota archaeon
AGATGTACGGGTTCGCCCCGAGGCGACGTTGCTCCTCGACCGTCGCTCGTCCGCCGGTGAAGGCATTCATCACCTTCTTCCTGGCTTGAGCTTCGGTGTCCGTCGTGAAGATGCTCGATTCCGGGATCGAGGCTGACATCTTCCCACCTGGGCCGAGGAGGCTGGGGAGGAGCTTGTTGTGGATCAAGGCGGGCTTCGGATACCCCAGCTTGGGGGCGACATCGCGCGTGATGCGAAAGTGGGGATCCTGGTCGATGCCGCACGGGATCAACACGGGCACTTCCCTGCCCGCCTCGATGGTCGGGAGGAATGCCGGGGCGGCCTGGATGCTCGTGTAGAAGATCTCGCCAACGTTGTTCGCGTTTTGGAACCCGAAGACCGCCTGGGTCGTCGAGTACGTGATCCGTTTCGCGACCTCCACGGCGATCGGATAGAGACGGTGGATGTACTCCGTGTCCAAGAAGATGCTCGTCAGCTTCGGGTCGAACCCCATCGCGATGATGTCGAGGATGTTGTCGTAACCGACCTTCGTCGCATCCTCGAGGTTATCGAAGTCCTTGAAGAGGTACTTCTCGTCGTCTGTCATCTGAAAGTACAGCTTCGCGTGGAACTTTTCCTGAAGCCATTTGGTGAAGAACCAGGGGAGCATGTGCCCGATGTGGATGCCGCTCGAAGGCCCCCGGCCCGTGTAAAGCGCGAACGGAGTCCCCTTCTCGTACCGGTCCAAGATCCAATTCAGGTCACGGTGGCTGTAGAACACGCCCCGCCGCAACATCGGATGAAGCTCGCCCGTCGTCTTCCGAATCCGCTCCAGGATTTCGGGGGTGATTCGCTCCGTCCCGAACTGGGTCACGAGCCGGTCGTAGTCCACCGACCCCTTGACTTCCCAGGGGGTGACGACAAAGTCGTCCGGCATTTCGACCGCGTATTCCGGCCCGTAGATAAAGACTCACGCGTTCCATGCGGTCTTTGTTGGGAGGGAGTCAAGGGACCATGGCGAGAGCCCGACCACGTCGGCGACCGTGACGATGTGCACCTTCCCGAAGGGGCGGCAGGCGTGGGCGAATACGCACACGCTACTCGGTCAGACCATGATTGCGTGGCGGCCCCGCATGTCCGACTCGGTCTGTCCGAGTCGTTCCATGACTTGGGCGACGACACCGTCCAGCAACAGGACCGTCGCGTCTTCAAATAATGTCCCCAGTGGAGCGAGCCGAGTCTCGGGCCCGTCTCCCTCGGAATGAATCAAGAGGACCACATTACTCGCGTGCCCGAGCTTGGAGGTGCGGTGGCCCGTAACGGCGATCACCTTCGCCCCCACGCGCCGAGCGATATTCGCCACTTGAATCGCGCTCATCGTCGAGCCGGTGTTCGACACAATCAGGACCGCGTCGCCGTCGCTGACGACCGGCGTGATCGTCTCTCCGATAAAGTAGCAGTCGATGCCCAACTGGACCATTCGCATCGCGAAGGCGCGCGCGGCGAGCCCGCTCCGACCGACGCCGTACACGAAGAGTTTCTTCGCGGAGGTCAAGATCGCCACGGCTTCGGC
>VBMA01000094.1 GCA_005878985.1 Methanobacteriota archaeon
CGAAGGATCGGGAGGCCTACGCGGAATCGCTCCAAGAACAGGCGGACCTCGAACGGTCGGTCCAGGCCGACGTCGACGACGTGCATGGCCTCGGGTGCGAGCTCAAGGACCTTCATCGCGGGCTCGTGGATTTTCCCGCACGGGTCGGGAACGAGGTCGGGTACCTGTGCTGGCAACGGGGCGAGCGCGCCATCGGATGGTGGCACACGCTCGACAGCGGTTTCGCCGGTCGGAAGGCCCTCGCACCGGAAGCGGAACGTTAATATCGGACGGCCCTCGTAGGAAGCCCGAGGCTTCGGAACATGGCGACGAAAGATGACGTGATCAGCGTCCTCCGGAAGTGCTACGATCCCGAGATCCCGATCAACATCTACGACCTCGGCCTCGTGTACAGCATCGAGCTGAAGCCGGAGGATGGCAAGGTCGACGTCCGCATGACGCTCACCGCACCCGGATGCCCGGCCTCCGCGTACATCCACCAGGACGTGAAGCGGAAGATCGAGCAGCTTCAGGGCGTCAAGGAAGCGACGGTGAACATCGTCTGGGATCCGCCGTGGACCCCCGAGATGATGTCCGAGACCGCGAAGAAACAGTTCGGCTGGGGCATCTGAATTCCTTCGCTCTTGGGCATTGCGCCAGTACCAAATCTTGATATTCTCTCCCCCGTATCCAGCGGTGCGCAGGGTTTCTGGGGGTGGCCGGGTACTTGACCTCCAAAGGTGGGAAGGAATCGGACGCCCTTGCACGGGCTTTCGGGGTCCTCGTCGAGGGCCTGACGTTTTACGACTTGGCCAACGTGGCCGTGGCGGAGATGCGCGTCAAGGTGGCGTTCGAAGAGCTCGGCCGCCACAAGAAAGATCAACTCGCGCGCCTGGAAGGCGTCGCCGGGTCGGGCGCCAAGGAAGCCGCCGTCATGCCGGGAATCTATCCGATTAACGTCGTTGCGAAAGTCGAGTGCTACGTTTGCGGCTTCGTCGCTGAGACGAAGGCGATGCCGAACACCTGCCCGAACTGCGGTGCCGCGCGCTACGCATTCGAGAAGGAGATCTCCCTGTCGAAAGCCTGGGAGATCGCGGCCGACGCGGGACGCAAGTCCGCGACCCTGTTCGGTGAGTCCGCCGCCCACGCCGGGGGCCGTGCGAAAGTCGTCTTGGAGGAGCTGGCCCGGGACGAAGAAGGACAGGCGGTCCAAGCGGCTCGGCAGCTCGCGGAACTCCGGACCTGATCGGTGGATTCGAATGCCGCGCCTCGCGAAGATGCCGCCCATTCAGGAAGACATCCACGCGTGCACGATGTGCGGCTACTGCGTCCCGGTGTGCCCCGCCTACCAAGAGGCGGGCTGGGAAGGTGCGTCGCCGCGTGGCCGAATCTTCGCCCTCCGCCAGTACGAGATGCGCGGGCCGTTGGACCTCCTCCTGCGGCGCCAAGTCAAGCCGGGGGAAGACTTCGCCCGCAACACGTGGGAGTGCACCGGGTGCGGCGCCTGCGAGGAAGTCTGTCCGGTGGACATTCCCTTCGACACCGTGTGGGACGACGTCAAGGCGTGGATGGTGAATTCGGGCTACGAGCGGAAGGAGCTCGAGCCGTACCTCGCGAACGTCCGGGAGACGCACAACCTGTTCGGCAAGCCGGCGGAAGCGCGGGGCGCCTGGATCCCGCCCGAGGCCGTGCAGTCGGCCAACCCCGAGGTATTGTATTGGGTCGGTTGCGTCGCGAGCTACCAGCGGCAGCAGATCGCCCGCGCGGTCGTGAAGATCCTGAACGCCGCGAAGGTGCCGTACAAGATCCTCGGGCCGGACGAATGGTGCACCGGCGCGCCTCTCGCCCGGATGGGCTACCAGGAGACGACGAAGAAAGAGCTCATGCCCCACAACGTGAACGCCGTCGAAGAGACGGGCGCGAAGGTGCTCGTCACCGCGTGTGCGGAATGCTACCGGGCGTTCGCGCGGGACTACAAGCAATGGGGCGGCAACCCGCCGTACAGCGTGTTCCACATCTCCCACTACGTCGAGAAGCTGATCCGGGAGAAGCGGATCACGTTCACGAAGCCGCTCCCGCAGAAGATCGCGTTCCACGACGCGTGCCACATGTCCCGGGTGGCCAAGGTGTACGAGCCTCCGAGACAGGCGCTCAAATTCATCCGGGACCTGAAGGTCCTCGAGATCCTACCGCACCACGAGGACGCCTTGTGCTCAGGTGCCGGCGGCGGCTTCCCCGCCGTCTTTCCGGAGCAGGCCGCCGGCGTAGCTCAGCGCCGCCTCGATGCCGCGGAGGACACCGGCGCGACGATGCTCGTCACGACGTGTCCCCATGCAGAGATGCACTTCGACGGCGTGGCCCGCAGCCGCAACATGACGCTGAGCATCGTCGATCTCGCCGAGATGCTCGCGAACGCGCTGTGACGCGCCTCAGATCGTGAAACTCAGGCCGCACGAACAGGAGTGCTTCGCGTTGGGATTCGTGATCTTGAACTGGCCGCCGAACAGGTCTTCCTCCCATTCGAGTTTCGACCCCTGGAGGTACGTCAGGCTCTTCGGGTCGACGAACACGCTCACGTCTTCCTCGGCGACGACGATGTCCGTCGGCCGCGCGGCCTCTGCGAGATCCATCCGGTACTGCATCCCGCTGCACCCGCCCGCGATGATCCGGAGGCGGAGCGAGGCGGCCGGCTTGTTCTCCTTCTGCCGCAGCACGCGGATCCGTCGGACCGCACTTTCGGTAACGGTGAGCGGCAGTTGCTGGGGGGCCATCAAACGAATCGCGTCTCGAACCGTTCGAACGCGGGCCCGCGACTTAAGTCTTCCGCCGCGAGTCGCGCGTGCGACGTCGGTCGCACGTCATTCGCCGCAAGCACGACCAAAGATATATATAACAACGTTATAGTTTCCATTCCGCTTCTCGAAAACGGGAGGCCTTACCCATGGTTTCCAAGAGCGTAATCCAGGAGCAAATGGCGAAGCAGGAGTACAAGTACGGCTTCGTTTCCGATCTCGATGAGGACACGGCCCCGAAGGGCCTCAACGAGGACATCGTCCGGCTCATTTCCCGCAAGAAGAACGAGCCCGAATGGTTCCTCGAGTGGCGTCTGCGGGCGTACCGTCACTGGCTCACGATGAAAGAGCCGAAGTGGTCGAACGTCACCTATCCGCCGATCAACTATCAGGACATCATCTACTACGCCGCGCCGAAGCCGAAGAAGCCGGTGAACAGCCTCGACGACGTCGATCCGGAGATCCGGAACCTGTACGCGAAGCTCGGGATCCCGCTTCAGGAGCAGGAGCGCCTCGCCGGCGTCGCGGTCGATGCGGTCCTCGACAGCGTCTCCGTCGCGACGACGTTCAAGGACCGGCTCGCGGAGCTCGGGATCATCTTCTGCTCGTTCTCCGAGGCGGTCCAGGAACATCCGGACCTCGTGCGGAAGTACCTGGGCACCGTCGTACCCTTCAACGACAACTTCTTCGCAGGTCTCAACAGCGCTGTCTTCAGCGACGGGTCATTCGCCTACGTCCCGCCGGGCGTCCGGTGCCCGATGGAATTGTCGACATATTTCCGGATCAACGCGCAGGACACGGGCCAGTTCGAGCGCACCCTGATCATCGCGGACGAGGGCGCTTACGTCAGCTACCTCGAAGGTTGCACGGCCCCGATCCGCGACACGAACCAGCTGCACGCGGCGGTCGTCGAGCTGATCGCCCTCGACAACGCGGAGATCAAGTATTCCACGATCCAGAACTGGTACCCGGGGGACAAGAACGGGAAGGGCGGCATCTACAACTTCGTCACGAAGCGCGGGAAGGCCCTCGGCGCGAACTCGAAGGTCTCGTGGACGCAGGTCGAGACCGGCTCCGCGATCACCTGGAAGTATCCGAGTTGCATCCTCCAGGGCGACAACTCGGTCGGCGAGTTCTACTCCGTCGCGCTCGTCAACAACTACCAGCAGGCCGACACCGGCACGAAGATGCTCCACATCGGTAAGAACACGCGCAGCACGATCATCTCGAAGGGCATCTCCGCGGGATACGGCCGCAACACGTACCGCGGCCGCGTGCAGATCCACAAGGGCGCCACGAACGCCCGGAACTACAGCCAGTGCGATTCCCTCCTGATCGGTTCGACGTGCGCCGCGTTCACCTTCCCGGACATCCAGGTCCAGGAGCCGACCGCGCAGATGGAGCACGAGGCGTCGACCTCGAAGATCGGGGAGGAACAGCTCTTCTATTGCCAAGCGCGCGGCATCACGCCGGAAGACGCGACGAACATGATCGTGAACGGCTTCTGCAAGCAGGTCTTCCTCAAGCTCCCGATGGAGTTCGCGGTCGAGGCCCAGAAACTGATCGGCGTGAGCCTGAACCTCGAGGGCACGGTCGGGTGAGCGCGCCGCGCGGACCGGAGGGGACGACGATGCTCGAAATCAAGGACCTACACGTGAAGGTCGCCGGCAAGGAAATCCTGAAGGGGATCGACCTCTCGATCAACGATGGCGAAGTCCATGCGGTGATGGGGCCGAACGGGAGCGGCAAGACGACGCTCGCGCAGGTCCTCGCCGGCCGGGTGACGTACGAGGTCACGGGGGGCACAGCACGGTTCGAAGGCAAAGACCTCCTCGCAATGAAACCGGAAGACCGCGCGCGCGAGGGCGTGTTCATGGCGTTCCAGTACCCCGTCGAGATTCCGGGGGTCAGCAACGCATACTTCCTGAAAGCGGCAGTCAACGCGATCCGGAAGTACCACGGCCGGGAGGAGATCGACGCGATGGACTTCGTGACGTTGGTCCAGGACAAGGCGAAACTCCTCGGGCTCGACGAGACCTTCATGAAACGCGGCCTGAACGAGGGCTTCTCCGGCGGCGAGAAGAAGAAGAACGAGGTGTTTCAGATGGCGGTCCTCGAGCCGAAGCTCTGTGTGCTCGATGAAACCGACTCTGGACTCGACATCGACGCGTTGCGCGTCGTAGCGAACGGAATCAATGCGATGCGCAGCCCGAAGCGGGCGATGCTCGTCGTCACCCACTACCAGCGCCTCCTCGACTATGTCGTACCCGACTTCGTCCATGTCCTCGTCGACGGAAAGATTGTGAAGAGCGGCGACGCCGATCTCGCGCGAAATCTGGAGAAACACGGGTACGGTTGGATCCTCGAGGAAACCCCGAGGCCGCCGCAGGCCGCACGCGCATGAGGCCGGTGACGACCGTGGCGGTGTCCGTCGACGCGAAACAAACGTATGTCGCCGAGTTCGCGTCCTCGGAGAAGGAGCTCGGGGGGCCCAAGTGGCTGCGGGCGGTCCGGAAGAAGGCGATCGAGCGCTTCGAGGCCCTGGGCTTTCCCACCCAGAAACACGAGCATTGGAAGTACACGAATCTCGCGACCCTGCTCCGCCTGCCCTTCAAGCCCGCGATCCTCGGCCGTCCGGATGGCGTCGTCTCCGAGAACCTCGAGCCGTTCAAGTTCGGGGTCCTGAAGACGAGCCAACTCGTTTTCGTGAACGGTCGCTATGCGCCGCGTCTCTCCTACTTGCGGTCCCTCCCGGAAGGCGTTCGCGTCGCATCGCTCGCGGAGATGCTCCGGTCCGAGCCGGAGACCCTTCAGAAGCACCTCACGCAGTACGCCCGATTCGAGGACGACCCGTTCGTCGCCTTGAACACCGCGTTCTTCTCCGACGGGGCATACGTCGAAGTCCCGAAGGGCACGGTCGTGGGGGAGCCGATCCATCTCCTCTTCGCGTCGACGTCTCGGGAACTGCCGATCGTCGCGCATCCCCGCAACCTGATTCTCATGGGGGCGGGCAGCCAAGCGACTGTCATCGAGACGTACGCCGGATGGGCCCCCGACGTCACCTTCACGAACGCCGTCACGGAAGTCGCCGCGGGTCCGGCGTCGGTCCTCGACCACTACAAGATCCAGCGGGAAGCCGAGACCGCATTCCACATCGCGACGATGACGGTCCACCAGGATCGCGATTCGTCCGTCTCGGCGCATTCGGTCTCCCTCGGCGGGAGTCTGGCGCGGAACTACGTGCACACCCTCTTCCGGGCCCCCGGCGGAAGCCTCACGCTGAACGGTCTGTACATGACCGGGGGGACGCAGCAGGCGGACAACTACACCCGCATCGACCACGTCGCGCCCGCGTGCACGAGCATCGAGCTCTATCGTGGCATCCTCGGCGGCAAGTCGCGGGGCGTGTTCAACGGGAACATTTACGTCCGCAAGGATGCACAGAAGACGGTCGCGCGACAGACGAACAAAAACCTTCTGCTGTCGAGCGAGGCCTTCGTCGACAGCACGCCGGGCCTGGAGATCCTCGCGGACGACGTGAAGTGTAACCATTCCTCCACGATCGGGCAACTCGACGAGAACGCGGTGTTCTACCTCCGCTCCCGAGGCATCGACGAGGAGGCGGCTCGGAACATCCTGACGTACGCGTTCGCGGTCGACGTCATCAACCAGGTCAAGGTCGCCCCCGTCCGGATCAAGCTCGATCAGCTGGTCGTCTCGCGCCTACCGCGAGGCGCGGGCCTCGGGGAGACCTTATGAAGCGCGGCCCGATTCTATCCTCATGGACCCGCGCGCCTGCGAGGGAGGTCCGCTGAATGCCTGATCTTCGCGAGCTCTACCAGGACACGATCCTCGACCACAGCAAGAGGCCGAGGAACTTCCGCGAGATCGCCGATGCGAGCGCGACGGCCGTCGGTCACAACCCGCTCTGCGGGGATCGCGTGACGGTGTACCTGCGCCTCGACGACGGCACGATCGCGGACGTCTCGTTCGTCGGTCAAGGGTGCGCCATCTCGAAGGCATCCGCATCCTTGATGACGGACGCGGTAAAGGGCAAGTCCAAGTCGGAAGCCCATGGCCTCTTCGAGCGATTCCACAAGATGGTCACGGCCCGTCCGGGGGACCCCGTCGACACGTCCCTCGGAAAGCTTGCCGTCCTCTCCGGTGTGTGCGAATTCCCGGTCCGCGTCAAGTGCGCGAGCCTGGCCTGGCACACCCTCGAGGCGGCCCTCGAACGGAAGCAGGAGACCGTCTCCCTGGAGTGACGATCGTGTCCGCGGACGCTCCCCGGACCGCCTCCGAGGAGGCGGGCGGTCTCATCGCGATTGGCCCGGGACCCACCCCCGACGTGATCCGGGACTTCTCGAAATCGCGCCGCGAGCCGGACTGGATGCTGCGCCTGCGACTCCGCGCCCTGGAGCGATTGCATGCCGACGGAGTCCCGGCGTGGGCTTCGTTCCTGCGAGAAGTGGACTTCGACGGGATGGTCCAGACGGAACCGATCCGGCAAACCTCCATCGTCGAGGTCCGTGAACCGGACGTCCTTCCGGGCCTCGGGGCACTCGAAGAATCCGAAGCCGCATATCGGGCGGTCCGGAAGGAACTCGAATCGCAGGACGTGGTGTTCCGCGGACTCGCGGCCGCTCTCGTCGACCAACCGGACCTTGTGAAGACCCACTTCGCCAAAGCCATCGCGGTCGATGATCACCCGATCGCCGCGCTCAACGCGGCGCTGTGGTCGGGCGGCTCCTTCCTGTACGTGCCGCCGGGTGTCCACGTCGAGATTCCGCTTCAAGCGGAGATCCGGGCGGATTACGCAAAGGTCGAACCGTTCGAGCGGAACGTCATCGTCGCCGATCGGGGCGCCGACGTCACGTACATCGAGGGATGCACCGCGCCGGTGTACACGCCAGACCAGCTGCACGTGTCCGCCATCGAGGTCATTGCGATGCCGGGATCCCACGTGCGGTACATCGCCCTGCAGAACTTCGCGCGCGAGGTGGACAACCTGGTGACGAAGCGCGCGATCGTCCACGAGGCCGCGGCGATCGAATGGATCGACGCGAACCTGGGCTCCCGCCGGACCTGGAAGATTCCCCGCGCGGATCTCCTCGGGCCCGGAGCCTCCGCGGAATTCGTCGGGGTGGCCCTCGCGGGGGAAGGTCAGTCCGAGGACGTCGGCGCGGAGATGATCCACATGGCCCCGCGGACCCGATCGAGGATCGTCAACCGCGGCATCGTCCGCGGCGGCGGTCGGACCACGTTGCGTTCCGCGGTCCGGGTGGCGCCGGGCGCCACGGGCGTCGAATCGAGAGTCGAATGGTCCTCGTTGATGCTCGATGCGGAGTCGCGAGCCGAGACCGTCCCCGCGATTGAACTCGACGAGGCGGATGCGGAGATCGTCCAGGACGGGAGCGTCCGCAAGGTGAGCGACGAGATGCTCTTCTACATGGCGTCTCGCGGGGTGACGAAGGAGGAGGCCCTTCGGATGGTTGTCCTCGGGACGGCCGAGGTCGTGACGAGGCGGATCCCCGTCGAGTACGCGGTCGAAATCGACCGTCTGATCGAACTGGAACTGGGTGGCGGTCTCGGGTGACGCTCGCTCGCAAGAAGACTCAAGTATTGAGCCGGTCATGGCAAGGAGGCACGGCATGGCGAAGCCCGCAAAGGTCCTGTTGAACGTGCCTGCCATCAAGGCGGACTTTCCGATCCTCCAGCGGACCGTCCGGGACAAGCGCCTCGTCTATCTCGACAGCGCGGCCACTTCGCAGAAGCCGAAGCAGGTCATCGATGCCACGTCGGATTTCTACTCGCGGTACAACGCGAACGTCCACCGCGCGATCTACGAGCTCGGGGAAGAGTCCACGCGAGAGTACGAGGGCGCCCGCGAGAAGGTCGCCGCCTTCATCCAGGCGAAATCGGCGATGGAGATCGTCTTCACGAAGTCCACGACGGAATCGATTAACGTCGTCGCATACGGCTACGGCCTCAAGGGCAAGATCGAGAAAGGGGACGAGATCCTCGGGACCGTGATGGAGCACCACTCCAACCACGTCCCTTGGCACTTCGTCAAAGACCACAAGGGCGCCGTCCTGAAGTACGTCGACGTGAACGACGACGGGACGCTGAAAATGGAACAGTACGATGCCCTCCTGACGAACCGCACGAAGATCGTGACGGTGACCTTGTGCTCCAACGTGCTGGGCACCATCAACCCGGTCAAGGAGATCGCGAAACGGGCCCACGAGGTCGGCGCGATCTGCGTCGTCGACGCGGCCCAGGCCGCCCCGCACATGCCGATCGACGTCCAGAGCTTGGATGCCGACTTCCTGGCGTTCAGCGGGCACAAGATGCTCGGCCCGACCGGGATCGGCGTCCTGTACGGGAAACCGGACTTGCTCGAGGCGACGGAGCCATTGCTCGGAGGCGGGGAGATGATCCGGGAGGTCCACCTCGGATGGGCGAAGTGGAACGACGTCCCGTACAAGTTCGAAGGCGGTACGCCGAACATCGCCGGAGCGATCGGCCTCGGTGTGGCCGTCGATTACCTCACGACGATCGGCATGGACGCGGTCCGCGGCCATGAGATGGAGGTGACCGAGTACGCGCTCGAGAAACTCGCCCGCCTGAAGGGCGTGCAGACGTACGGTCCGAGGGACGTCACGAAGCGAGCCGGCGTCGTCTCGTTCACGATCGACGGCGCCCATCCGCACGACATCGCCTCGATCCTTGATGTCGAGGGGATCTGCGTCCGTTCCGGGCATCACTGCGCCCAGCCCCTCATGGAGCGGTTCAATCTCCCCGCGACCGCGAGGGCCTCCTTCTACGTCTACAACGATCTCGACGACGTCGACGCGCTCGTCGCCGGCATCAAGAAGGTGCAGGAGGTCTTCGCCTGATGTCGATCTCGTACGACATGTATCAGGAGCAGATCCTGGACCATTACAAGCATCCGAGGAACAAGGGGCCGCTCGCGGGCGCCTCGAAGAACGCGCGCGACTCGAACCCGTTGTGCGGGGACGAGGTCGTCCTCCACCTGAAGGTCGACGGTTCCGACCGAATCGCCGAGGTGAAGTTCGAGGGCCAGGGATGCGCGATCAGTCAGGCGAGCGCATCGATGCTCACGACGATCGTCAAGGGGATGCCGCTCGCCGAGGCCGGAGGCTTGGGCCGCGACGCGGTCCTGAAGAAACTCGGAATTCCCCTGAGCGCCGTCCGCTTGAAGTGCGCCCTCTTGTCTCTCCACGTGCTCAAGCTCGCCATCGGCCAGAAAGCGGACGTCGGAACCTGAGGCACTCGATCCCATGGGTTCGGCCGCGAAGCCGCCGAAGGCCCCGCGCGTTGCGGACCTCATCGGCCACACGCCGCTCCTTCGACTCGATCGATTGGCGGCCCATGTGGCGCCCCAGGTGCAGGTGTATGCCAAGGCGGAATTCCGCAATCCCGGTGGCAGCGTCAAGGACCGCGCCGCGCTCGGAATGTTGCGGGCCGCCGAGCGGTCCGGCCTGACGAAGGATCGGATCCTCCTGGACGCGACGTCCGGGAACACTGGGATCGCGCTCGCGATGATCGGCGCCTCGGAGGGATACCGAGTGACCCTCTGCGTGCCGGCGAACCTCAGTACGGAGCGAAAGCGCATCCTCCGGGCGTACGGGGCCGAGCTGGTCCTCACGCCCTCTTCGGACGGGACCGATGGCGCGCAGCGGGCCGCCAAAGCGCTCGCGGCCTCGGAGCCGCACAGATACCGGTATCTCGATCAATACAACAACGAGGCAAACTGGCGGGCTCACTTCGAGTCGACCGGGCCGGAGATCTGGGAGCAGACCGCGGGGACGGTCACGCACCTCGTCGCTTGCCTCGGGACCACCGGCACGTTCGTCGGCGTCGGACGCTACTTGAAGAAGATGAATCGGAACGTGCGGCTCGTCGGCGTCCAGCCGGACAGTCCCTTTCACGGCATCGAGGGCGTCAAGCATCTCGAGACGGCCCTCGTCCCGGGGATCTGGGATCCGAACCTCGCGGACGAGATAATGTTCGTCGCCACCGAAGATGCTCAAGCCGCCACGCGTCGGATCGCACGGACGGAAGGAATCCTCGTCGGGACGTCGAGCGGAGCCGCCTTGGATGCGGCGCTGCGGCTCGCCGAGCGAATCCGCGAAGGCGTCCTCGTAACGGTCTTCCCGGATGCGGGCACGAGCTACCTCGGGGAGCGATACTGGGAGGAGGGTCGGTGACGATCGAGATCCCCAAGTCAGTCCTTCAGGCGATTCACGACCACGCCCGCGCGGCGTACCCCGAGGAGTGCTGCGGATTTCTCCTCGGCCATTCCGGCGCACCACGGCGCATCGAGGAATCGCGTCGTGCGCGAAATGTCGCAACGGAGAACCGGGCGCGACGGTACAGCATCGATCCGCTGGAGCTGCTTCACGCGGACGATGACGCGCGGAAGAAAAGCCTGGAACTCATCGGGGTCTACCACAGCCATCCGGATCATCCCGCCGCGCCTTCCGAATACGATCGCTCGCGCGCGGCGAGTTGGCTGTCGTACGTCATTGTGAGCGTCGTCGACGGCGAGCCGAAAGACGTCACGGCCTGGCAGTTCGACGAAACCGCCCGGTTGTTCCGGTCGGAAGCGATCGTCGTTCGCTGACACACCTTAATGGATTGCGTGACAGGCTCGGGCGCATGGCTTCTCCCTTCGTTCGGATACGAAATAGCGGTGGGGCGAACCTTAAGTATAACACCGTCATGAAACCGAGGCGACGATGCCAGCGGTCCGAGTCATCATCCCGACGGCCCTCCGTCAATACGCCGCGAATCACGATGCCATCGAGGTCGAGGCGGCCAGCGTCGAACAAGCGCTCGGCGACTTGGTAAGCCAATTCGACCAACTCCGGCGTCATCTGTACGCAGAGGACGGGCAGCTTCGAAATTTCGTGAACGTCTACGTGAACGAAGAAGACATCCGCTACCTGCAGAAGGATGCGACGCCTCTGAAGTCAGGTGACACGATTTCGATTGTCCCGAGCATCGCCGGCGGTTCGTTCTCCCTGATGGACCGTCTCGCTTCGAAGCGCAAAGACGTCTTGATGCCGGCCGAGATCAAGCGGTATTCTCGCCATCTGATCCTCCCCGAAGTCGGGATGGCGGGGCAGTTGAGGCTCAAGCAATCGTCCGCCCTGATCATCGGCGCGGGCGGGCTCGGAGTCCCGCTCACGCAATACCTCGGCGCCGCCGGCGTCGGCCGTCTCGGGATCGTCGACTTCGACGTGATCGACGAGACGAACCTCCAGCGCCAGGTCTTGTATGGCACGAAGGACGTCGGGCGGAAGAAGATCGACGTCGCGAAAGAGCGAGTCGCGCAGATCAACCCGAACGTCGACGTGCAGACGTACGAGACCCGCCTCACCTCGGACAACGCGCTGGACATCCTGAAAGACTATGACGTGGTCATCGACGGGACGGACAACTTCCCGACCCGGTACCTCGTGAACGATGCGACGGTCCTCTTGAAGAAGCCGAACGTCTACGGCTCAATCTTCCGCTTCGAGGGCCAAGCGAGCGTTTTCGACGCCGCGCGGGGGCCCTGTTACCGGTGTTTGTATGCAGAGCCACCGCCGCCCGGCCTCGTACCTTCGTGCGCGGAAGGCGGCGTGCTCGGCGTGCTCCCGGGCATCGTTGGATCGATTCAAGCGATTGAGGCGATTAAGCTCCTCCTCGGCAAAGGCGACACGCTCATCGGCCGACTCCTCGTGTTCGACGCGCTCCGAATGAAGTTCCGCGAGCTCAAGTTGCGGAAGAACCCCGAGTGTCCGATTTGCGGGACCAATCCGATGATCAAGGAGCTCATCGACTACGAAGAGTTCTGCGGACTCCGTGCCGCATCGGAGAAGGTCGGCGAAGATTTCCAGATCACGGTCGCGGAGTTGAAAGAGAAGATCGACGCGGGGAGGGAGCCGGTCCTGCTCGACGTGCGCGAGCCGATGGAATGGGAGATCGCGCGCCTCGATAACGCCGTCCTGATGCCCGTCGCCCAGGTTCCGGGCCGGGTGAACGAGCTCAGCACCGCGGATGAGATCGTCGTGTACTGCAAGACCGGCGTCCGCTCCGGACGGATCACGAACTTCCTCCGGGAGATCGGTTTCCGGAAGGTGAAGAACCTCGTGGGCGGCATCGACGAGTGGGCGGAGAAGGTCGAACCCGAGATGCCTCGATATTAGTCCGCCTGCCACAAGTCATAAGCCCTGACGAACTCTGTCGGCATCCATGCCCCTCGATCCCGGCACGGTGCATCGGTTCGCGATGCTCGAACGGGCCGTGAAGTCTTTCGCGAAGACCGGCCGTTTCGATGAATCCCTCAAACTCGTCGAGGAGATGCTGGAGATCGCCCCCGAGGATGCCGGCCTGTCGAAATTGAAAGTTCGGGTCGCCACCGAGATGGTCCATCAAGCAATCCAAGCACAGAAGATTGGAGCCGCGACTCAGATCGTCGGGCTCGTCGAGACGAAGATTCCCGCGGCACACCTCGGCCCGACCGAGAAGGAGCTCCTCGCGAAGGCGAAAGAGAACCTGTACTCGATGTGACTCGAACACATTTATCGCGGACGATGACGGTCGGAGGCTCATGTCGCCGAAAGGTTCCACCGACGAGTATGTGAAAGAGATCGAGGCGATGCGTCGCGAGAAGGACTACTTCTTCAAGGAAGAGGCCGAGTCTCCGATCCCGCATCGACTTCGTCACGACTTCAAGGGCCTCGCGTACTTTCCTCCCGATCCGAACTATCGGGTTCATGCAAAGCTGATCAAGGACCCGAGCCCGCAGCGGGTGGTCCTCGCGACCTCCAAGGGAGTCCCCCGGGAGATGATCCGGTACGGCGTATTCGAGTTCGAGGTCGAGGGCACGAAGCAACGGCTCGCCGCGTTCAAGTCGGTCCCGCAGCCCGGGCACCACCACGCGGACGAGAGCTTGTTCATCCCCTTCCGCGACGCGACGTCCGGCCAGGAGACCTACGGGGCGTGCCGATACCTCGACATCGAGGAACAGCCGACGGACGAGTATCTGATCGATTTCAACCTGGCCTACAATCCGTACTGCGCGTACAGCGAGGACTACGTGTGCCCGTTCCCGCCTCGGGAGAACTGGCTCACGGTACCGATCCGCGCGGGCGAGAAGAACTTCCCGCTAGCCCACTAGCGTTCGTCGGCGTATCAGGCGTCGGTTCCATCGAGCCAGTCCAGTCGGCGTTCGCGGTTCGATAGGACTTCTTCTGGACCTTTGAAGTCCTGTTCGACGGCCGCGAGCCTGTCGACGAGGGTCCGGATGGCAACCGTCGTCGGGGCCCGGACATCGAGGCCGGCGAGGCCGAGCTGACGCTTCACGATCGGCATGCCCGTCTCGACGCCACCCATGTGGTAGCAAAAGTCCGTCATGATCTTGTCCGTTACGCGAATCAGGCGGTCGACGGGCTCCTGCGGGGGTGTCACGAGCGCGATCCGTCGGATCGGATGCCCGGCTGCCTGCAGGATCTGCTCCCCGAGCGCCTTGAAGGACAACTCGACCCGGTCCCCCGTCTTCGCGCTCGTCAGGATCCCGGGACACGAGTACTTCTGAGTCAGGAAATACATGTACTCCTCGGCCCAGACCCGATCCGGGACGAGGTCGGACTTGTTCCCTGCGAAGACCGTCGGGATTCGCCCTGCGAGCCGCCACACGGCTGGGATCCAGTAGTCCTCCAGGGCCCGACGGCTCTCGTCGTTCGTGGCGTCGTACACGAGCAAGACGCCTTGGGCGCCCTTGATTGCGGTCTCTTGCACGCCACTGTACCCTTTCTGCCCAAGGACATCCCAGATCTGCAGGACCATCTCGACCTCGGCCAGGGGCGATCCGAGGTTCAGGCTCCGCTTCGAGACTTTCGTCCCAACGGTCGTGATGTAGTCGTCCGAATACTGGTCGACGACGAATCGACGGACGAGCGAGGTCTTCCCCACGCCGCCATCGCCCAGGAGGACGACCTTCGACTTCATCGGCTCTCGCGGCATCGAAGGACGAAGGCTAATCCCCGAGCCCCCTTCTTGAACCGTTCCCCGTGGTTCTCATCGGGAGCACTTAATCCCTCAGGAGCACACTCATGAGCGATGACGGCGCTCGATCGCCGTTAGAAGTCATCGGTAGGATACTGGACGAACTTCCCGGATGTTCCTCCGAACCGTCGAGGCAAATCGGTCGTACGGATGTCCTTGACGAGGGAGACCGCCATCGTGGTGTCGGGAAACGGACCGTCGATCGTGTATCCGAGGCGCCGGAATCGCGCGGCATCCGACCGCGCCGTGATCCAGTTGACTGTTGCGATTCCCGCCTCTGCCTTCGCCTCCATGAGCGCGACCGCGGCGCGGAAGTCTTGAACGTCCGGAGCGACGACCTCTTCCATCGTGATCCCATCGTGCGGACGTGTGCGGAGATACCCCACGGCATTGGTGTCACGCATCACGATTCGATATTTGTCGAGATACTCGCGGTTGCGAATGACGGCCCACTCGAGCGCCCGCTCCGGCCGCTCGGTCCAGCCGAGCATCCGCCGCGTCTGGGCTCGATAGAGGCGATGGATCGTCGCCAGGTCCGAGCGCCTCGCGGATCGAAGTCGGTACCCCTTCGGGCTCTTGCGCCGGGTCACCGGCCGGATTGCCTGTCGGAACGGCGCGAGGTCCACGTAGCCGAGCTTCGCATACACGCCATACCCGCGGATGTTGCGGCTCGTCGTCAGGGCCGACACGCGCATGCCGAGTTCCCGAAACCGATCGTGCGTCGCCTCGATGAGGCGGCGCGCGAAGCCTCGTCCCCACACCGCCGGATGGGAGCACACCGCCGCGAGGCCACCGATTTCTTCGACTCCGCTCGTCGTCCTCACGGCCAAGCGCCGAGGGACGACCTGGGCGAGAACCCGGCCATGCTCCTCCGCGTACAGCGCGAACTCTTCGAGGTACGTCCGGTCGTGAGACCGAACTCGGCGCACCTTGGCTTCATCCCACGCAATTCCGAATGTTAGCACGCCAAGTCGGAATGCCGCAAGGGGATCGATCTCATCGTACGTACGCACGCGCATGGAGCAACCGCGCGGGGAGGGGGATTTGAACCCCCGAGCGCAGAGCGCACGGGATTAGCAATCCCGCGCCCTACCAGGCTAGGCGATCCCCGCAGTCGGCGCCTATCAAGGGACAACCTATAAACGCTTTCGGGGATGCATCCGCGTAATCGTTTCGAGCTGCGGGAAAATACTGTCTTCGCTGCCTTCGTGGCGCTCGACCGGTGCATCGGAACGCCGTCGCGAGACAGCATTATAACGCGCGATGTACTCCCGGCTTCGACAAGCCCGTATCCCCGAATCAGATCGAATCGTGCCATCCACGACGATTACGCGGCCATTGGGTGCATGATGGGCTCGTTGCGGACATGACTCTTATCCTGGTCTCGAACCGTCTCCCGGTCACCGTTCGGCGCGTCGGGCACCGCCTCGATGTTCAGCCGAATCCCGGCGGGGTCGCGGCGGGCCTCGCATCCGTTCACCGGGAATTGCGAGGTCGCTGGTTCGGATGGCCCGGCTCGATCGCCTCTGGCGACTCCAAGCAGGTCGCCGCGCGCCTAGAGAAAGAATTCGATTGCCATCCCGTCGTTCTGCCTTCCAATCTGGCCCGCCTCTACTATGGGGGTTTCTCGAATGGGACATTGTGGCCGTTGTTCCACTCATTCTCGACGTACGCGAGGTACTCGGCCTCCGAATGGGAGGCGTATCGCACCGTCAACGCAAGGTTCGCGGACGCTATCGCGGGTGCTCTCCGCCCGAACGATCAGCTCTGGATCCATGACTATCATCTCCTCCTCCTTCCCGGGTTGATTCGTGAACGGTTGCCCGAGGCCCGGATCGGATTTTTCCTCCATATCCCATTCCCGCCGTACGATGTGTTCCGTCTCCTCCCGTGGCACAAGGAAATCCTCCAAGGCGTGCTCGGTGCTGACCTGATCGGCTTCCACACATACGACTACGCCCGTGCCTTCCTCGGAAGCCTCCTGCGCGACCTCGGCCTCGACAACCGGATCGGCACCGTCGTCGCGGGCCATCGAGCGGTGCAAGTCGACGTGTTCCCGCTCGGGGTCGACGTCGCGAAGTTCAATTCGACGTCGATCGGCCCTCCCGCCGCGCGTTCGATCGCACGACTGAGGAAAGGGCTGGAGCCCTCGAAGTTGCTTTTCTCGATTTCCCGCCTCGACTATACGAAGGGTATCCCGGAGGCGCTTGAGGCGTTCGGCCGATTCCTCGAAGTGCATCCGGAGTGGCGTCGGAAAATTACCTACTTCCTCGCGGTCGTGCCCTCTCGCGAGCGAGTGGCCGAATATGCGCGGTTAAAACGGACGATCGACGAGCGCGTGGGGCGCATCAACAGCCGCTACAGCACGATCGCGTGGTCGCCGATTCGATATGTGTACCGACAGCTGGACTTCGACGAGCTCCTTGCACTCTACCGAGTGAGCGATGTCGCGGTCGTCACTCCCCTGCGGGATGGGATGAACCTCATCGCGAAAGAGTATGTCGCCGCGAAGCAGGAGCCGCGTGGTGTGCTCATTCTGAGCGAGATGGCTGGCGCCTCGAAAGAGATGCTCGAGGCCCTCATCGTGAACCCGAACGATGTCGAGGATGTCGTCGGCGCAATCCATCGAGCGCTCACGATGCCCCTGGACGAACAAGCCGCGCGAATCCGGGCGATGCAAGAGCGGCTCCGGCGCTACGACGCCCGGACCTGGGCGGCGCGGTTCCTCGAGCGCCTCGACGACGCCGTTCGGGTATCCCAGGATCTCGCGGCGAAGGGCCTCTCGGAAGGGCATCGGAAGGAGATCCGGCAAGCGTATCGGAAGGCGGCCCAACGGCTGTTGCTCCTCGACTACGACGGAACGCTCGTGTCCCTCTCGCCGCATCGGGACACCGCACGCCCGGATGACCGGGCGTGGGGGATCCTGAAAGGACTTGGCGCCGATCCCGCGAACCACGTCGTGCTCGTGAGCGGTCGACGGCGACAAGAATTAGAACAGTGGTTCGGGGAACTCCCTCTGACGCTCATCGCGGAACATGGCGCGTGGGTCCGCGACCGCGGGGACCGAGAGTGGAGGTCCGCGATCCCGCTCGAGGAGAGCTGGAAGGGCCGGTTTCGGCCCGTCATGGAGCGGTTCCTCGACCGTGTCCCCGGGTCTTCACTCGAAGAGAAAGATTTCTCGATCGCGTGGCACTATCGCTCGGCGGACGTGGAATCCGGAACCCTCGCGGCAAAGGACCTCGTCGACATCCTGACCACGCTGACGGCAAACCTCGATCTTCAGGTCCTGCCGGGGAACAAGGTCGTCGAGATCCGCCGCGCCGGGGTGAACAAGGGCAGCCACTTTGCGACGAAGCTCTCACGGGAATCGTGGGACTTCATCCTCGCGATCGGCGACGATTGGACGGATGAGGCGCTGTTCGCTTCGCTCCCTCCGAATGCGTTTTCCATCCGGGTTGGCATCGCGGCGTCCTCGGCCCGGCTCAACGCGGAGGGCGTCGCACCAATCCTGGATCTGCTCGAATCCCTTCTTGCGGCACGTCGCTGACGGTTCACGGGCGAGACCATAGCGGGATTGACGAGCGATCGGCACGTCTGTCCGCGTTGGACCCGGGGCGCCGCCGACTGCCAGGACTCGCCTCTTCGACTGACACGCGAAACTCGAAACGAAGTCTCTTTGTACGGGGGCATCGGTCGGTGCGGCCTGGATGGTTTCCGCCCCGCCGGCCCCGCCACCGTTTCGCATCTCGCAGCGTTTCCGGTACCGCGAGTTGCTCGGGCTCGTCGCGATGCAATCGTTCGGGAACCAGATGACCGGCAGTTTCTGGATTGTCTACTTGGTGAGCCGACCGCAACCGCTCGACTTCCGCGTCGCCACGCTCCTCTGGGTCATCGCCTTTCTCACCGCGGCGCTCGGGGTCCTCCTGATGGCGCGTGGACGCCGCATTGCCGCGAGGACGAGCATGACGGTCGGCCTCGGCACGATGGCCGCCGGTCACTTCGCGTTTGCATTTCTCCCGGCGAACTGGGTCGTACTGCTCGGCGGGCTCGCCTTCGGCGTTTACCTGCCGTTATTCTGGCTCCCCATGAACTCCCTGCTCGTCCGGGAAACGAGTCCCGCGAACCGTGCGGGCCGGTTGGCGGGCGTCACCGCGACCTTCATGACGGTCGCCGTCGTCGCACCGGTCCTCGGCGGGTATCTTGCCGACACCGTCGGCTTCCCGTTCCTCTTCTCTCTCGGCGGCCTGATTCTCGTCGGCAATCTGATCCGCGCCCGGCGACTCGTACGGCGCGAAGAGTCCTTCTCATACGTCATCGACCTGCGGAGGATGGGCTCGCGCACGGCCCTTGCGTTCGCCGGGCAAGGAGGCGTCGACGGATTGCTCTCGGTCGCGACGCCGCTGGGCTCGTTCCTCCTGACGAGGGATTCGTTCACCTTAGGTCTCCTGTTCGCTCTGTTCTCGCTCGCGGCAGGCATCGCCGCGGTGGTGCTCGGTCGCGTATCGGACCGGGTGAAGGTCCGGAGTCCGTTCCTGCTCCTGGGACCGGCGCTGTCGATCCCGGCTTGCCTGCTCGCATTCTTCTCACGGAATCTCGAATCGTTCGCGTTCGCAATCGGCTGGCTCTCGATGACCTCGGTGGTCGCGCCGTCGTTCATCTACACGATCCTCGTGGATCGCATGGAGGACTCGATCCCGGCCGTCACCGCGACACGGGAGTTCATCTTGAACGCGAGTCGCAGCGTCGCGCTGTTCGCGGGGCTCATCGTGCTCGCATCCGGTGGTGACGTATACGCGCTGTATCTCCTCGTCGGCGGCGTAATCCTCCTCGAGGCACTCGCCCGGTAGGACGCTACGCCGGCCGCAGCGGCTCTTCCGGCACGATGATAAAATCGATTCCAGACTCACGCCGCCCGCGATCCTCGAGGGGAGGCCACTCCGATTCGCGATCGGCGGCGCGCTTCCAGTCGCCGCGACGATACCGACCACGGCGGGCGAACGATTCGGTCATCACGTCGATTCCGGGCAGGTCCGTGATCATGCCCGACCACCTCAGGAGCTTGTCCCCGTACCGTTCCTCGAGGTCGGCGAGGAAGTGCCGCAGGCTGGTCGGCAGACGATTCCGGATCGAGCCCAAGCCGATCGCGGCCAGATACATGTGCTCGTTCCGTTCCAGCGCGACCGTCTTGTTGCCGATCTTGAACAGCTTGAGCCCCCCGATTTCCGCTTGGAACGCGTCCTGGGCGAATGACATGATAGCGGTCAGCATGCCAGCGAGGATGTCTTCGTCGCCAAGCACGTCGCGGCGGCGCGCCGCGTGGACCACGAGCAGGCCTGCGTGATCGATCAAGAAGAGGTCGTCGATCCGGAACGCGCGTTTGGCGGACCGGTGAAGCCACACGACTCCGACTCCTCCGAGTCCGCCGGCGATCAACAACAATCCGGTCCAAAGGGTGCCGCCCCAAGTGGCGGGGGGCGGCGCGCCGGGCAGCGCCGAGGGGTCGACGGTCACATTCGCGAACCCGCTGATGTTCCCCACCCGGGCGGAGACCACGCCGGTCCCCGGCAGGACCGGAGCTCGGAAGGTCGCAAGGGTCCCGTTCACGAGGACGATCTGACCGATTGTTGAGGACCAGTTCAACGCACCGAGGGGAGCGGGATTTCCGTCGGCGTCCCGGCCGCCTGCGGTGAACAGGGCGGTCTGTCCCGCGGGGACCAGGGCCGTTTGGGGCGTGAGCGTGATGCGCGCGAGCGTCCCCGGGATGATCAGCGTGACGTTGTCGATCCATGCGGTCATCGACGCCTCTTCCCATCCCGTTCGGTTGAGCCACAGAGTGATGGTGAGGGTGAACGATCCCGTGCTTTCCAAGCCGACGTCGCCGCTGATATCCACGTCCACGGAGCGGTTCCCCGCCGTGGGGGTTTCCGACCACTCAACCGTGTTTCCGATCGTCACCTCAAGGGACGAGACGACGTCTAACGGCGATGTCGTTTCGACATCGAAGGCGAGGCGGAGCGAGTTTGGCCCGCTTCCGGTCGGGGTTGACTTCGTGAAGCTCTGGGCCACGCTCGCGCGCTCCGAGAATGTCGTGGAGTTGAACAGAACGATGTCGTCGACGTAGACCGTGGCGGTTGGACCCGCCAGCCCGGTGAACACGATCGCAACGAAATCCACACCGCTCACATTGAGCGGCGCGTCGAGGTCGAGGGCGTATCGATACCAGCCCGTCACCAGGGCGTACTGGCCCCAGGCGCCCCTGCCCGCTTGGTCTTGGACGAACACCCAGGCCGAGAGCGGATTCGACGTCGCCTTGTCCATCCAGATCGCCATGCGGTTGAAGCCAGACCAGTTCCACGGGAGCGGGTCATCTCGCAGCGCACCGGCCCACTCGTTGTCCTTTAGTATCGTCACGTTGGCCCTCAAGGAGCCGTTGCCTTCCACCCCGACGACCGTTTCCTGGGATAAGTTGCTGTACGCGTGCGTCTGCCCGGACGTCACGTTGGTCCAGGGCGTCGGTCCGGTTACGTTGTCCATCGAATCGAATTCGAGCACGGGAGTGGTGTGTCCGATCCGGGCGCGGGCGGTCGGGTCGCGGGATGCGGTGACCGCTCCGGTCGTCCCGTTCGCGTAGGTCCAAGGACCCGGCATCGTGTCGAAGGTCCCGTCCGAGATCAGGTTCACGGCGTCTCGGACAATCGAGGGCTGAGACTCTGCGACCGGCGTCACCGGGACGGCCGGTTTGGAGGCCGCTCCCGAGGCCCCCCAGGCGAGCGGTCCGCCCACCGTCGGGAGAGCCCCGACGGAAGGAGCCAGCAAGGCCACGGCTAGGGCGAGGAGGACTGCTGCACGGCACATCCGTTCGTTCATCGAGACCACCTCGGGAGCCTCGTGTAGAGGCCGAGCTTCCCCTGACCGAGCTCGTACCGCTCCTCAGTCGGGAATTGGAATTTCGGTTGCGGTAAGGGGCCTTAAAAGTGTCGGCTCCATTCCGTGCCCTGCCAGATTTCGTCGCGCGTAGCGGGCGCTGCGGTCAGAGCCGCCCATGCCGACCATTCGTGCGTGAACCGACCGACTCGAGGGGCATTTTCAAGCGGCGATTGTCGATGTCCGTGCGATGGCCGCCTCGAATGAACTGTACGCGACGAAGTCGATCCATTTGTCGCCGAGCGACCTCTCAGAATTGATTGTGAGCCTCGGCGGCGTCAAGTTCTGGATCGTCTCCGTGGCGCCGCTCTACATCGGATGGGTGCTTGCGCACGCCCCGGCGCAACGGCACCTGTTCGTCGATGACCTCCGCGTCGTGCTGGGCATCATCGTCGTTGGTCCGCTGCTCGGGACCTTCACGCTCCTGCTGAATGTCTACCACGACATGGGGACCACCGACCGCGTCAATCCCCGGAAAAAATACGTCCAGGTCGTCGAGGAGCTGATCGGCGAGGGCCTGATGGAGCGGGATACACTCCTCCTGGCCTCGTTCGGCTTCGCGGCGATGGGCCTGGTCCTCGCCGCCTACGTCTCCGGGAGCCTGGTGGGGTACAATCCCGCCGAAGCGCGTGGACCGTTCACGTCCGTCGTCGGGACGCAAGGCTTCCTCGTTCTTACGATCCTGATCATTGCGCTCTCGTTCGCCTATTCCGTCCCGGGTATCCACTGGAAAGGGGTCGCCGGACTCGATCTGCTGACGAACATGGTCGGCTTCGGCGTCCTGTGCCCCCTCGCCGGTTGGGTCCTGATCCGTCCGATTGAATCCGCCCCATGGTGGTTCATCGGAACGATGGCCCTGTTCCTCGGCGCGCTCTACGCGCCGACCACGGCCTCGGATTACGCGGCGGACCGCGCGTTCGGCATCCGGACGATGGCGGTTCGCTTGGGCGTGAATCGCACCCTGTTTATCGGCTTCGTCCTCCAGGTGCTCTCGGTGGCTTTCCTGCTGTTGGGCTGGTCGTTGCGGCTGTTCCCCTTCGACGGAGCGGCATACAATTCGATGGCGGACTTGTGGCCGTTCCTCGCATTGCAGGTCCTGTTCTACGCCGTCTTCATTCGACGCGCGACCGTAGGGAGGATTTGGGCCCTCCTCCTGTTCCTCTCGATTCTGCAGGCGCTCGGCGTGATCCTGATGCTGTGGCGTTTCGTCGGAGAACATACGTGGGGACCATGAGTCCGCAATCATTCAGCGCGGTGCACGGACACTGCTGACTCCACTTTGTGGACCGAGAGTACCTGGGGAGCGGTCGTGTCGAAAGACTCATATATCCCGCTCCGGTATCTGTTGGAAGACTCGGAAAAGGCGACGAAACTATTCGAGTCACCGTCGCCCGAGTCCGTGGTGGCCGCCTTCGGCGAAGGCCCCGATTTGTGACGGGCCTCATTCTGATGTGGCCGACACTGTGGAGGTTTGAGAAACCCGCATCCGTTGCCGGGTGCGTGCCCTCTCGAACCCGACGTTCGCGATCAAGGCAGAGGTATGTTCGAGCTACCTCGCCAAGATTCCTTTAGATGGCAATAATGTGCGTCGTGCACGATCAACTCCGGTTGATCCTGCCGGCGGGCACCGCTATGGGAGTTCGCTTAAGACATGCGAGTCGAGAGGTGCAAGACCTCGGCGGACGGCTCAGTAACACGCGGATAATCTGCCCTCAGGTGGGGAATACTCTCGGGAAACTGAGGCTAATGCCCCATAGATCTGGGATGCTGGAACGCTTCCAGGTCG
>VBMA01000018.1 GCA_005878985.1 Methanobacteriota archaeon
CGCTCGACGGACTCGCGGTCGCGCGGCCGACAGCGCACGACGACCTCGATGCGGTCGGGCCGATGAACGGCCGACACGACCTCCGTGTGCTCGTACAACCAGTGGAGCTTGCCTCCGGCCTCGGCGTCCTGCGGCAGGACGAGATGAACTTCAATCGGGTACGCGAACGCGCGGGCGATGGTGTCCCTCAGCTCGTCGAGTCCCCGTCCGGTCCGCGTCGAGATGACGATTGGCGTCCGATGGAATTCCGACTCGGCGAGGACGCGGACCTTCGCCTCGATCTCGTCGTCCGGAAGGAGGTCGGCCTTCGTCAGAACCGGGCGAACCGAATCGGCGGAGACTTTCGGGAAGAGCGTGCGCGCCGCCAAACGCACCTTCCGTTGGATTTCCGTCTCCGAATCGGCGACGTCCACGAGGAGGAGCACGAGGTCCGCCTGGAGGATCTCCTCGAGCGTCGCGTTGAACGCCTCGACCATCCAGAACGGTCGTGTCCGTGAGCAGGATCCGCTTGCGCGTCCCCGTGAGACTGCGGGTCGTCGTCGCCAAGGTCGAGAACATCCGATCATCCACGACCACGCGTTCATCGGCGAGGACGTTCAAGAGGGACGACTTGCCCGCGTTGGCGTATCCGGCGAGGGCGACAAGGTGATAGCCCCGTTCCTTCCGGACGGATCGCCGCACGGCCCGTTCCCGACGGATCGCCTCGAGTTCGTCCCGGATTTTCTTGATCCGCCGTTTCACCGTCTCATAGTACGCGTCGACGCGGAGCTCGCCGCCCGCCATGAACCCGGGACGCTCCCCGACGTCGCCCTCGTGGATCCACTCGCGGAGCAGGGGCACCTCGTATTGAAGGAGCGCGAGTTCGACCTGGAATTTCCCTTCCCGACTCGACGCGCGTTGGGCGAAGAGCTCCAGCAGGACCCGCAGGCGGTCGTAGCACTCGACGCCGAGGTCCCGTTCGAGCTGGTAATGCATCGTGGGCCGGAGCTCGCCGTTGAAGACGACCGCGGCGATCCCGCCGGCGTCGACCCGGGCCTGGATCTCCTCGAGCTTGCCGCGGCCGACGAACGTCCGGCTGTCCGGACGGTCGCGCCGCTGGACGATCGTCTCGAGGATTCGATGGCCCGCGGACGCCAAGAGGGCCGAGATCTCTCCCACGTCGGCCGTGAGGGACACCAGGAGGACGTCCAACGGCCCTCCGAAGGGGCCGGACCGCCATGAACGTTTCCAGTGGAAATCAAGGGGCGGGCCACCTGCGATGGAATGCGGTCGATCGACCGGTTAACCTTAAGTAAGGTTAACGCGATGCGGGAGCCGTGCAGATCGGTTGTGGCGTGACGACGAAGTCGATCCGCGGGCGGCCGTACCTGTATTTCTGGCATTACGAGGAGCGGGGCGGTCGTCGGGTCCAGGCCTTCCGATACCTCGGGGCGGCGCGGTCCGAGGCGGCCCGGGCGAAACTGACCGAAGCCCTGGACGCGTATCTCGAGCGCGTCACCTCGGAGATCCGTCGGAAGCGCGCGGAAGTCCTCGCCCGCGCGTTGCCGGAGTGACGCGAAGTCCTTATCGCCGGCCGAGGCCATCGGAATCCCGGCGATGCAGATTCAGGTGCGGCTCTTCGCGACGTACCGCGAGATCGTGGGCGAGGGGCAACTCGCCTGGACGTTCCGGGACGGCACGACCGTCGGGCAGCTCGTCGAGGCCGTCCTCGCGAAGTACCCGCGGCTCCTCGGCCACGAGAAGAGCATGGTCCTCGCGGTGAACCACGAGGTCGTACGACTCGACGTCGTGTTGCGGGAAGGGGACGAGGTCGCCCTCTTGCCTCCCGTGAGCGGAGGCCGTCGATGATCGAGATCCAACGGAATCGGATCGATGTCGAGGCGGTCGTCGACAGCGTACGCCGGAATGACGCCGGCGCCATCGTCGTCTTCCTCGGCACGGTCCGCGCCGATCCGGATGTGCGGGCCCTCGACTACGAGGTCTACAAGCCGATGGCCGTGCGCACTTTGACGGAGCTCGGCGAGCGCGCGCGCGAGAAGTTCGGGATCCTCGAGCTGTCGATCGTGCACCGCGCGGGCCGGGTACCGGTCGGAGGGGACTCCGTCGTCATCGCATGTGCGGCGGCCCATCGGTCCGAGGCGTTCGCGGCATGTTCCTGGGTCATGGACGAAGTCAAACGGATCGTCCCGATCTGGAAGACCGAGGCCGGTCCGGCAAAGCGGCGGGCTCGTCGGCCATGAGGATCTTCTGGAGGTCGCCGAGGGCGGTCGGAAGGTTCCCTAAGAAATACGGCCGGGGTCGTTCCGACCCCGCGCCACGATCCCCCGCGAGGGGGTAAGGGGTTTCAGTCCCGCGACGTGTCTAGAAAATCGACACGAAATCTTCGAGCGACTGCAGGGCAGTGCACGCGGCCCGGTCGTAGAACCGGTACCAGTTCGCCCCGTGGACCCGGGCATTGTCGGGGATGTGGTCGTTCTCGTGGACGCACATCGCATGCTTCGGTCCCTCGCTCGCTTTCGCGGGAGGCGTTGCCGGGGTGCTCGGTGTCGTGCCGCCCCCCGGATTTCCGTTGTCCGTGCCCGGCTCGTTCACGGCGACGCTCGAGTTTGTCGCCCGCGGCCGGAACGTGTAGGCGGCGAATGCCGCCCCCACGATCACGGCGATGAGCACGGCCACCGCTGTCTTTCGCCGTATCATGTTTCGCCTCTCCTTTTCTCCTTCGCGTGTCGTGTCGCGCAGGTCGCGATGTCGCGGCGAGAGGATCGTTTTCCGGGAGCCCGCGGAGCGGTCTCCCTTCCCATCCCTTCGTGCGCGCATCCCTTTCCGCACGCTGGTCGCAGGACGCCCTCGCATCGTAGATAATCCTTTTCGCGTCGGACGCCACGATTTGACAACGTCCCTTGCGCGCGCGCGTGGCGCGTCACGGAAACGGCGTTCGACGCACGCGGTCCGTTGACAAAGGACGCCATGCTGAATCATCACGTCAGGAGGCTAATGCTCATCCGGACAACGGACGTTCGTGGAAGGATCGAAGTGACCGTTCCTGGCGCACGGTTTGGGATGTCGAGGTGGCGATACAACAATCCGATTACCGCTCGACGGGTGCTCCTTGCGGCGATTCTGACTACGGGACTTCTCCTCCTCGCGACGGCAGTGAGCTTCGAGCTTGGAGGCCGCTTGTGGCTGGTCCCGCTCCTTGTCCTAGCTCTCGCTGGAATCCCTTTCGGCCTGGTGCTGTACTTCACAGGTCCTAACTCGGGATGGCGAGGTGCATGGTGGATTCGCCTCCCGCGACGTCTCGAGGAGCTCCTTCCGCAGATCCAGACCGCGCTGCAGGACGCGGGCCTTAGCGCACGACCCACCCGCCCGGGCCCCAAATCCCGTTGGCTCCGCAATACGCAGGTTTCGCTTGAACTCGATCGCGGTATCTGCATTTGGCTGTTGCCGGGAGTTCCCGGTTCCCGTGCGGGTCTAAGCCCTCGCCTTCAGCCTCTGACCACGCTCGTGATTACCGGGCTCACAGATCCTTCTAACAATCAATCCGACCACCTTCGAGAAGTTCTCCAAAGGGCCGGGGAAAACCCTACGTGGGGTCCGTAACGTTCGCCGGGTTCGCGAATGTTTATCGCCCGTCTCCACCGTGGCCCCGTCGCGTGGGGAAGATAGTCGACATTGGCACGAAGGCCGACGTCCACCGACGCGCAGTCGCTTCCGGCGTAGTTCGGCTAAAGCCGGGTACGGTTCGCGCGATCCGGTCGGGACGGGTCGAGAAAGGCGACGTGGTCGCGGCGGCGGAAATCGCCGCGCTCCAGGCGATGAAGGTCGTCTGGCAGGTCCTCCCGCACACCCATCCGATTCCAATCACGGCCGCGAGCGTGACGTTCGACGTGCGCGCGGACCGCGTCGTCGTAACGACCACCGTCGAAGCGACGTACAAGACCGGGGTGGAGATGGAGGCCCTCTACGGCGTGACAGTCGCCCTCCTGACGATCTGGGACATGGTGAAATCGCTCGAGAAGGACCCGAAGGGTCAATATCCGAGTGCCACGATCGAATCCGTCCGGGTCGTGGCCAAGGAGAAAGCCACCGACCGAGGCGGTAGGCCTTAGAATCCGTCCGTCCATCCCGGACCGGGGAATGACTTTGACGGAGGATCGAAAAATCTCGATGGTGGAAGTGCGCAAGACGATCTCGACATCGCTCGGGACCGCATTCGGATTCGTGATCGCGCTCGTTTGGAGCAACGTGGTCTTGGGTGGACTCGCCCTCACTGGGGCCCCGATGACCGCTCCGAAAGATGCGGTGGGCCTGGTCATCGGAATCGTGACCGCCCTCGTTCTGACGATCTTCATGATCGTCTTGATCATCCTCGTTGGTCGGTGGGGCAGCAAGTAATCGGCAACGACGAAGCAGTGCAAGACGGCGAAGCCCTTTTATCGCTGCCGCGGCATGGATTCCGGCCCATGAGGGTCGTGATCCTCGATGGCTACGTCGACGAGCCGTCGAACTTCGGCGTGCCGCCATACATCTCGCCGTATCCACGGTACGTCTCGGGCGCGGTCCACGACGCCGGCCACACCTCGGAGTACGTGACCGTCGACCAAGTCCGCGCGGGCTATCGGCTGAGCGGCGACCTGCTCGTCCTGATCTCGGGCCCGATCGTCCCGGGCAAGTACCTCCGCAGCCTGCCGATCAGTGAGCGGGAAATCGTCCATCACGCGAACGCCTTTGAAGGTCCTCGAGTGTTCGGCGGCCCGCTGGCCCGTTTCCGCTATTACGACGAGGCGCTCGTTGAGCCGTTCGACTGGGTCGCGCTGCGGGACATCGACACGGCGGTCTACGACCACCTGACGACCGGAGAATGGACGCACCGCGATCGCACGATGGAGGAGTGGGATCGCTGGGCGCTGCTCGGTGCAGACGTGGTCCGGTCCCATCCCGACTTCCCGGATCCGCTGACCGTCGAGCTCGACACCTCGAAAGGCTGTGTGCGGTATCTCAACAAAGGCTGCTCGTTCTGTATCGAACCGATGTACGGCAAGCCGAGGTTCCGGCCGGTGGCCGGCGTCCTGCGAGAGGTCCGCCGGCTCGCCGAGCTCGGCGCGGTGAATTTCCGTCTCGGAGGACAAGCGGACTTCTTCAGTTACCAAGCAATCGGTTTGGGGTCCTCCGCGACCCCGGAGATCAACGTATCCGCGATCCACGAGCTGCTCGGTGGGATCCGGACCGCCGCGCCGGACCTGAAGGTCTTGCACACGGACAACGGCGATCCCGCGATGATGATCGCACATCCGGACGAGGCGATGGCGGCGATGCGGGACCTGGTGGCCCACGCGACTCCCGGCACCAGTCTGTCGTTCGGCCTCGAGTCGGCGGATCCCCGCGTCACCGAGGCGAACAACCTCAACATCGATGCGGACGGATGCCTCGAGGCGATCCGGATGGTGAACGCCATCGGTCGCGAACGGGGCGAGAATGGGATGCCCCGCCTTCTCCCCGGGCTCAACTTCGTCGCCGGCCTTGAAGGGGAGTCGAAGAATACGTTCGACCTGAATCTCGCGTTCCTGAAGCGGATCCTTGCTGACGACCTATGGGTCCGCCGGATCAACATCCGTCAGGTCCGCCCGGTGCGCCGCGAGTTCGAGCCGACCGGCCTCTATCGCGAGTTCCGGAGATTCAAGGAGGCCGTACGGACCTCGATTGACCATGAGATGCTGCAGCGAGTGATCCCGGAAGGCACGATTCTCCGAGACGTGTTCCTGGAGATTCAGGACGGCCACGTGACGTATGGCCGACAGATCGGCACGTATCCGATCCTCGTCGGCCTCCCGTACGACATGGCGTTGAATCGATTCGTCGATGTTCGCGTGACGAGCCACGGCCAGCGATCCCTCACCGCGATCGAGTACCCGCTCGACGTGAACCGTGCCCCACTCGCGGCGATTTGCGCCCTCCCGGGAATCGGGGAGAAGCGCGCCGCCCGCATCGTCCGCGCGAGGCCATTCGATTCGTGGCCCGCGTTCGCCGCCTCGCTGGACGATCCCGCGGTGGCGCACCGGGTCGCGCCATTTCTCGGGTTGGCTGCCTGAGTGGTCGGAGGCCATCGGACGAACTTTCTTTCGCTCATCGGCCAAGGCAACCTTGTTTAAGGTTAATATGAGACCACGAAACTTTAGACCCACGCCGGTCTTCCTTCCGCGTCGATCCGATGTCGGTCCCGCAGAAACACAAGGAACATGCTCCGACGTCCGTGAAATGCGGCGTCATCACGATTTCGGACAGCCGCACCCCGGAGACGGATGAGTCGGGGAAGCTCGTCCGGGATCTCCTTCTCCGGTCCGGTCACACGGTCCTCTTCCACGCGATCGTGAAGGACGAGGCGAAGCAGATCGTCGACGCGGTCGAGCAGGCCTCCTGGACCTGCGACGCGATTATCACGAACGGCGGTACGGGACTCGCGCCGCGCGACGTCACCATTGCGGCTCTCCAGCCTCTCTTCCAGAAGGCGCTCCCGGGGTTCGGCGAGCTCTTCCGTTCCCTGTCGTACCCGGAGATCGGCAGCTCCGCGATGATGTCCGGCGCGATCGCGGGCGTGTACCACGGTCGACTCGTGTTCTGCTTGCCCGGATCCCCGGACGCCTGCCGTCTTGCCTTGGAGAAGCTCATCGTCCCGGAGCTGGGACACGCGGTCGGAGTGATCGGCCATTGACCGCCCGCGTCCATGCTCACGAGGACCGGTCGCACGATGGACATGGGATGCGGCCGCTGAAGGCGCTCATCTCCCTCGAGGAGGCGATGCACATCGCGATGGATCTCGTCCGCCCAATTGAGCGGAAGGAAACCGTCCCGATCCTCGACGCCCTCCGTCGCGTCTCCGCGGAGGATGTCCACTCGTCGATCGACGTGCCGCTCGCCGACCGCGCCGGGATGGATGGCTACGCCGTCGTCGCGCGCGACACGTTTCCCGCGGGGAAATTTAAGCCCGTGACCCTCCGTCGGATCGAGACGCTCTACGCGGACGGCGTCCCGCGAAAGCGGGTGGCCTCCGGCCGCTGCACGGAGGTGGCGACCGGCTCGACGCTCCCCAAGGGCGCCGACGCGGTCGTCATGGTCGAGGACACGGAACGCGAGCGGGATCTTGTCAAGGTTTACTCGCCCGTCCACCCGGGGGAGAACGTCTCCGGTCGCGGGGAGGACATCGCCCGCAAATCGCTAGTCGTCGGTGAGGGAGAGGTCCTCACCCCCGCGAAGGTCGGCGCGCTCGCGGCGATCGGGATGCCCCGCGCCCGCGTTTACGCAAGACCTCGCGTTTCGATTCTCACGACCGGCGACGAGGTCGTGCCGCCCGGCAAACCGATCCGCGCCGGCCAGGTGTACGACATCAACTCGCACACGATGGCGAGCGTCGTCCGGGAGAACGGCGGCGATCCCGTCTCCCTGGGCCGGGTGTCGGACCGCCTCGAGTCCCTCCGCGCCGCGTTGAAGAAAGCGCTCGCGAACGATCTCGTCATCTTCTCGGGCGGATCCTCCGTCGGCGAGAAGGACATCATCGTCGACGTGCTGCGGTCGATGGGCGAGCTCCTGTTCCACGGGATCGCGGTGAAGCCCGGCAAGCCCACGGTCCTCGGACGCGTCAATGGGAAGGCGGTCCTCGGGATGCCCGGCTATCCGACATCGTGTCTGAGCAACTGCTACCTGATCCTCGCGCCGATGCTCTGCCGGATGGCGCGCCTCCCGCCGCCGTACGAACGGATTGTCGAGGTGCCGCTCGCGAAGCGCGTCGTCTCGACGATCGGTCGCGTCGAGTTCCACACGGTCCGCATCGTCGATGGGCAGGCGGTTCCCGCGTACAAGGAGAGCGGCGCGATTACGTCGATGGCTCATGCGGACGGCTACATCGAGATTCCCGCGAACGTCGACTTGATCGAGAAGGGCGACGTCGTCAGGGTCGTTCTGTTCTAGAGGGACTCGATTGACCCGATCGATTGGCGGAACCCCGTGGCGGAACCGAGCCGCTTGGGCCGCTCGCCGCCAGAAGGACAGGTGCCCGATTTGCCGACGCGGTCGCCCGAGGAACGTCGTGGCGATCCTTCCGACGGCCTGGGTTGCGGCGCCGCCGCGGGCACCACTGCCGGGCTACGTCGCGATCGTCGCAAAGCGCCACGTCGTGGAACCCTTCGAATTGCCCGCGTCCACGCAACTCGCCTTTTGGCAGGACGTCATGGTCGTGGCGAAAGCGCTCTCGGATCTGCTGTCCCCGGTCAAAATGAACTACGAGATCCATGGGAACACGATCCCGCACCTTCACGTCCACCTTTACCCCCGATTCCCCGACGATCCGTTCGTGGGAGGCCCCATCGATCCTCGACGCAAGCCGTTCGTGAGGACCAGCGACGAGCGGATGCAGCTCGGCCGCGCGATCCGAAAGTTCGCATCCCGAGCCCGCGGGAAGCAAGCGTCTCTCCCATGAAGAGCGGCGGAACGGAACGCCCAAACGCTTATGCTCGTCGCGGCAGTGCCCGCGGCCGATGGTCCTCATCGAGCGCGCGAATCCGACGGACCGCCTCGACGTGGAACGCCTCATCGCCGCCTACCTCACCTCCGAAGGCGTGAAGCCGCGGACCGAACGGATCACGTGGGCCGTCGAGCAGGTCATGCGAAACCGGGTGGGTGGCGTCGTGCTCGTCGCGCGGGAGAAGCGCGCGGTTGTCGGCGTGGCCCTCGCGGTCTATTCCCCGTCGGCGGAGGAGGGCCGGCTCCTCGTCGTGAACGACTTTTTCGTCGATCCCGCCATGCGTCGGAAGGGAGTCGGGCGGGCCCTGGCGACGCGCCTCCTCGATGAGGCGAAGGCGATGCGCGTCGAGCGGATCGACCTCGAGGTGACGCCTGCGAACACGACCGCGGCCGCGTTCTGGAAATCAATGGGCTTCCGGACGGGCGGTCGGACCGTGTACGGCCGGGACATCGTCTAGTATCCGTGGACGACCTTCCGGTGCGCCCGGAACGCCTCCTGGCCGAACTCCTTCCCACAGTCGGGGCAGCGCACCCGCGGGCGGCTGCGTTCGGGATCCTGCGCGTTCAGGGCGCCGAGGAGCTGGGCCATCTCAAAGGCGATCTCGTCCGACTCCGCCCTGGATCCGTGGAACGCGGTCACGTCCCGCATGAAATCGACATGCAGGTCGATCTCCGATCCCTTCGGGACGCGCTCGAGCCCGTGGGTCTCCAGGCGCATGTGGAATCGCTTGCCGTCGTACAGGCCGCGGAACGCGACGACGTCGAACGGCTCGCGCTTCACGCGATAGCCGAGGATCAAGGCGGCGGCCTCGATTGCGTGGAGGGTCATCCGCCTCGGGAGGGACGCCTTCATCGGAGTTCCCTTTCAATTGCCGTACGAAACCTTCGCGGATACGAGCGAATAGCCGAGCGGGCAATCGAGCTCCCGGCCGACCTCGAGGACCCGGATCCGCGTCCCCGGCTCGACGCCGACGGGATGGCAGAGGCGGAAGTTCGGGCACGCGCCATTCGAGCACACGATCTTCTCGTACACCAGGACGGCTCCCTCGATTCCGGCCCGGGCCGAGAGACTGCAGTCCGGCGCGATCGGTTCGACCTCGACGACCCGGGCGCGTTCTTCGTTCAGGAGGCATGGATGCGAGACGTCTCGGACCCGCGTGATCCGATACCGACGGCCAAGATCCTGGTTCAGGCACGCGCTGCGGACCTTACAAGGCTTGCATTCGGGCTGCGGCCCGCGGTAGACGAATTCGTGGCCCACGTGTGCTTGCCTCTCGCCGACGAGCGTGATCTGGACCACGACGAGGGCCTCGGTCGGACCTAAGGCGCGGCGCGGCTTAAGGGTCTCCGTTCCACGGGGCCACGCCGACCGAGGATTCCGACGTCGATACATTGAAGGTGGACGCGACCATGGCACAGGACGGTCGAGTCGACCAGGAGGTTCCCGGCATGATGTCTTGCATCGTTTTCGGAACTGCGCCGGGAGCCGCCTGAGCCGTTCGGCGTCCCGGCGTTCGTGCGCTCGCCTTGTGAACGCCTCCATGAACCCAACCACACAAACCGATGCCGAACCGCCCCTACCTGGACGCCAGCGTCCAGTGGCGAATCAATTCCGGGCAGCTGTCCCTCGAGGAACCGGACTACCGGTCCGTCGTGGACGCGATCCTGTCCGCGGGCCTCGCGACGGAAGTCGTGGGCCTGATCAGCGCAGGCAAGGAAGCGAACGTCTACCTCGCGCGGTACAACGGCGCGCCGCTCGCGATCAAGTCGTACCGGCTCTATCGGACCTCGCACCGCGGGGGAGGACCGGTCAAGCAGGACTCGATGGGCTGGCGGGCCGCGCACGAGTACGAGATGATGCGGCAGGCCTGGAAAGGCGGGGTCAAGGTGCCGACGCCCGCCCGTCGCGTCGAGAACCGTTTCTCGATGCGGTACCTCGGTACGGAGAACGGGCCGGCTCCGCGCCTGAAGGATGTCGTGCTCGAAGAGCCCGGAGAATTCCTTGACCAGGTGCTCGATACGGTCCGACGGCTGATTGGCGCCGGCGTCGTCCACGGCGACCTGAGCGCCTTCAACATCCTCGTCCACGAGGGCGATCCATGGGTGATCGATTTCTCGGAAGCCATCCGGGTGGACCGCGCGGGCGCGTCGCCGTGGATCCGGCTGACGGAAGCGCGAGCGGTCCTGGAGACCGGACTCGCGGCCCTTCAAATGTACTTCCGGAAATACGATCTCCAGATCGACGTCGCGGCCTATGCGAACGAACTCGTCGAGTCGGTCGATCGATTCGGCGTCCTTCGCTAGCCTGGCCGAGCGGCCTCAGACGACCTTCGTGATCTTCGCGAGACGCTCGGCCGCTTCAAGGGTCAACCCCTCGTCTCCGAGGATCGTGTACCGCTCCTTGTTGACCTCGTGCGCGTGGACGAGGGCCTGGACGACCTCGTCGTCCGTGACCCCGAGCGCCCGCGCCGTCGTCGGTGCGCCGATGGTCAGGAGCGCGTCCCGCACCTCCTGCCAGTTCCCGGCGTGGAGGTACATCATCATGATCGTCCCGACGCCGCACTGCTCCCCGTGCAACCCGGGCTTCTTCGCAATCCGGTCGAGGGCATGCGAGAACTTGTGCTCGCTCCCGGACGCCGGCCGCGAGGAGCCGGCGATCGACATCGCGACCCCGCTCGACACGAGCGCCTTGCACACGAACCACGCGCTTTCCTCGAGGCGAGGCTTGATCGTGGACGCGTTCTCGATCACGAGGTGCGCGGCGAGTTCGCTCAGCGCGGCGGCGTACGACGAATAGTACTCGTTCCGGAGGTTCCGCGCGAGGGCCCAGTCCTTCACGGCCGCGAGGTTCGAGATGATGTCCCCGCATCCCGACGCGAGGAGCCGGAACGGCGACTCCGCGATGACGCCGGTGTCCATGATGACCGCGATCGGCGTCTGGGCCGCGAGGCTCACCTTCTCCCCGTCCTTCTGGATCGAGGCGCGCGACGAGACGACGCCGTCGTGACTCGCGGCGGTCGGCACGCTCACGAATGGCACACCCGCGTTGAAGGACGCGCACTTCGCGACGTCGATCGAACGACCGCCGCCGACTCCGAGGGCGAAATCGATGTTCCCTTTTCGGATCCTCTCTTCTCCCTCTCGGACTTCTTCCATTGTGGCGTCCGGGATCAGGAACTCCGAGGACCGGATCTTCCGTGCCGCGAGATCCTTCTCGACGATCAGGCCGGCGATCTTCATCGTCGTCTCGTCCGCGACGATCAAGGCGCGCTTCCCGAGCTTCAGCGACTGACAGACCTCGCCGACCGCGTGCAAGGCATCATGGCCGACGACGACGTTTCGGGGAAGCTCCATCGCCTTCGTCTTCGAGAAGGACTCCGTGTCCATCGTCGACAATGCGTCTCCCCTAAACTCCGTCCAAGGGGCATTCTCTACTTAAAAGCGACGACCTCGTTCGCGTTTGCTCTCATCCGTGAGGGCCACCTCAGAACCTTTAAAACCGCACCGGCCCTGAGCAGCGCCGGATGGTCGTTCCCCTAGCCCTCGCGCTCGCGACGGTCCCGCCGATGGCGGATCTGGCCCGGGGCGAGGCGGAATTCCTGCGCGGGAACGCGCATTGCGACGCCCGCGAGTTCTCGGACGCCCTCCTATCGTACGACCGTGCAGCGGCGTTCGGCTACGAGGACCCGGTGATCTGGAACAACCGCGGCGTGGCGCTCGATGGGCTCGGCCGCCACGAGGACGCGATTCAGGCGTACACCCGGGCGTTGCAGCGCAACCCAAGGTACGAGATCGCCGCGTACAACCTCGGGAACGCGTTCGCGCAACTCGGCCAGTTCGAGGAAGCGCTCGTCGCCTACGACCGGGCGCTCGCCATCAAGCCCGCGTACGCGGATGCGCTGTACGACAAGGCGCTCGTCCTCGCGAGACTGGGCCGGGCAAAGCCTTCGCTGCAAACGTACGAGGCCCTCGTCCGCGCGGATTCCGCGAACGCGGTCGCGTGGACCCGTAAGGGACAACTCCTCGAGGAGTTGAACAAGTTCGACGAAGCCGTGGACGCATACAACGCCGCGACCGCCCAGGATCCGCACGACGGAGGCGCATGGACGGGACTCGGCGACGCGCTGTACGCCCTCGAGCGGTACGAGGAGGCGGTGGAGGCGTACGACCGCGCGATCGCGGCGGACCCGAACAACGAGGAGGCGTGGAACAACAAAGGCTTCACGTTCTTCATGCTCGGCATCCACGAAGAGGCCCTGGCCTGCTACGAGAAGGCCCTCGCGATCAACCCGCGGTACAAGCAAGCGTGGTACAACAGAGGCTACACGTTCCACGGGATCAACCGCCTCGAGGAAGCCGTCACCGCGTACGAGAAGGCGATTGAGATGGACCGCGGCGACGAGGTCCTCTGGAACAACCTCGGGAACGCGCTGTACAACCTCGGTCGATACGAACAGTCGATCCCGTACTTCGAGCGGGCCCTCGAGGTGAATCCTCGATACGAGATCGCGTGGAACAACATCGGGAACGCGCTGAACAAGATGGGCCGCCACGAACCCTCCCTGAAGTACCACGACAAGAGCCTCG